>NZ_JBJFLO010000011.1:0-52866 GCF_045363175.1 Xanthomarina sp. GH4-25
AACAAGCTAGATTAGCAGCCGAAGCAGCAGCTCAAGCACAAGCAGACGAACAAGCTAGATTAGCAGCCGAAGCAGCAGCTCAAGCACAAGCAGACGAACAAGCTAGATTAGCAGCCGAAGCAGCAGCTCAAGCACAAGCAGACGAACAAGCTAGATTAGCAGCCGAAGCAGCAGCTCAAGCACAAGCAGATGAAGAAGCTAGATTAGCAGCCGAAGCAGCAGCTCAAGCACAAGCAGATGAAGAAGCTAGATTAGCGGCCGAAGCAGCAGCAGCTCAAGCTGATATTGAGGTAACTCAAAAAGATGCTTTAGCTAAATCTATGTATGCATTGACAGAGGAAACAAAAGCATCTAAAGAAGAACAAGACGCTTTATTAATAAGGTTAAATGAGGTTGTTGTTACCAAAGAAAAAGATCTTAAAGACTTAAAAGAAGAAAACGATTTAAGTGAGCAAGGTATTTATCTTGAACCAAAACCGTTTAAGAGTATTTCAGCAGAAAATAGAGCTTTAGAAGCTTTAAAATCAGATTTAGATGCAGCTATTTCAGAACGTAACAAGACCATTACTGAATTAGAAAATATATATAACCAACGTATTAAAAAAGGATCAAACAGAAATGATGAGACAAGTCAATATTATTTAGAAACAATTCAAACTTTAAAAGAAGAACAGGCAGAATTTGAAAGAACAAGAGCCAGTTTAGTTTCGTCTTTAGAGTCTATTAAAGTAGCTACAGAAATAGAGAGAAAACGAAGAATTAAAAGAGCTCTTTATGATAATGAAAAGGATAGACATCAAAAAGATATGGCTAGCTTAGAAAGAATTATTAATAGCACGCCATTAAGTACAGAGCCTTTAACTGCAGAAGACTTTAATTTTGGAGAAGAACAAAGTAGTAATGTTCAAATATTAAAAGGTGTACAAAATGTAGAAAAAGGCTACTATATGATATTAGCTGTACATGAAAATATAAATGATAGAGATGAATTTTTAGAAAAAGTGGTATCTGCTGGACAATCAAATATTAATTTCTTCTATGATGTTAATACCAGTAAGTATTATATCTATTCTCAAAAATTTGAATATGTAGAAGAAGCTATGAGAGGATTAGAAAACAAAGGAAATTTACCATATAATGAAAAAATGTCTGTTGTTAAAATAGAAGAATAGTAAAAATATGAAAGCCCCCATTTGGTCTTTTTAATGCCCCTTAAAAAGATGAAATGATTATATATAAATAAAAATATCATGAAAAAACCTACTTTTTTTAAGATTGGCATTGTTGTAATCATACTACTGTTGAGCATGCAAACATTTGCTCAAAACTTTGTGCCCTTCACACCGAGATTTAATAGTGATTTAAAAGGAGATATTCGCTTAATTGGGAATAACATTCTAGGACCAAGCAATAGTCCATTTAATGACAATTCTGTTTATAACCATAATGTTGATATGCAATATATTGATATTGACGGCGATGGATCTACATTTAATTCCTCAAGTGCGGATTTAGAAATACCAAACCCAGGATGTTATAAAATTGTTCATGCAGGTTTATATTGGGGAGCCGTTACTAACGGAAATGATCCAATAACTCAAGTAAAATTTAAAGGACCCACTGGCGGTTATAATGATGTAGTAGGTACTGTCATTTACGAAGCCAATGGCGTAGAAACTGGAAATAGTTATCCTTATTCTTGTTTTGCGGATGTAACATCAATTGTTACAGGTTTGGCTGCTAATTTAGGAACATATACAGTAGGAAATGTGTCCACAGCAGTTGGGGAAACCTCAACATTTAATCCATATAACGGAACAGGTTATTCGGCAGGATGGTCTCTGTTTATTGTTTTCGAAGACCCAACTTTACCTGGTAAATCAATTACAAGTTTTGATGGTTTTAGTTCTATAAATAGCTCTGTAAATGTCGATATTCCAGTGTCTGGATTCCGTACAGTTCCAGCCCCAATACCAGTTCGAGCAAACTTTGCTTTTGCTGCCTTAGAAGGAGATAGCCCAATTCAGAATGATAGGTTGATATTAAATGGTGTGACCATGTCTGCTGTCGATCGACCAGCAAATAACTTTTTCAACTCTTCGGTTACACAATTAAGTGCTTTACCTGTTAACAATAGAGTTCCAAATAGTACAAATACTCTAGGTTTTGATACAGGAGTTATGGTAGTTCCAAACCCTGGCAATACTGTTATTGGAAATGATGATACAACTGCTACTATCCGGATGGAGAGTAATCAGGATCAATATTTTGCATATTTCTGTGCATTTGCTGTAGATATTATTGAGCCCAAGATTGTTCTTACTAAAATTGTTGAAGATGATCTTGGAAATGATATTGGCGGTTTAGCTATTGGCTTAGGACAACCTTTAAATTATATTATTGGTTTTCATAATTCAGGGAATGATGACGCAAATAACTTGATCATTCGGGATATTTTACCTGTAAATATTATTTTTAATTATCCAGCAGATTTAGGAGTATTACCACCTGGAGTAACAGTACTTAGTTACACTCCAGCAACAAGGGAGATAGTTTTTAGTGTTGATAATTCCATAGTTGAACAAGGTGACCCAGTTACAGAAATTAGAATTCATGCTCAAGTTGTAGATAGTTGTAACGAACTTGCAGATGCCTGTTCGAATATTATTAATAATCAAGCATTTGCAACTTACAGTGGTGTTACTAATCCATTTTTTGTAATTTCAGATGATCCAAGTTTAAATTCTAATACAGGCTGTTTAATTACGCCTCAAGCAACCAATTTTTTAGTAGATTTAGATTGCGAATTTATAGAAAACGTTATTCTTTGTGGAGATAGTGTTCAATTAACAGCTGCTAATGGTTACGATTCGTATTCCTGGTCTACCAGTCCTACTGGAACACCTGTAATAGGAACCACTCAAACGATTACAGTTACTGCTGTTGGAACTTATTATGTTCATAATACAGCTGTTGCTCCATGTCAGTCTATTGATCAAACTTTTGTTGTTACTAATTATGGAGGTACAACATTAACAAATCCTGTTATTCCATTTGCAGATCAAGTGGTTACTTGTCCTAACAATGGAAAACTATTGCCAAACATCTTTTTATGTGGTGCTAATGACTTTAGATTAATTGAAACAAATATTACAGATGCTTCATCTATTATTTGGGAGCAACTAGATGAAGGTAGTTGTACACCTGTTAGTAATACAGACTGTGCAAATGAAAATGCCGCTTGTTCATGGAACCAAGTAGGAACAGGTCCAACTTTTAACGCAAACACATCTGGACAATTTAGACTAACCTTAAATTATGAAGGCGGTTGTTTTAATCAGTTCTACTTTAATGTCTATCAAAATGTATTAAACCCAACGGTTACAAGCAACGATATTATTTGTACAACACCAGGACAAATTACTGTTGGTGGTGTACCAAATGGTTACGAATATAGTATTGATGGAATCACCTATCAAACAAGTAATATTTTTACAGTAACAGTTGCTGGTACCTATACAATTTATATTAGACAAGTTGGGGCACCAACTAACCCGTGTATTTTTACAGTGCCAGATGTTCAAATAAGAGAAAGAGACTTTACAGTTTCTTTAACTGTAGCTCAACCTTTGTGTTATGGAGATAAAGGAAGTATTACTTTGGCAGCTAATGATGTTGAACCACAATATTTCTTTTCAATTTACGATGGCGCTACACTTGTAAATAGTGTAGGACCAATCACTCAAAATAATTATACATTTTCTAACCTAAATCCTGGAGTTTATACCACTTTAGTGGAAACAGAAGACGGGTGTACACATACTGAAGATGTTGAAATAATAGAACCACCTCTATTAACAGCAACCTCAGCACTTACAAGTCCATTAACTTGTACGGATGGTGAAATTACGGTGTATGCCACTGGAGGAACGCCACCATATTTTTACTTTGTAAATAGTACAACAGTATTCCAAACAGTGCCAGAAATTGTTGTTACTGCTCCAGGAGTTTATAACATTACAGTTATAGACTCTAATAACTGTGAAGCAACAACATCCATTACAGTCGATGCATCTTTAGCTCCAGAATTTACTGTAGATCAAACAAATATTTCTTGTGCAGGATCAGATAATGGAACTATTACAATAAATGTTACCAATACTAATGGAAACAGTTTGATGTATAGTATTGATGGAGGTATAACTTTTGTGAATTCAAATGTATTTACGGGACTTTCTGTTGGTAATTATGATGTGGTAGTACAATATACAATAGGAACGGATGTATGCCTTACTGACCCACAAACAATAACAATTACCGAAAGTGATCCACTAACAGGAACAGCCACTTTAACAGCGCCATATACTTGTACTACTAACGGTGAAATTACAGTTACAGGAGTTACAGGAGGAACACCACCTTTTACCTATAGTATTGATGGAATCACTTTTCAAAATGGTAACGTTTTTACTGGCTTATCAAATGGAACTTATACAGTAACAGTTCAAGATGATAGTGGTTGTGTTTTTATTGTGGATACTATAACCATCGATCCATTAAATCCTCCAACAGATTTAACGTTTGATAATACCCTTTTAAGTTGTCCATTAAATACGTCATCAATAACAATTACTGGTACAACAGGAGGTACTGGTACTCTGCAGTACCAAATTATTGCTCCAGCTTCTGCTGCGACACCTTACCAGA
The DNA here is from genome assembly GCF_045363175.1 of Xanthomarina sp. GH4-25. Lineage (NCBI taxonomy): Bacteria > Pseudomonadati > Bacteroidota > Flavobacteriia > Flavobacteriales > Flavobacteriaceae > Xanthomarina > Xanthomarina sp. GH4-25. The sequence continues at coordinate 4,708 of NZ_JBJFLO010000011.1, forward strand.
CATCAAATGTTTTTGCCAATTTAGCTCCTGGAACTTACACTTTCCAAGTGATTGATGAAAATGATTGTACATATTCAGAATCTTATACAATTAATCCTTTACCAGCATTAACGGTAGTAGGACAGAATATGAGTGATGTAACTTGCTTTGGAGATTTAAATGGCTCAATTCAATTTACTGTATCTGGTTCAACAGGATTTAATTATACTATAAATGGAGGAAGTGTAACAGCTGGTACTTCACCAATAATTTTAACAGGTTTAGCTTCTGGTAGTTACACCATTGTTGTTACAGATACCACAACAAACTGTGATGCGACTGCAACCTTAACTGTAGATGCACCAACTTCTGCTTTAAGTATCACAACTACAATTAGTCCAATTACCTGTAATGGAAATGGACAAGTTGTTATTAATGCTACTGGAGGATGGGGAGGAAACACCTATAGTCTTACTTTGCCAGATAGTACAGTTCTTCCTGCACAGGCTAGTAATACTTTTGTTAATTTAACGCAAACAGGAACTTATACAGCAACAGTTATTGATGCTCAAGGATGTACGGTTTCAACAACATTCGATTTAACAGTTCCTACAAGCCCAACAGCATCAATTGATGTAACATCAGATTATTGTTATGATGCAACCAATGCAGCAACACTTGAAGTGACTGCATCTGGTGGTCAGCCACCTTATCAGTATAGTATTAATGGTGCACCATTTACTTCAAATAATATTTTTAACAATTTAGTTCCTGGTACTTATACAATTATAGTAAGAGATGCATTTGGTTGTACTTTTACACTACCAGCTGAAACTATAGCTTCAGAATTAACAGTTAATACTATTGTTACTAAAGACTTAGATTGTACTTCATCGCCAGATGCCGTTATTACTGGAACTATTTCTGGTGGTTATGCTCCATATACCTACGAAGTTTCTATAAATGGAGGAGCATTCACTGCCTTAGGTACAACAGGTTCGCCATTTACATATACTACAGCAACAAACGGAACATATCAATTTCAAATAACAGATGCTCAAGGTTGTACGTCACTTTCAGGTGTCAATACAATTGATGCTCTTACGCTGCCTGAAATTATTTCTGTAACTCAAATCCAACCTATTTTATGTCATGGTGATGAAAATGCAGCTATAGATGTGGTTATAAATACAACAGTTGGTGAGCCAGCTTATGTTATTAATGTGTTTAATACAACAACAGGAACTGATTATGGTACACAAACCTCGGGTCTTTCAGCAGGTTCTTATACCATTACTTTAACCGATAATAATTCATGTACAGATACTGCAACTATAATCATTGCAGAACCAACACCAATTGTAGTAAATTATCATGCTGTAGATATTACTTGTGGACCTCTAGGTGTTTCACAAGGATCTGTTATAGTCGATGGTGTAACAGGAGGAACACCTCCTTATAATTATTTTGTAACAGGAACGAATGGTTATTCTAATTCTGAATTAAATACTACAGGATCAACATCGGTTAGTTTTGATGTTGTTGATTTCGGATTATATCAAATTAATGTGGTTGATGCTAATGGCTGTTCTATTTTGGTTCAAGATGTACTTGTTGCATCTCCACCAGATGATTTAGATATTAATATTACCGCAACAGCCGACTGTCTTTTAGGTGGTGAAGCCGTTGTAACTATTGGAACCACTTTAATTAGTCCTGGCCCATTCTACTTTAGTATTTATCCAGCAGTTGGTACTCCTCCTGGTGGATCATGGATTCCAGAATTGACTCCAGGAAGTGCTACTTTTTCTAATTTATTACCGGGAGTTACTTATACGTTTATTGTATTTGATGCTTCTACAGGTTGTAGTTACTATGAAACAGCAACGAGTCCAATTCCAACAAATTCCACATTAACAGCAACAGCTGTAACAGCGAATAATATTACATGTACTGGTAGCGCAGATGGTAATGTATCATTTACTATCAATAGTACGTATGCTTCAGCTACTAATGTGACTTATGAGATATTTGATTCTTTTACATTAGTAACAACCGGAATTAGTGGAACTGGAACAGTACCAGCCAATGGTACTTTACCTGTTGCGAATTTAGGGCCTTTACCTTTTGGGAATTATTTTGTATTAATTAGTGAAACCTCTGGACCTAATACAGGATGTAGTGTGGTAACAGTACCTTTTAATATTACTGAGTCGGCTATAGAATTAAGCTTGACTGCTACAGTCGATCAAAATGCGAATTGTCATCCAAATTCTGGTGTTATAAGCGCTATTGCTACAGATGGAACACCACCATATATGTATCAAATCACAACCATAGCAACGCCACCAGTTGCAACAGACCCTTCTTGGGCTTCTGCCAATGTATTCAATATGGATGCTAATAGTTATTATGTGCATGCGATGGATGCTTACGGATGTATTAAAACAACACCAGTTTTAGTATTACCAATGGACCCTTCACCAGTTGTTTCGGCTACAGTGAATAATCAATGTAATACTTCTGAAGGTAATTTTGAAATTGATGTTACGTTAGCTACTGCTGGAATGCCACCTTATACTTTTAGTATTGATGGGGGCGCATTTCAATCGCAAACGACTCCATTTACAATCTCAAATTTAAACTCTGGAAGTCATACAATTGTAGTAAGAGATGTGAATGGATGTGAAAATGCTGTAAGTGTTGTTATTGAGCCACCATTAGGTATTACTCCAGCAGTAACAGGAATTACAACCTGTTCTGATGATGATGGTGAAATAACAGTGACAGCTCTAGGAGGAACAGGTGCATATACTTATTCTATTAGTCCAAATCCTGCTTCTATTACACTATTAGGTAATGTGTTTTCTGGAGTGCCTTCGGGAACATATACGGTAACGATTACTGATGCAACAACAGGTTGTACTGAGGATGCGACCATTACTTTAGATGCTGCAATTCCTGTATCTTTTACGACATCTGTTACAGATGTGAGTTGTAATGGAAGTAACGAAGGCGTGATAACAGTTACTTTAGATGCTGGAAACGACAACCCTATTTATACTTATGAAATAACAGCTCCAATTGTTGTAGCTCCTCAAAATTCGAATGTGTTTACTGGATTAGTTGCAGGAACTTATACAGTTCAAGTAAATTCTGGTAGAGGTTGTTCAAATACTATGGATGTTACAGTTGGAGAACCAACAATGCTCACCGTTTCGGGAACAGCAACCGATTTTGCATGTGCTGCCGATGGTACAGTAAACACCTCTGTTTTAACAATCACTGAAGTTGGAGGAACAGGTACTTATACTTATAGTATTGATGGAACGAATTATTTTACTTCAAATGTGTTCAATATTATTGATACAGGAAGTACACAAACGATTACTATTTATGTGAAAGATGCCAATGGGTGTATTGCTACAAACACAGTATCTATCTTACCTTTACCTACTTTAACTGCTGCAACTGTTGTTGAATCGACCCCTATAGACTGTAATAACACAGGTTCTATTGAAATTATTGTTACTGGAGGTTCTGGGAATTTTGAATATCAAATGTTGCCAAGTGGTACACCACAAGCTTCAAACATCTTTACCGTTACAATGCCAGGAGATTATTATTTCTTAGTAACCGATTTAGATACAGGATGTACAATGGCTACTGCAGCATATACAGTTTCGCCATTCGATACGGTTGATGTTGTTGCGACAGCTACTAATGCTGTTACTTGTTTTGGAGATAATAATGGTGCCATAGAAATTAATGTAAGTGGTTATTCTGGAGCTTATACTTATGAAGTTTTTGATAACACTGCTACATCAGTATTAGGACCAATTGCAGCTAATACAAGTACAAACCCTCAAGCTATTACAGGATTATTGGCAGGAAATTATACCGTTGAGGTTACAGAAACAGCGAGTCCGTTTTGTGTTACAACAACTAATGTTGTAACTATTATGTCACCAATTGAGCCTTTAGCTGTTGTGGCATTAGAGACTTCAAACGTGACCTGTACCAATGATTTAGGAACCATTACAGCAACTGCCACTGGTGGTTGGGGAACTTATCAATATGAATTAACAGGAGCAGCAACCGTCCCTTACTCTACAAATGGCACGTTTGAAAACTTAGCAGCTGGCACTTATACAGTAAATGTTATGGATGCTGGTGGTTGTATAGCTTCCGACACTGTGACCTTAGATATACCAAATCCTATAGATGCAACTGCTACAGCAAGTACCACTTTATTATCTTGTTTTGATGATGCCAATGCAACTATAACGGTATCAGCTACAACAGGTGGTTCAGGTAGTGATTATTTATATACACTTAACATGATTTCGCCTACTACTAGTTCTTCTGGACCTCAATCCTCACCAATATTTGGAGGGTTAGGAGTTGGAATTTATCAAGTTGTTGTTACAGATGCATTCAGCTGTAGTTTTACTTCAGCAGATATAGTAATCACACAACCAACACCAATAGAAGCTAGTTTAGTAAGTGAAACATCTCAAACATGTCTTACACAAGCGACACTTACATTAAGTGCTACTGGAGGAACTGGTACATATACTTATAGTGATAACCCTAGTTTTACACCAATTTTAGGTTCGTTTGCAACTTCAACAACATTCTCTGTTCCAGTAGGAACACATGAGTATTATGTTCAGGATGCGAATGGTTGTTTGGCGATTGTTTCTAATGAAATAACTATTGATCCACTACCAGATTTACTTTTAAATTTATCTTTAACTAATGCAACTATTAATTGTGCAGGAGATTCTACAGGAGTTGTTGTAGCAACAGCTCAAGGTGGTTTAGGAAATTATATATATACTTTACAAGACACCTTAGGTAACCCAATTCCTGCTACTCAAAATAGCCCAGGTGTATTTACCTTACTTCCTGCAGGAACATATCAAGTAGAAGTAGTAAGTGGTGATTGTTTAACGACGACAGCTCCTTTTACAATTACAGAGCCTTCGGCACCTTTGATAGCGCCATTTACAGTAACAGATGTTACATGTTTCGGAGCTAATGATGGATCTGTAACAATCAATGCTTCAGGCGGAACAGGTATTATTAAATATGCTATTTCTCCACAATTGAATCAGTTTTTCGACACTAATGTTTTTGAAAACTTAGAACCAGGGACTTATGATGTGATTGTTCAAGATGAATTAGGATGCTACTTAACACTTAATTTTACAATTAACGAACCAGCACCTGTAATAATTACTATCGTTCCTTCAACGATTATTCCAGAAGTTTGTGAGGGAGATTTAGATGGTGAATTTAGTATTGATATTGCTGGAGGAACTCCTCCTTACTCTGTAAGTATAGACGATTATAATGGGCCTTATACTACAGGTGCTCCAGGACAAACTCAGTTTGATTTTACTGGATTAAGTGGTGGAGATCATATGGTTTATGTTCGTGATAGTTCTGGTTGTGAATCTGAATGGAATATTACTTTCCCTGAATCTGTAAGAATTAATCCTTTGGTTACTATAGAATATGAATGTGTTAATAATGCACCTAGTAATATTGTTAGAGTTTCTGTTGATGATAGTAATGTGAATCTTGACGATTTAGATTATTCATTAAATGGGGGCACTTACCAAGCGAGTAATATTTTTATGGATGTAATTCCTGGAACTGGACATTTTATAGATGTTAGACATACCAATGGTTGTATACAAAGAACTCCTCTTTTCGACATAACTACTTTCGACCCTGTAACCTTAGTATTAAACGATGGTGAAATAAACGAAATAGTAGCAATAGCAGCTGGTGGTTCTGGCGATTATGTTTACACATTAAATGGAGAGGATTATGGAAGTACCAATGTCTTTGTTATTACTGAATCTGGAACATACACAGTAACGGTTACAGACAGTAATGGTTGTATGGCTGTTGCTTCAAGACATTTTGACTTTGTAGATGTTTGTATACCTAATTACTTCACTCCAAATGGCGATGGTGTTTTAGATGGTTGGGCGCCTGGATGTACCATTCATTATCCAAACTTAGATTTCGATATTTTCGATCGTTATGGTAGAAAAGTTGCAAGCTTAAGAATAGGTCAGACTTGGGATGGGATGTATCACGGAGAAGAACTCCCTACTGGAGATTACTGGTATGTTGTTAGGCTAAACGACCCTAAAGACGATAGAAGTTTTGTAGGTCACTTTACACTTTACAGATAATTTAAATACGGGTTAATATTTATAATTAAAAACGAATCAAAATGAAAAAACTAATTATATACTCTCTTTTTCTAATTATAACACAAAGTTATAGTCAAGAGTTAAATTTACCGGTATTTACTCAATACTTAGCAGATAATCCTTTTGTAATTTCTCCAACATTTGCAGGAATTGGCGACAATTTAAAAATAAGAGCCAACGGATTAACACAATGGGTTGGTATTAAAGGAGCCCCTGACAACCAATCTATTTATGCCGATTTTAGAATAGCTAGTCGTTCTGGAGTTGGAGTTTCATTGTATAATGATAAGAATGGAAATACCATTCAGAAAGGATTAAAAGTGTCTTTTGCGCATCACTTAATTTTAGACTATTATTCAAAGCAATATCTGTCTTTTGGTATTTCATATAATTTAAATAGTTTCAGAATTGATATTAATAACTTTGAACCAACTTATGAAACACCTATAATTGATCCACGTGTTACGGATGATAGAGCCATCTCAAATAATAATTTTGATGTTGGTGTTTTATATAGAAATAAAGGGTTCTACTTTAGTTTAAATGCGAATAACCTCTTACCAAAAGATATTGATGATTTTACAGGAATTGAACCCGATTTACTTTTAAACTATCAAATATATTCAGGAATAAGAATTCAAAGTAAAACCAATAAAAAACTGGAATTTGAACCTTCAGTCTTTTTTCAATACTTCGATAGTGACAATCGTTCAAGTACAGATATTAATATCAAGATTAGAAAGTACGATAGAAGAGAAGATTATTTTTGGGGAGGTATTTCATATCGCTTCCTAAATGACCAGGTGTTAAAACCATTAAATATTGGCCCTATGGTTGGAGTAAAGAAATCTAATTTCTATTTTGCGTATGCATATCAAATTACAACCAATGATTTAGCTGGATATAATTCAGGAACACATATGGTAACTATTGGTTTAGACTTTTTACAAGGGATTAGCGACTGTCCATGTACACAAAGTCCTCTACATTAGAAACTGTATAATTTTTTATATGTAAACCAATAAATTGTTGTTTTTATATAATTGTTTATATAGCAATGGTGGTATTTAAATGAATTTAGTATATTTGAAATCCTCTTAATAATTAATTTTCTCCATTTTCAAATTAATAGCGTTTTTTGTTATAGATGTAATGCTATAGCTTTATTCCATAATAATATTTCTGTAAGAATCTATTTTTTACTGAAATACAATAGTATTATTTAAACGAATTATTAATTTAAAACCAGCTATTTTGAAAAAACTATTACTATTATTTAGTGTTTTAGTCTGCTATGGTGTTTCTGCACAAAAACAATGTGCTCAAGAAGAATATCAGCAAAAAATTTATAATGAAAACCCTTCATTAAGACCTGAAAACAATCCAGCTTATCAAGAGTTAGAAGAATTCACTAAAAACTTTATACCTTCATCTTCATATGAAAGAAATTCAAATATAGGAGGTCTTGAAATTGGATCAGATTACATTATTCCAGTCGTTGTTCATATTATTCATAATAACGGAGTAGAAAATATTTCAGATCAAGCAGTTGAAAGAGCTCTTGAACTTTTAAATGTGTTTTATGCTGGAGAATCTGCTTTCGATCAAAATATAGATCCAGATTTTGTTCCAGTTCGTGGCGCCTTTACAGCTAAAAAATTAAAATTTGTATTGGCTAAATTTGATCCAGATGGAAACCCTACAAATGGTATCGATCGGCAAGTAGATGCAACCTATACATATCAAGGAGATAATAGCAATATGAGATTGTTATACCATTGGCCTAGAGAAAAATATTTCAATATTTATGTTGTTGCGCAATCTTGGACCAATAGTACAAGCTCGGGATTTGCAACATTTCCTCCAAGTGTCGATAGCCCTGCTAATGCTTATTTAGATGGACATGTTATGTCTGCATGGGCTTTTGGAGAACATGGAGAAATGTGGCAAACTTGGTATCATAATTTATCTCATGAAGTAGGGCATTGGTTAAATGTGTATCATATTTGGGCTAATGCTGGTGGTAATGGAGATCCATATTATTGTAATTTTGACGATGCTGTTGCAGACACGCCAAATACACAAGGAAATTCGTTAAGCGATTTAGATTATTTTCCTGGTGTAGGTGCTGTTTCTACTTGTGGGACCAAAGATAATTATACGAATATGATGGATTATACATCTTCTACTTATGCGATGTTTACTGAAGGTCAAAAAGCACGAATGGAAGCTACTTTAAACTCTTCTGTGGCAGATAGAAATAATTTATGGTCTGTTAGCAATGTTTTAGAAACATTATATGGCTGTTCTGGTGGTGTAGATTCAGATTTAGATATGATTCCAGATGCTTGCGATACTTGTCCTAATGATTATTATAATGATAGCGATGAAGATGGTATTTGCGATGATGTAGATGAATGTCATGGGTTTACAGATGTGAACCTTGATGCAAATCCTGCAGCTTCAGATGCCTGCGATCCATTATTGCCAATTATAAATTTCAATACAGAAACTGTTTTACCTTACGATGTTTCTGAAGATCGGGGTGTCACCATAAATTATAACCAAGGAGCTACCATTCATGTGTCTGTAAATGCATGGAAAGCCATACCTTTAAATTACAATATCACTCCAAATACCATATTAGAATTCGATTTTAAAAGTACTATAGATGGAGAGACTCATTATATTGGTATAGATAACGATTTACAACTAGATCCCATTTTAGCTTTTAAACTTTATGGAACTGAATCTATAACTCCCACAGTTAATTACAATGTAGATTACGACACCTATCAAGATGCCGATTTATTTACATATAAACATTATTCCATTCCTATTGGTGATTTGTTTAATGGAAATGCACCTTATTTATTCTTTACAGCAGGAAATGATATCTATAGTGAAGTATGGTATAATGGTTTGTATTATCCAGGAGGAGGAAGGTATAACGATGCTACGTCATTTTTTAGAAATGTAAAATTATATGAAAGTGACGTCCTTTCAACAAATGAAGTAAGCTTAGCGTCTAACATATCTATGTATCCTAATCCTACTAATAATCAAATGACAATTTCTTTAGCAAACGGATTAAAACTAAATGAAATTCAAGTTTTAAACACGCAAGGAAAAACAATTAAAACCTTCAGATTTAATAATGTAATTAAGGAAACAATTCGTTTAGATGAACTAGCATCCGGAATGTATTTCTTTAGAATTTCAACAGATGAAGGAGTAGATATTAAAAAAATAATAAAACTTTAATACATTATTAAAGTAGTTTTTAGCCCTTATTTTCTTAATTTTATGTACACTTAAATACATATCATGTCAAAAGGAAAATTAGGGCTAAATACTATCTGTACACATACAGGAGAAATTAAAGACGAGCAGTTTAAAGGTGCCGTTTCGCCAATTTACATGTCCACATCCTATCAATTTGAAGATGTAGAAGTTAAAAGATATCCAAGATATTATAATACTCCAAATCAAGAATATCTTTCCAAAAAGATTGCAGCCTTAGAACATGCCGAATCAGCTCTGATTTTTGGCTCTGGAATGGCAGCAGTAAGTACGACATTTCTAGCCTTTTTAAAATCCGGTGATCATTTGGTGATCCAAAATCCGTTATATGGTGGAACCAGTAATTTTATTAGAAAAGAATTTCCAAAATATGGTATAGAATACACGTTTACTGATGGTTATCAGGTTTCTGATTTTGAAAAAGCCATTCAGTCAAACACAAAATTAATTCATTTAGAAACGCCATCAAATCCACTATTAACTATTACAGACATTAGAGCTGTTGCAAGTTTAGCAAAATCAAATAACATTGTTGCTTCAATTGATAATACGTTTGCAAGTCCAATATTACAAAACCCAATTGATCTAGGAATAGATATTGTGATTCATTCTGCTACTAAATATTTAGGAGGTCATAGTGATATTTTAGCAGGAGCTGTAGCTGCATCTAAAGAACATATTCATCAAATTTGGGAAGTTGGTATTAACTTAGGAGGTAGTTTGAGTGATTTTATGGTTTGGATGTTAGAAAGAAGCATGAAAACACTTGGCTTACGAGTAAAGGCTCAAAGTAAAAACGCAAAGAAACTGGCAAAATTTTTACAAAATCACCCAGATGTAGAACATGTTTATTATCCAGGCTTAAAAGACCATCCAGAGCATGAATTGGCAAAATCTCAAATGAAAAGTTATGGAGCTATGTTGTCTTTTGAGTTGAACAATAACTTAAATGCTTCTGAATTCTTAAACTCTTTAGAGTTAATTAAACCATCGATGAGTTTAGCAGGAGTAGAAAGCACCATGTTGCTTCCAGCACTAACATCTCATGCGTTATTAAGCCAAGAAGAAAGAGATAAATTAGGAATTAGTAATGGTCTGATTCGTTTTTCACTTGGAATAGAATCTAAAAAAGATTTAATAAAAGATATAGAACAAGCATTAAATAAAATAAGACACTAAATACATGTTTAAAAATAGATTAGAAGCATTTACAGACGGAGTTTTAGCAATTATTATTACCATTATGGTACTAGAACTAAAAGTGCCACATGGTGGAGATTTCGAAAGTTTAAAACCTTTACTTCCTGTTTTTGGAAGCTACGTTTTAAGCTTTATTTATATTGCTATATATTGGAACAATCATCACCATATGATGCAAACTGTTAATCATGTTTCTGGTAGAATCTTGTGGGCAAACATGCATCTTTTATTTTGGTTATCTTTAATTCCATTTGTAACTGGTTGGATGGGAGAAAATCATTTCACTAATGCCACTCTATCTTTATATGGAGTAGTATTACTAGGAGCGGCAATAGCATATTTTATACTTCAAAAATTCATTATTGAAAGTCATGGCAAAGATGCTATTTTAGCAAAAGCATTAGGGAATGATGTTAAAGGTAAAATCTCACCTGTGTTATATGTTTTAGGAATTGTTTTTGCTTTTGTTAACGCATGGATTAGTGGTGCTATTTATATATTAGTTGCAATCATCTGGTTGATTCCTGACATGAGAATTGAAAAAGCAATTAAAGAACAGAAAAAATAAAAAAATGAAATTAGATATACTTGCGTTTGGAGCACATCCAGACGATGTGGAATTAGGCTGTGGAGCTACTTTAGCGAAAGAGATAGCTGCTGGTAAAAAGGTGGGCTTAATAGATTTAACTAGAGGAGAGCTTGGTACTAGAGGTACTGCAAAAACTAGAGATGAAGAGTCTGCAGCAGCTTCAAAAATTCTAGGAGCTTCCATACGCCATAATTTAGAATTTGCTGATGGGTTTTTTGTAAATGACAAGATACATCAATTGGAAATCATTAAAATGTTAAGAAAATATAAGCCCGAGATTGTGCTTTGTAATGCTATTGTAGATAGGCATATTGATCATGGTAAAGGCAGCAAATTAGTAAGTGATGCCTGTTTTTTAAGTGGGTTGATTAAAATAGACACCAAGTTTGATGACCATGATACTGAATGGCAAGCCCCTTGGAGACCTAAACAAGTTTATCATTATATTCAATGGCAAAATATAGAACCCGACTTTGTTGTAGATGTATCAGATTTTATGTCTAAAAAGATAGAGTGTGTTATGGCTTATAAAACACAATTTTATAATCCAGGTAGTAAGGCTCCTGAAACGCCTATCTCAAGCAAAAATTTTACCGATAGTATAGAATATAGAGCAAAAGATATAGGCAGAATAGTTGGAGTAGCATATGGAGAAGGATTTACTGTAGAGCGTTATCCTGTGGTTAACAGTCTGTTTGATTTGAAGTAAAAAAATAAAAAAATAATATTTATAAAAGTCTTTGTAGAAAAAGGGAAATAAATTACATTTGCAGTCCAATTTAAAATGGTGGTTGTAGCTCAGTTGGTTAGAGCATTGGTTTGTGGTACCAAGGGTCGCGGGTTCGAATCCCGTCTTCCACCCAAAAAACAAAAGCTTCACAGAAATGTGGAGCTTTTTTTGTTTGTATTACTAGACTAACAACCTTTTTTTCCTAACTGTTTAAAAGCTCTTCAAGAGCGTAATACAATCTGTTTTGAGAGTTTTCCTGAGAGCCATAAAAGGATTTAAATACTTTGGCCTCGACATTCAATATAATCCAATGTGGTGTGCCTTCGCATTTAAAAAAATCAAACCATTTATGATGTTGATCCAAGTAAATAGGAAAAGGTATTTCTTTTGACGTAAAAACATCTAATATATCTTGCTTACTTATTGTTTGATTTCCAAAGGTGCTATGAATGGCAAGTACTGAAAGTTCTGGATATTCTTTTGAGAATTGATAAGCTAATGGAATGGCACGACCAGTACAACCCAAACACTGGTTGTTATAAAACAGAATTAAAATGGGTTTACCTTTGTATGCTTTTATTAAGTCTGTTGCTTCGCCATCTAGTGTGTTTACTGTTATGTGGTTTATTTTGTTCAAGCTTATTATTGCGTATTTTAATTTAGAATTCTATGAAATTCTTCAATAGCTTCTTGTCTTCCACTTACATATAACCTATCATTTTGATATAGTTTTTCGTTAGGTTCAATGTGTTCAATAACATCATCTTTACGCTCAATTGCTAAGATGTTAATACCATATTTTTTTCTAATATTTAACTCCTGAAGTGTTTTTCCTATTATTCGTCCACTATCGATGTTTACTCGTAAACAAGTAATATTTATATTAGGAATTTTATTAGAAGTAAAGGTGTTTGGGAGTTTCTTTTTAGAGTTAAATATCCCATAGTTATCGGCTCTAATTCGTTCAATAAATTCGGAAATATCATTTTCTGGCACTAAAAAATCGTGTAAAACACGAGAAAATATTTCTATAGAAGTTTCAAATTCTTCTGGAATAACATCGTCTGCACCATAAGCTATAAGATCTGGGATTTCCTTGACATAGCGTGTTCTTACAACCAGATACACCGAGTGGCTGATGTCTCTAATATTTCTTATTATAGTCCTTGTTGCTTCGGCATCTGAAATGGCTACCACCACAGAACGTGCTTTCGATAAATTGACAGTTTCCAGCATGTGAGGTTGCGTGGCGTCTCCATATAAAATGGGAATGCCATTAGCTTTTTCTCGTTTTACAGTTTCAGCATTAAATTCGATCACTACATATGGAATGTTACTAAATTGCGATGCTTTTGCTAGATTGGAACCATTAATTCCAAAACCAATAATTACTAGATGATTGCTTAAATCGATTTCTACATTAGCGTTTACATCTTCAGTGTTTTCTTTTGAATTTGAAGCTAAAGCTTTAGCTATTTTGGAATTTAAAAACCGGTCTGAAATATTTTCAGAAAAAATGATTACAAAAGGTGTGAGCAACATGGTAACAATAGAAACAGCTAAAAAGTATTGATTGGTTTCAGCTGATAATAAGTTATATTCGATACCTACTTTTGAAAGTATAAACGCAAATTCACCTACTTGAAATAAAGACAAACCTGTTATTAAAACGGTTCTGGATGGGTATTTTAATACAGCAATTGCCAATGCTGTAATGGACGATTTGACAATTAAAACCACCAAAACCAGTAGCATAATAACACCAACATGGTGAATAAAGAAATCTAAATCTAGTAACATTCCAACTGAAATAAAGAAGAAACTAATAAATAACTCTCTAAAGGGTAAAATGATGCTTGTTGCTTGATGGCTATATTCGGATTCTGAAATAATCAGTCCTGCCATAAATGCTCCCAATGCTAATGATAATCCAGCCTGAGAGGTTAAAAAGGCAACTGCAAAACAGATGGTTATGGTTGTTAATAAAAACAACTCCTTATTATTAGTTTTAGCAATAGCATACATAAGTTTTGGAACCACATAACGAGCACTTAAAATAGTAATAACAATAACCACAACCGATTTTAATAATAAAGTTAATATACTAGCTGTTACATTGGTGCTTTCTCCAGCAATAATAGGAGTAAAGAGCATCATGGGTACCACAATAATATCTTGAAAAATTAGAACAGCCAAAGCATTTCTACCATGGAGTGTAGACATTTCGTTTCTATCTTGAAACACTTTTAAAACAATTGCTGTACTGGAAAGTGAAAACAAGAAACCAATAAATACAGATTCGTTCCAAGTATTCCCTAAAAAATAATAGCAACTTCCAGCAATTAAAACAGTTACCCCAACCTGTAAAGAGCCTCCAATGAAAACTGTTTTTTTCATAGAAGCTAATTTTTTTATAGAAAGTTCCATGCCAATAACAAACAGTAATAATATTACACCTATTTCAGAAATAATTTCAACTTCTTCAACAGCTTTAACAAGACTTAAACCATAAGGTCCAATAATAACTCCAGTAATTAAAAAGCCTAAAATAGATGGGAGTTTGGCACGTTGCAATAGAAAAACTATAACTACTGAAAAACCTAATAAAATGAGTATGTCTTGTAATAAGGGTATGTGCATTTATAATTCTTTTCTATAAGATTAGTGTGTACGTTTAATATACTTGTAAAAGTAATTTATTTTTATAATTTCAACTACTTCTAAAGAGCATTCATTTATTTTTTTAAAAGAAAAAGCTGTTTAAAAAGAATACTTTTTAAACAGCTTTTAAGGTTTATTCTACTAAATATTGTTATTCAGTTGCTTTATCTACAACAATTCTATTGTCTCTATTTGCTAGTTCCCACGCTGTATAGAATATTAATCTTGTTCTGTTTTGTAATAAGTCATATCTAATCTTATCTGGTGTATCTGTCGGTTTATGATAATCTGCATGAGTTCCATTGAAATAGAAGATAACAGGAATATTGTTTTTAGCAAAGTTATAATGATCACTTCTGTAGTAAAAACGATTTGGATCATCATCTGCATTAAATGTATAATCAAATTCCATTTGCATATACTTATTGTTTACTTCTTCTGAAATCGTATGCAATTCAGAACTTAATTTATCACTTCCAATTAAATATACATAATTCCCATCACCATCTTCATGTTTTGGATCTACACGACCAATCATATCAATATTTAAATTTGCAACCGTATTTGCTAATGGAAAAATAGGATCAATATCTGTGTAGTAACGAGAACCTAAAAGGCCTTTTTCTTCTCCAGTAACATGTAAAAACACAATGGATCTCTTTGGTCCTTGTCCGTTTTTAACTGCTGTTTTAAAAGCATCTGCTATTTCTAACAACGCAACCGAACCAGAACCGTCATCGTCGGCACCATTGTATATTTCTCCATTTTTAATTCCTTCGTGATCTAAATGGGCAGAAATAACTATGTATTCTTCTGGTTTTTCTGAACCTTTAATTATGGCTGCAACGTTTTCTGAACTAATTTGTTCAGAAACATTTTTATATTCTAAACGTACAGGCATCTTGATAGTCTGATTTTTTTCTTCTGTTTCAATGCTTGGTAAGATGTTTTTTGCTAAATCGGTGTTGACTAAAAAGTAATACATGTCGTCTGCATTCCCTTTTAAAGATATAGCGCCACTAGCTCCTCCAAAACGAGCTGTTGCCATAGCATAAATTTCAGGATAATATACTAATAAAGCTGCTGCTCCTTTTTCTTTAGCTATGTCTCTTTTAGAAGCATAAGCTTGTCTAAAGTTAGACCATTTCGAGCCTTCTTTTGTTCCTGTAATAACATAATTTCCATCTGCATCTATAGGCTCTCCAGATTTAATGAAAACAATTTTACCTTTGATATCTAAATCTGTATAGCTTGAATATGCATCGTCTTCAATTCCGTATCCTGCATATATTATTTCATTAGTATTTAATGAACCATCTTTTGGAGATGATATTGAAACAAAATCATCAACAGTTTTATAATCTTTATTGTTTACAGAAAAAGAAACATCTGGTGCTCCTAATTTTTCTAATGGAACATTTTGGAAGTAATCGTTATTAGACTGAGCTGCAGGGATACCCAATGCGATGTATCTTTCTTTTAAGAAATTAACTGCTTTTTTCTGTCCTGGATCTCCAGTTCCTCTTCCTTCAAATTCATCTGAAGCATAAATGTATAAGTCCGTTTTGAGCTGTTCAGAAGTAATCGTTTCTGCATATTCAGTAACATCTAATTGTTTTGATGCTACGGTTGAGCTTGTTTGAGATGTTGTGTCGCTCTTTTGAGTACCACAAGCAAAAATAAGCCCAGTACAACAAATAATTAATAAAGCTTTTTTCATTGAAATTCTATTTAGTTATGTATTCAGACAAAAATAATCAAACCAAGTAGGTTGGTTTGGAGTATTTAACAAACTTTAACACCAAAATATGGTATTTTACAAGTTTTCATTTAAAATTAATCGGTTCTCCCGATTTGCTAATTGCCAAGCGGTTGCAAAAATTAACTTGGTTCTTTGTTGAAGTAAGTTGTAGTTTATTTTATCTGGTGTATCTGTGGGCTTATGATAGTCTTCATGAACGCCATTAAAATAAAAAATGACTGGAATATTATGTTGGGCAAAATTATAATGGTCGCTTCTAGAGTAGTAATGATTTTTATCTGTTTCTGCATTATACTTGTAATCTAATTCTAAATTTACAAATGCATTGTTTACTTTTTCAGATATTAAATGTAATTCTTTACTTAATCTATCTGCTCCTATAAGATAGATATAGTTTTCTTGATTTATATCTTCATGATGTTTATCTACTCTTCCAATCATATCAATATTTAAATTGGCCATGGTTTTATTTAAAGGAAAAATAGGGTTTTCTGTATAAAATCTTGAGCCTTCTAAACCAATTTCCTCAGCAGTTAAATGAAGAAATAAAACTGAACGTTTTGGTCTATGCCCTTCAATTGAAGCTAACTTAAAAGCTTGAGCAATTTCCATTAGAGCAACAGTTCCAGAGCCATCATCGTCTGCTCCATAATAGATTATGGAGTCTTTTATTCCAAGATGATCATAATGGGCAGATACTATAACAACTTCTTCTGGTTTTTCATTTCCTTTAATAAATGCTAAAACATTTTCTGAAGCTTTTGTTTCATCAAGAAAATAAGATTTTGGAATGATTTGAAAATAGATAGAATCATTAATCGGTGAAGTGATGTCTTCAGAAATATAATAATTTTTTAAAAATTCGGCAGCTTTTTTTTGTCCTATTTCTCCAGTTCCTCTACCTTGAAATTCATCACTTGCATATTTGTATAAATGTTTTCTTAGTTCTGGTACAGTAATGGTGTTAGCATATCTGCTAATAGTGGTACTATCGTTTATCTTAATATTATTATTAAGTGTTTCAATTTTTGTGCTGTACTTAGACGTAGCACAAGAACCTACAAGTGAGAATACGGTAACAATTAATAAAACTTTCATTAATAAATAGCTTACTTATCATTCAAATAAACTAAAAAAATATTGATAAAGAAAAGTTATTTTTAGTTTTATTCTATTTCAAGTTCTTCAAGACCAGCTTCTTCAATATCAATTTCATCTACAGGAACATCTTCGAGGTCCATTTCATCAAAATCTAATCCTTCAAGTTCCTCAATGGCATTCTCTTCAGATTTCTGCTCTCTTTCTTGTAGTTCTTCCGTATTACCAACTTCAACAGTATTAAATAAGGATTTATAAGTTGAGATTGAAAGCGATATGATAGTTAATAAAAAGATAAGTTGAACGGTTTTTTTTGAGCTATTCTCTTTATTAGAAAAATAGAAAGCACCTAATGCAAAAATAAAAGCTACAATGGCAGGGAAAAACGCCAAATTAGAAACGGGTAAAACGGATAATATTAGTGCTAATACTGCTGCAATAAGACCTAAAACGATACATAATTTTTTCATAATATTTAATTTTTAAGACCCGTTGCAGATTTAATTTTTAATTCTCCATTACCAACAGCTACTTTAAATTTTGCATAAACTGGGATTTTGTTTTCATCTGCTGTCAACCAAAGAATGTTATCGTTATTACCTTTTAAAACATTGCTATTTTTTATAGAAATAGATAATTTATAACACGTTTGGCTTCCTATATTAGTGGAAATCGATTCTTTGCCTAAATAATTAAAAACAACTTCTGTAGGTTTGTTGTCGAATAATACAGTTAATGTTTTTGAAGACCCAACAGAATAATTCTTTAAATCTAAAGTTCTTAAATAATAAATAGTTGAAACAATATCTTTGGTATTACTCGATATGTTTAAGGTTTTATTTTGGTCGTAAGTTCCTCCAGATTTCTTTTTCTTTTTTATTAAACTAGCAACAGTTCCATTGGAATGACTGTATTTGTACTGAACAAATTTTGAATAACCACCTTCATAAATATCTCTTTTATAAAGATAAGGTCTAACAGAAGTAGGACTAACATAACTTTCGTATAAATCTCTAATCTTAAAGAAGCTGTCCCATTTGCTATACGTTGTAGCTGTACATTTCAAACGCAATAAAGTGGCTTTTGAAGTTTTAACCTCGCTAGTTACCATATTTACTTGAGCAAGTTCTGTAAGAACACCAGACATATTATATGAAGCTGTAAATGTTAAGTTTTCACCAGCTTTAAAAGCATTGTTTTGTGAATAGCCAATTGTGGAAATAATTAAGGCTAAAATGAAATAGGATTTTTGCATTTAGATATATGTTTTTTTTATAACGTAGGTATTATCATTTATTGTGCCGAAAATAATTATTCTTATTTTAGAAAATGGCAGACCATCCTAAAATAAAACCATTTGTATTTGCTCCAACATCTTTTAAGGTAAGTGTTGTGCCGTAAGCAAATTTAATTGATTGCTTTTTAGTAATAGGCATTCCGGCAGAAAGACCTCCAAGAAAATTTCCACGTTCATCGTCTTTATGTTGTCTATTCACGATAGAATTACCTCCCAATCCATAACCAAAACTAACAGTTGTCCATATGCGTTTTTTGAATTTTCGTGTAAGATGTGTTTGCATGGCAAAAAGAGGTTCTTGTTTTCTTGTTTTATCAATATAGAAATCGTTGTTATTAGTATACAAAAAGACTGAGGTAGATAGTTCGTAAGACCAAGCTCCCCAATTATGCGTCATTCCAATTTGTGGTCTAAAAACAAAGGTATTAGATCCTATGTTTAATAATTTATCACCATAGTACTGTCCAAACGGAAAACTAATAGCAATTGAAGCACCTACTGTTGTATACGTAGGATTGTCTTTCAAAAACTCTTGTAATTCTTTTAAACTCATGGCTTTTGGTCCTATAAAATTAAGTGATAGTCTCAATCGAGGATCCGCAAATCCATTTCTAGAGATTTCTTTAGGTTCTCCATTTAATAAGCCTTCCCATTTAGCAAACGTATAAGGAATTAGAACATCAATTCTCGCTTGTTTATTGCCAATTCTAAAAGGGCGTACATATTGTAACGCAAAAGAGTTTACGGTTACTGTAGCATTCTCAGCTTGTAAAACAGGATCAAATGCAATATCGCCAAAGACATGGCCAAACCCACCACCAATAGCATTGCTACCTAAAGGCATGGATGTCCAACGTCTTGGTTCAATATCTTGAGAAAATACAGGATTATAAACAAGAAAGAACAAAAGTACACAAGTTGTTTTGCTAATTAATGATAAAGAGTTCCTCATATTAATTTATTTAACCATCAAATGTAAACAAAGTTTAAAAATTGACCATTAAGAGATTGATAAATATTGTACAGCTAAATCGATTTAATTTTTAAAATTAAACTGTCAACTAAAATGTAACAAAAAAAACAAACCCTTGTAAATCAAATATTTACAAGGGTTTTAGCGGAGAAAGAGGGATTCGAACCCCCGGAGGTGTGACCCTCAACAGTTTTCAAGACTGCCGCATTCGACCACTCTGCCATTTCTCCTTGAGTGTCTCATTAGGTATCCCTAATTGCGGGTGCAAATATAGAACCCTTTTTTGATTCTTTCAAATAAATAAACTGAAAATTTTTAAAGATTTTTTAAAGATCAAAGAATATTTTGATTATCTGCTAGTTGAAACAAAATGCAAGTAGTATTTTTGCTATTCTTATTATTGAAATGAAATGGATATAATACATCAATTGCAATGGCGATATGCCACTAAATCATTTAATTCTACTAAATATTTACCTGAAGAAAAGTTAAGTGTGCTTTGTCAAGCGTTTAATTTAACTGCTACTTCGTATGGGTTACAACCTATTAAATTGGTTGTTATAAAAGATAAAAAAATACAATTAAAGTTGGTTGAACATTCCATGAATCAATTACAAATAGCACAAGCATCGCATGTTCTAGTTTTTTGTATTGAAACCAATATAGATGAAGAATTTGTTTTAGAATATTTTAATCGGGTTCATAAATTACGTCAAACCCCCAAAAACATCTTAAAACCATTTCAAGATTTTTTAATTTCAGATTTTGAAAATAAACCTTTGGAAGAAATTGAAGTATGGGCAACCAAACAAGCGTATTTAGCTATGGGTAATCTGTTGACTGTTTGTGCTTTGGAAGGTATTGATTCTTGTCCAATGGAAGGTTTTGCTCCTGAAAAATACGATGAAATTTTAGGGCTAAAACAACAAGGATTAAAATCCGTTTTATTGTTGCCAATTGGTTATCGAGACGAGGATGATATGTTTGCCGATTTTAAAAAAGTTAGAAAAGAATTACCAAACTCTGTAATTCACTATAATTAATTTAATTTTAAAAATTAATAAAGAAACTATGCCAGGATTTGAATTATTTGGAGATAAAGAACGAAACGAATTAAACGATGTTTTAGACAATGGTGTTTTAATGCGCTATGGTTTTGATGGAATGCGAAATGGTCATTGGAAAGCTAAAGAACTCGAACTCGAACTTGAAAATCAATTACAAGTAAAACATGCTCAGTTAGTATCTAGTGGAACAGCAGCAGTTTCTGTAGCATTAGCATCTGCTGGTATTGGATCTGGAGATGAAGTTATTATGCCAACCTTTACTTTTGTGGCTAGTTTTGAAGCTATCATGATGCTTGGAGCCGTCCCTATTTTAGTAGATATTGATGATACCTTAACATTAGATCCAAAAGCTGTAAAGGCAGCAATAACTCCAAAAACAAAAGCCATCATGCCAGTACACATGTGTGGTAGTATGGCAAATATGGATGCATTGCAAGCCATTTGTAAAGAACATCATTTGCTTTTGATAGAAGATTCTTCGCAGGCAACAGGAGCAACATACAATGGTAAGCCTCTTGGTAGTATTGGTGATTTGGGTTGTTTATCATTAGACTTTGTGAAAATTATTACAGCTGGTGAAGGAGGAGCAGTCTTAACAAATAATGAAAAATTCCATACCCATGCAGACCATTTTTCAGATCATGGTCACGATCATAAAGGCAATGATCGTGGTGCAGAAACCCACCCGTTTTTAGGATATAACTTTAGAATTTCAGAATTGCATGCAGCTGTTGGATTAGCTCAATTAAGACGTTTGGATGAGTTTGTAGCCATTCAAAAGAAAAACTATACCATTTTTCGTGAAGGACTTTCGACAATTCCTGAGGTTACTTTTAGAACTGTTCCAATAGGAGGTGAAGAAAGTTATTCGTTTTTAAGTTTCTTTTTGCCAAATTTAGAAACAACCAGAAAAGCGTCTGCTGCATTAAAAGAAGCTGGAGTAGATGCCTGTTTTCATTATTACGATAATAGTTGGCATTATATTCGTGAGTGGCAACATCTTAAAAAGTTAAAAACGTTGTACCCTTTATCTCAAGAGGTGAAAGACGGACTTGATTATCTTCAAACGAAAACTTTTGAACAATCAGACCATTATATTGGAAGAAACATTTCCTGTTTAATAAAATTATCTTGGACCGAAGCAGAAGTTAAAGTACGATTGGAAAAGATGGTTGAGGCTATTAAGAACAGTCTTTAAAAATTCCAAATTAGCAATTAATCTACTGACTACAGAATCATGTATTTTTTACCTTTTACATATAATGGTATTGAATTGTTTTTTTTATAACATTCTAATACTAAATTCTCCTCATAATTTCAGTGTGTTTTAAATAGAATTTGCAATCGTAAATTACTAAAGCACTAAAACGTGTTTTATTATTTTTTTATAGAGGTGTCACTGCTTACATTCAAATTTTTATTTTAAATGTAACAATAGTTGCACCTTTTGTAACATACGTGTTATACTTCTTATTTGTTTACCTCTACTTTTACTAAACATTAGATATCTACTTGAATCATTACCGCTTAGAGAGGGTTTTTATTAATAAATCTATTCAATAAATTAATTATAACATCTACAAGTAACACATAAAGTTATGAAACATCTCATCACATTACTCATCACCTTATTAATTTCAGTAATAAGTTTTGCACAACAGGCTATAAACTACAAAGCCATCATAAAAGATAATTTAGGCAATGTCATAGCGAACCAAACCATAGACGTACAATTAGCTATTTTAGAAGGAACAACAAACGTTTACCAAGAAACTCATGCACCAACAACAGATGCTCATGGATTAATCGTTCTGAATATTGGTGAAGGCACTACATCGGATGACTTTTCTTCTATAAACTGGGGAACAGACGATCATTTCTTAAACGTACAAATAGATACAGGTTCTGGCTTGGTAGATTTAGGATCTACACAATTTATGGCAGTGCCTTATGCACTTTATGCCGAAACTTCGGGTTCTGGTGGGAATGCTACTGGTTTAGAAGCTCTAGATGAAGGTAATGGTATTGGTTGGCGAATAGTAGGTACAGATGCTACATATTATAATAATATTGGAAATAGAGCAGTCGATTTAAGTTATGGAGGAGATGCAGGTTATGACGCAGGACTTGGCGCTTATGGCACAGGATCAGTTGCCATGGGTCAATACACTTCAGCAGGTAATGGATCGGTAGCTATGGGCTATAATTCAACTGCGTCTGGACAATATGCAACAGCTATGGGAAATGTAACCACAGCATCGGGGTTATTTTCAACAACAGCTGGTTTTTATACAACAGCATCAGCTCCATACTCAACAGCATTTGGAAGCAGTACCATAGCCGATGATCAAAATAGTTTGGTGTTGGGAATTTTTAATGATAACACAACAGCAAGTAATACTCTTTTTCAAATAGGGAATGGTACAAATACCAATAATCGATCTAATGCTTTTGTGGTTGATAATGATGGGATAATTACAGCACCAAGCTTCGACATAGCAGAAATAACAGATGATAAAGCTTTAATTACTAAAGAGTTTGCAGATGCTAACTATTCTGGAGGTGGTTCTGGTAGTAATCCTACAGGTTTGGAAGCTTTAGATGAAGGGAATGGCATAGGTTGGAGAATGATAGGTAGGAATTCTAACAATTATGGTAGTATAGGATTGAATAGTATTGATGTTTCATTTAGCGATATCAATTCTACAACTAATGGTGCTACAGGTAATAACTCATTTGCTGTTGGAAGAAGAGCTATTGCTTCAGGAAATACGTCAACAGCATTAGGTATGATTAATAATGCTTCTGGAGATTATTCCACAGCAATGGGAAGAGAAACAATTGCGTCTAATGATGTTTCTACAGCTATGGGTTTTCAAACGACTGCATCTGAAAGTTATTCTACAGCTATGGGTTACGGTACATTAGCATCTGGTTCAACTTCAACTGCAATAGGATCTTTTACAGTAGCTTCTGGAATAAATTCAACAGCAATAGGGGAAACAACAAATGCCTCTAGTAGAAGTGCCACAGCAATGGGACGGGGAACAATAGCAGATGATATATATTCAACAGTTGTGGGAACATTTAACGATAATACAACATCTACAACGTCTTTATTTCAAGTTGGTAATGGTGGCAGTACGAGTACTAGAAGTAATGCTTTTAACATAGATTCAAATGGTGCTATTACTGCTCCAAGTTTAGATATTTCAGAAATTACTGATGATAAAGCGCTAATTACTAAAGAGTATTTAGAAGTAAATGCATCAACAGCAACTGGTTTAGAAGCTATAGATGAAGGTAATGGTATAGGTTGGAGGTTAAAAGGTAGAGATCCTGAAAAATATGGAAATATAGGATCGAATGCTGTTGATTTAAGTTACTCTTTTTATGCTTCAGACACAAACGGAGCATTGGGAATTAATTCATTTTCAATAGGTAATGAGCCAAGTGCAACTGGGATTAGTTCAATTGCAATGGGAACTTACGCAAATGCTTCAGCATATGGTTCAATGGCGTTCGGATTTAATTCTGATGCTGCTGGAGAAAACTCTGTAGCTATAGGGGTGTATGCAAATGCTTCAGCAAGTAATTCTATGGCATTTGGATATGGAACCATAGCAGACGATTATTATTCTACAGTAATAGGCAGGTATAATGACGCTAATATATCATCTCAAACATTGTTTCAAGTAGGAAATGGTACTGGTACAGCAGATCGCAGCAATGTAATCACGGTTTTACAAAATGGTTATACATCTGTAGGTAAACATAATGAAGAGCCTACTACAGATTTTCAAGTATATCATGATAATGGAGGGACTGAGAATGGGTTTAAATTACTAAACAAAGGTGCTAACAAAAATTGGTGGCGTTTTTATACGCTTAATAGTAACGGTTCCCTTTATTTGTATTCTAAAGCTGGTGGTAATACCAATCCAGTAGGTTCTTTTAACAGCACTTCCGGTGTGTATTCTGCCTTGTCTGATAGACGCGTTAAAGACAATTTTAAAGACCTGTATTTTAACTGGCAAAATTTTATGCAGTTAAAGCCCTTAACCTATCATTATAATACCGATAAAAATAACCAATCACAAATTGGTTTTGTTGCCCAAGATGTAGAGTCAATTTACCCAGAATTGGTGAATTACAATAAAGAAGTTGACCTTTATCAACTTAATTATTCAGGATTTGGAGTGGTAGCTATAAAAGCCATACAAGAATTAAAGAAGGAAGTCAAATCACTATCAGAAGAAAATATAAAACTAAAAACTTTACTAGCAAACCAAAACCAAGCTAGTACAGACCAAGCGGTAGTTTTACAAACACTTTTAGATAGAGTAGAAGCTTTAGAGAAAAACACCTCAAATACTCATTTGAAATTAGTTAAAAACTAAAAAATAGAGTAAAAATGAAAAAAAATATATTAAAACTCCTTTTTTTACTAGTAGTTCTTTTTGTTTACAATTGCAAAAACGAAAAAAAAGTAGAATCTATTTTAGAGCCTCAGGTTGAGATAAAAGAAGTTGTAACTGAAGCTTCAATTGTTATCGATGTCATTACTAGAAGCATGGAATTTCAGTCGGTAGATACCATTTCTTCAGGGTGGAATACGTTTAAGTACCAAAATCTCTCTAACGAAACACATTTCTTTTTATTAGATAAATACCCTGAAGGCAAAACGATAGAAAACACGATTACTGATGTTGTGCCAGTATTTGTAAAAGGCATGGATTTAATAAATCAAGGGAAATCTGAAGAAGGGTTTGCTGCTTTTAGCGCATTGCCACAATGGTATTTTAATATTGTTTTTAGTGGAGGTGTTGGTTTAATAGCGCCTAAACATACTGCTATAACAACAATTAAGTTAGAGCCTGGCTATTATATCATGGAATGTTATGTAAAAATGCCAAATGGCACATTTCATTCAGCCATGGGAATGGCAAAACCTATTATTGTAACTGATGAAGTGAATGATCACTTACCTCCAGAAGCAAACATTAACATAACACTTTCTGGTGAAGATGGTATCAGTTATGATAAGCCTATAACTAAAGGGAAACACATTTTTTCTGTTTTTGTAAAAGACCAAAAACCACATGAAAATTTTATTTGGCACGATGTCAATCTAGTAAAGTTAGAAGAAACTGCCAATGAAGATACTTTAGAAGCATGGCTGGATTGGTCAGACCCAAAAGGGTTAATAACACCAGTTCCTAAAGGGGTGATCTTTTTAGGAGGTGTTAACGACATGCCTGCAGGAAGTACAGGTTATTTTTATGCCGATCTAAAACCAGGTAAATATGCATTTATTTCAGAGGTTCCTAACTCAAAAAGTAAAGGCTTATTTAAAGTTTTTAATGTACATGATTAATAGTAAAGTATTTAATATTGTTCTAACAAATCATTTTAAAAGCTGGAATGTTCTCTACATAATAAAATTTTTTTAGCCTCTATAAAAATGAAAAATAATACACAATTAATGACTGCTATATTCACTTCTGTTTTATAACTTTTTTTATCAACAGTTTTTTTAGTATGTTTAAGTAATTAACTCTTAATTGATGAATTACTTTAGAATACTTTTTATATGTTGTTTTTCTTGTGTTGCTTTTGCGCAAAGTAATAAGCAAGTAGCGTTTAGGGAGTTAACAGTTGCTCAAGGTCTTTCACAAAATAGTGTTGTTAGTATAGCTCAAGATAGTTTGGGTTTTATGTGGTTTGCTACACAAGATGGATTAAATAAATATGATGGGAGAGAGTTTACACATTACAACATTCAATTTGAAGATGTTACACGGCCAACATTTAGTAAGTTAGGAAAAATTTACACAGATAAATCTGGTACACTTTGGATTATCAGTAATTCCGGAATTCTTCAGAAATATGATATAACTTCAGATAGTTTTAAAGTTTTTAATACGTTTAAAAATTCAAGTATTGTTTTTCAAAATAAGAATTTAGATTATTTTATTGGAACCTATGGAAGTGGTTTGTTTAAGATTGATAATCAATCTAAAGATACTATCCAGTTGCTTCAAACTAAAGATAAAACAATAGATACTTACGATATTATTCAATATGGGGAGCATCAATTAGCAGCAACTTCAAAAGGTGTTTTAACCATTGAAGGGGACGCCTATAACTTTAAACAAATTCCAGGTTTTGAAGACACTAATTTTAGCTCCTTGGCTCTATCGATAGATGAAACACTTTATTTAGGCAGCTTTAGCGATGGTTTATTTGTAAAGCATAAAACGGATGATGCTTTTAAACAATTTAAAGGTTTTTCAACAGATGTTTTGCCTACGAATCTAATGATACAAGATGTATTAGTTGATAAATATCAAAAATTATGGTTGGCTACCTATGGACAAGGGCTTTTTATTATTGATTTTGAACAAGAAACCATACAGCATTTTTTAGCTAATAAAAACGATCCATATGCTTTGCATTATAATGATGTTTTGTGTTTGTTTAAAGACTTTACAGGAACCATTTGGTTGGGCACAGATGGTGCAGGATTAAGTTATTTTGATGAATATTTAGTGAAATTTAATGTGTTGACTAATAATCAAATGCCTAAAGATATTCATGTTGATGTAATTCGTGCTATTGCAGTAAATGATGATGATATTTGGTTAGGAACTTCAGGAAAAGGACTCACAAAAATAAACACTAATAATCAAGAACCTATTACGTTTACAACCGATAATTCGAATTTAAGCGGCAACCGGATTATGAGCTTGTTGTACTATAATAAAGATTTATGGATTGGACATCAAACACATGGACTTCAAAAAGTAACTCAGACAGGAGACATGGTTTCTTTTTCAGAAATAGCGTCGTTTACTATTTGGAAAATATATGAAGCTTCAGAAGGAAAGTTATGGTTATGTACTAGGAATAATGGCCTGATTTTATTTGATCCTGAAAAAGGAATTATAAAACAATTCAATCAGGAAAACTCAAATTTAACATCAAATAACATTCGTACCATTGAAAAAGGAGGTTTAAATACATTTTGGATTGGAACAGAAGATGCAGGCGTATTTAGATTAGACACCAATACAAATTCTATAGAAGACATTAAGATTGTTTTAAACCCAATAAAATCTTTATATTTTAATAAAGACATCCTTTGGATAGGCACCAATGGGAATGGTTTAATTAAATATCAAATTTCTACAAAAAAAGTCACAACTTATACCAAAGAACAAGGGTTGCCAAACAATGTTATTTATGGTATTTTACCAGATAATCAAGGGGATTTGTGGTTGAGTTCTAATAAGGGAATCTCAAAATTTCATATTGAAAATCAAGATGTAACATTAGAGAATTATAGTAATTACGACGGTTTGCAAGCTTTTGAATTTAATACAGGAGCCTATTTTAAAGATGCCAATGGCACGTTATATTTTGGTGGTTTAGAAGGCTTAAATTGGTTTAACCCAAATCAATTAGAATTTAATCCAACAAAGCCAAAAACAGTCATTACTAATTTTGAGGTTTATAACAAAAAAAGAAAATTAGAAGACCATTTAAAATTAAAATATAACGAGAACACCATTACTTTTACGTTTTCATCGCTACATTTTTCGCAACCAGAAAGAAATCAATACCAATACCGATTAATTAATAACGACGAACAGTGGATTTCATCTGGAAATAATAATAAAGCGCATTATACCAATTTACCACCCAATAATTATCAATTTCAAGTAATATCAAGCAATTATGATGGTGTTTGGAACACCAATCCAGATACGTATTCTTTTACAATTTTAGAACCTTGGTATGCAAATACGTTGGCTAAAATTACCTATCTGTTATTATTTATAATTTTTATTTTAAGTCTTTATAATTATTTGAAGTGGCGTTGGCACATTAAAAATCAATTACGATTAGAGCATGAAGAAACAGCACGTTTAAAAAAATTAGACGAATTAAAAACAAAATTATACACGAATATTTCACACGAATTTAGAACGCCTTTAACATTAATTTCGGGACCTATTGATAACCAATTGGCTAAACCAGAACTTTCAAAATCCGATAAAAAAGAATTGTCATTGATCAAACAAAATGCAGATAGACTACTTAAACTTGTCAATCAGATGCTGGACTTATCCATGTTAGATTCTGGACAGATTAAACTAAAAGTCTCACAAGGCAATCTAGGAGTATTGTTAAAACAAATAGTTAGCGCATTTCAGTATAAGGCAAATAAAAATGAAACGGAAATAAAATCTAAAATTCAGAATTTAGACCTGGTTTGGTACGATAAGGATATTATAGAAAAAGTTATTTCAAACATATTATCTAATGCTGTAAAGTATGCGCCAAAGGAGAGTGTTATTCAGTTTGAAGCCAATAAACAAGAAGGTATGCTAGTTGTATCTATAATTAATGAAACACAACATGTTAGCAAAACAGATTTAAGCAAATTATTCCAACGTTTTTATCAGGATAATACATTATCTGAAGGTGTAGGTGTTGGCTTGGCATTAGTTAGAGATTTAGTTACATTATCAAAGGGTACCATTATTGCAAATAATATTGACGATAATAAAATTCAGTTTACCATATCGCTACCAGTTAATAAAACGGCTTTTAATGAAACAGAATTAATTCTTAATACAGAAGAACCAAACAGTCCTGAATTTTCAGACAATAATAAAAATATAAATACAGATAAGCCAACAGTTTTAATTGTAGAAGATGAAACCGATATTCGTACTTTCATCGTTTCAACCTTTAAAACAGATTATCAAATTATTGAGGCTGCAAACGGTAAAATTGGTGAGGAAAAAGCACAAAAAAACCTGCCAGATATTATTATTAGCGATATTATGATGCCTGTTCAAGATGGTATCGCATTATGCCATGCTATTAAAACTAACGAACTTACCAGTCATATTCCAGTTATTTTACTAACAGCAAAAGTAGGTGAAGAAAATGAAATTGAAGGACTTAAAATTGGAGCAGATGCCTATGTTACAAAACCTTTTAATAGCAAAAAATTAAAAATTAGAGTTAAAAAACTTATAGAAAGTAGGCAGCAACTTCAAAAACATTTCAGTAAAACCTTAAGTATTAATCCAGAATTGGCTATTACCTCTACAGAAGCAGAGTTTTTAAAACGAATGCAATTAGTTTTAGATAAACATATTACCAATTCTGAATTTACAAGCGATGCTTTTAGCAAATACATGCATGTAAGTAGAACACAACTACACCGAAAATTAAAAGCCATTACAGGAATGACAACTAGTGAGTTTATACGTTCTCAACGATTAAAACTGGCAGTAGAACTTCTTAAAAAATCGGATGCTACGGTATCTGAAATTGCCTATCAAGTTGGATTCAACACACCTTCATATTTTATAAAATGTTTTAAGGACACATACAATACAACTCCAAGCGAATACATCTCGAATTCCTAATAAATAAGGAAATTTAAAGCTTCTGAAACATATCTTCTAACTTTTGAAACATATCTGGTATTCAAAGGTTGAACTCTCCTATACATTTATCACTCCTTAAAGAATAGATGAATGAAAAGTATTTCAAACAGCCAAAAAGAAGAAGACGATAAAATTTATTTAAACATCGACCATCTTAAAAACGGGCAATATGAACTTAAGATTTTATTAAATAATAAAGTCATTAAATCGGTTAAGATTATCAAATGAAAATACAACAATTTAAAAGCTACAGGCAGATAGTTTCTCTATGGACTTGTAGCATTTATTATTAATAAAAAAAACTTGAAACAATTAAAAAAAAACAGATATTATGAAAAATATACTAACAATCATTATTTGTGTTTTTTGCGTATTTACAGCAAAGGCGCAAATCTTTGATAGATTGGCTAATAAAGCAGCAAACTCTGCAGAACGAGCTTTGGATAGAAAAGTAGAGCAAAAGGCCCAAAAAGAAACAGATAAAGCTTTCGACTCCGTTTTTGAAGGAAATAATTCTAAAAAATCTAAACCTTCTAAAAAAGAGGCTGAAACTACAAATAATAAAACTCCAGAAAGCATCTATAATTTTTCACATAAATATGTGATGCAAATGGAAAGTGATAAATACAAAACAACCTTCACGTATTACTTAGCTAAAGATGCTAATTATTTTGGTAACACTATT
Organism: Xanthomarina sp. GH4-25; assembly: GCF_045363175.1. Classification (NCBI taxonomy): domain Bacteria; kingdom Pseudomonadati; phylum Bacteroidota; class Flavobacteriia; order Flavobacteriales; family Flavobacteriaceae; genus Xanthomarina; species Xanthomarina sp. GH4-25. Next base: position 35,758 of record NZ_JBJFLO010000011.1, read on the forward strand.
GAAAATGCCAGCACCATGGTAAACGTTATGGATTTAGATAAAGCAACCATGTTTATGTTTACCGAGGCTGGCGGAAGAAAAATGCTGATGTCCACATCTTTAAATCTAAACGACTTTGTGGACGACGATCAATCGTCTAATAACGATGTAAAAATTGAAAAAACTAACAATACTAAAATCATACTTAACTACACCTGTAGAGAATATAAAGTTACTAGTAAAGATTTTCACGGAAGTTTTTGGATTACTAAAGAAGCAGATATTACGTTTCCAAAAGGCTTTTATAATATGGATAATAAAAACAATCCCAATCAAGAATGGATGAAAGATGTGGATGGTTTAATGCTTGAAATGGACATGACTGTAACCACAAAAAAGAAACCAGAAACACTAAAAATGACATGTGTGGCATTGGATGAAACTGATTTTTCATTAAACACAAAAGATTATAAAAAATTCATGTAAACAATTAAAATAATACACTTATGAAAACATTACAAAAAAATACTCATTTAGCATTATTTATGGCACTACTATCAATTTTAGCTGTGTCTTGTACGACAGATTCTCTTGATCCTAATGAGGAAGAGCAACAACAAACATATCCATTGGATGATTTACAAGGAGATTGGATTAGAATAGGAGGGAATAACCCTGTCAATAATGGCATGAAAATTAATGTCAATACAGATTTGGGGAAAATTACAGATCCCCAACAATCAGGTTTTATGATTGGAGACATTAAATGGTATAATATTGTCGGGCAAGGTTCTGGAAATTACACACATGAAGAGCTTGGAAGCGACTATAATTACTATCCTGCAACTATAAAATTTGGAGTGGACGATACTTTACGCGTCAATGTAAATAATTCAGGAGCAGGAAATATACAAAAATGGGTACGTCAGGCTAATTTCACACCTCAAAGTGTGTATTTGGAAGTCTTGCAAGGCGAATGGATTCGTGTTGGAGGCAATAACCCTGTTAATAACGGAATTGTAATTGAAGTGGATGAAGTTACAGGAACAGTGACAGATGCTGCATTATCAGATTTTAATATTGATGATATTAAATGGAAAGATATTTATGCTTTAGATGGTAATAGTTTTATATATGAAGAATTAGGTAGTGATGATAATTATTATCCAGCTGAAATGGAATTAGGCCCTGCAGATACTTTAAGAATTGATGTAAACAACAGTGGAGCAGGTAATATCCAGAAATGGGTGAGACAATAATTTTAATTGTAACTCAATTAATTATAAGCTTTACCTTAAAGAACATTTAAACCTATTAAAGTTTCAGGTTTCAACATTAACATGAAAGAGTTTTGGCTGACTTTTCATCATAAACTCATTTTCTATTACAACTTTAAAATAATTATTATGAAAAGACTAACCACTTTAAAATCAATACCATTTATTGTATTATTAAGCTTGTTTAGTTTATGGTCAACTTGTGTTTTTGCGCAAGCACCAACGACACCTTCTAGTAATTTGTCTATTTCAGGTGTTGATGGGAACCGTTTTAGTGTGAATTTTACAAGAGGGAATGGCGCAAAAAGGATTATGGTTGTAAAAGCAGATACTCCAGTTACTGCTATTCCTATTGATGGAACGGACTACCTTGCTGGTACTTTTGGTGTAGGAAATGAGATTGCACCAGGTGAATTTGTTGTTTATGAAGGAACTTCTAATAATTTTACAATAACGGGATTAACACATTCAATAACCTATTATTTTAAGATTTTTGAGTTTAATGGGAGTGATTTTTCAACGGAATATTTAACATCCAGTTATCTTGAAAGTAATCAAGCCACACTTACTAATCCTTCAATTCAAGCTAGTAATATTAGTTTTAGTAATGTATTGGGCAGTAACATGACAGCTAGTTGGACCAATGGTTCTGGTACTGGACGTATTCTTATTGCACGAGCTAATAGCCCTGTAGATGTTGAACCACAAAATTTAGTGAATTATAATAGTTATGGTGGAGGTTTCGGGAATGGTACTTACGAAATAGGTACAGGTAATTATGTGTTATATGCTGGTGGGGGAACAAGTGTTAACATCTTTAATATTGAGCCCAACACGACCTATTATTTTGCGCTTTATGAGTATAATGGAAGTAACGGAAAAGTCTATTTAACTTCTACATCTGTAACCAATCCAACTCAAGGAGCTATTGCTGACCAAATTACCCTTGCGTATCCAACAATTAACACCAATGCCATGACTTTTAGTGGTATAGATGGTAATAGGTTTAATTTTTATTCTAGTGGTAGTCAAAGAGGAAATGGAGAAAAAAGACTAGTAATAGCTAAACTTGGAAGTCCAGTAACAGCTATTCCAGTAGATGGTTATGAATATACAGGGAATACTTCATTTGGAGCTGGTCATGAATTAGCTACAGATGAATTTGTAATATTTAGTGGTACAGGTAATATTGGTCACACGCTAACTAATTTAAATCCATATACTACGTATTATTTTAAAGTATATGAATATAATGGTTCAGGAACAAATACCTATTATTTGAAAACAAATGATAGTAATGGAGACCCAGTTCTAGAGGTAAGTCAATCCACCCTTAGCTACCCTGTCACTCAAGCAAGTAATATCACTTTTAGTAATGTATTGGGCAGTAGCATGACAGCTAGCTGGACCAATGGTTCTGGTGTTGGACGTATTCTTGTTGCACGGGCCAATAACCCAGTAGATATTGAACCACAAGATTTAGTAAATTATAATAATTATCGTGGTGGTTTTGGTACTTCTACTTACGAAATAGGCACAGGTAATTATGTATTATATGCTGGTGGTGGAACAAGTGTTGATTTATTCAATTTAGAACCCAACATTTCCTACCATTTCTCACTTTTTGAATATAATGGAAGTAATGGAAAGTTATATTTAACCTCATCTTCAACAATCAATCCAATTCCTGGAACCACGTCTAGTCAAATAACAAATGCCTATCCAACAATTAATTCCAATACCATGACTTTTAGTGGTATAGATGGCAATAGGTTTAATTTCTATTCAAGTGGCAGCCAAAGAGGCAATGGCGAGAAAAGACTCGTGATAGCTAAACTAGGAAGCCCAGTAACAGCAGTTCCCGTAGATGGATTTGAATATACTGCTAATACAACGTTTGGAACCGGCCATGAATTGGCAACCGATGAGTTTGTGGTATTTAGTGGTACTGGTAACATAGGTCATACACTAACTAATTTACAGCCATATACAACCTATTATTTTAAAGTGTATGAGTATAATGGGACCGGTACAGAAACATATTATTTAACAACAAATGATAGTAATGGAGATCCTGTTTTTGAGACTAGTCAATCCACCCTTAGTTATCCTGTCACACAAGCTAGTAATATTACTTTTAACAATGTATTAGGTAGTAGTATGACGGTTAGTTGGACCAATGGTTCTGGCGCTGGTCGTATTCTTGTTGCACGAGCCAATAGTCCAGTAGATATTGAACCACAAGATTTAGTGAATTATAATAATTATCGTGGTGGTTTTGGTACTTCGACTTACGAAATAGGCACAGGTAATTATGTATTATATGCTGGAGGTGGAACAAGTGTTGATTTATTCAATTTAGAACCCAACATTACTTACCACTTTGCACTTTATGAATATAATGGGAGCCACGGAAAGCTATATTTAACTTCATCTTCAACAATCAATCCAATCCCAGGCGCAATTGCTAATCAAATTACGCAATCCTATCCAACAATCAATGCTAATATCATGACTTTTAATGGTATAGATGGTAATAGGTTTAATTTTTATTTAAGTGGTAGCCAAAGAGGAAATGGTGAGAAAAGACTCGTGATTGCTAAACTAGGAAGTCCAGTAACAGCAGTTCCCATAGATGGATTTGAATATACTGCTAATACAGTGTTTGGAACTGGTTATGAATTGGCAACCGATGAGTTTGTGGTATTTAGTGGTAATGGTAACATAGGTCATACACTTACTAATTTACAACCACATACAACCTATCATTTTAAAGTGTTTGAGTATAATGGCTCTGGTACAAATACCTATTATTTAATAAACAATGATGCTAATGGAGATCCGGTTTACGAAACAAGTCAGGCAACAGTTTCTTATCCAACAGTACAAACAAATAATATTTTTATTAATAGTAAAACCACAACATCCTTTAATGTTAATTGGACTAATGGCGATGGTTCTGGACGTATACTTATTGCACGTGCAAATAATCCAGTTGATGTAGAACCACAAGATTTAGTGAGTTATAGCAACTTTAGTGGAGGTTATGGAAATTCAAATTATGAAATAGGAACTGGAAATTACGTTTTGTATGGTGGAACAGCCATTTCAGATAATGTGTATAATTTACAACCAGGAACTAATTATCATTTTGCGCTTTTTGAATATAATGGAAGCTCTGGAAAAGCCTATTTAAGACCTGGATATACGTTTGAAGCCGAAACTTATGGAGAAAGACCAACCATTCAAGTCTCTAATATAGAATTTGAAGATATTGGAGCGACCTCTATGCTTGTTAAATTTACTAGAGGAAATGGTTCTTCACGTTTAGTTGTTGCTAAAGAAGGCACGCCAGTTGATGTAGAACCATCAGATTTTACAACTTATTTGGCTGATGGTAGTTTTGGTGTCGGAGAAGAAATAGGCACAAATAATTTTGTGGTATACAATGGTACAGACGATGAATTTCAGCTATCAGATTTAAATTTATCAACCAATTATCATTTTGCTTTCTTTGAATATGCCATCAATCAAAATGGTGAATTGTATCTAACACCTGGAAGTACAGCTTCACAAGCAACACCTAATCCACCAACAGTTATTTGTAGTGACTTAAATTACACACCTCCTTGTGATAGTGATGTGATATTAGATTGGATTGGTGGAAATGGCGAAGGCCGTATCGTTATTTTAAGCGAATCGCTTTTAAACACGACACCAGTAAATGCGACAAATTATACTGCAAGTTTTGATTATGGTTTTGGAGATGCTATTGGCAATGGTTTTATTGTTTTTAAAGGTTCAGGAGAATTGGCTCCACCTAATTTATTGCAACAATTAACCAATTATTATGTCAATATATACGAGTATAATGGTACGGAGGAAGATCCTATTTTTAATATGACACCTTTGCAAGGTCTTATAGGTGATATTACTCCTCCAAATGTTATTTGCGAAAACATTCAAGTGGTGTTAGATGCTAACGGAAATGGGTCTATTACTGCTGATGATGTAGGTTCGGCTTCAACGGATAACTGTGGAATCGTTCTGTCGGAAATTGATATAAGTGCGTTTGATTGCTCTCATTTAGGTGAAAACGATGTTACTTTTACTGCAACCGATTCTTATGGAAATACAAATAGTTGTGTAAGCACAGTTACGGTTATTGATGAAACTGTACCTGTAGTTATCACCCAAAACATAACCATTCAATTAGATGTTAATGGGAATGCTACTATAGCTGAAGATGCTGTAAATAATGGCTCAACAGATGCTTGTGGTCCTTTAACTTTCGATACTGATATCACGACGTTCGATTGTAGCTATCTAGGAGAAAATACAGTTGTGTTAACCGTTACAGATGGCAGTGATAATTCTGCTACCGAAACAGCTATTGTAACAGTTGAAGATTCTATAGCACCAACTATCATTACCCAAAACATAACCATTCAATTAGATGCTAATGGAAATGCAACTATAGCTGAAGATGCTGTAAATAATGGCTCAACAGATGCTTGTGGTCCTTTAACTTTCGATACTGATATCACGACGTTCGATTGTAGCCATCTAGGAGAAAATACAGTTGTGTTAACCGTTACAGATGGCAGTGATAATTCTACTACCGAAACAGCTATTGTAACGGTTGAAGATACTATTGCACCAAGTATTAGTTCGGCAGGAAATATAAATACAGATACTTCAAACGGAGACTGTAGCGCTACTTTAATAATTCCAGATGCAACTTTAGCTGACAATTGTCAAAGTAATTTATCGTGGATAATGTCAGGAGCTATAAGTGATATTGGATCAGGGCAAATAGGTACTTATACCTTTCCATTAGGCGAAACTACTATTACTTATACAAATACGGATGGTTCTGGAAACTCAGTATCTGATGTAACATTAATAACTATTTCAGACACCGAAAACCCTAGTATAGTAGGATTACCTTCAAACATATCTGTTAATAACGATTTAGGAGTTTGTGGAGCAATAGTAAATTGGACAGAACCAACAGCTACAGATAACTGTTCAGTTATGAGTTTTGTTCAAACGATAGGTTTAACAAATGGCAGCACGTTTCCTTTAGGAATTACTACAATAACGTATGTTGTGACTGATGGTAGCAACAATTCGTATTCAGATAATTTTACTATAACAGTTATAGATAACGAACCTCCAAGTTTAACTTCCGTGTCCGATTTTAATGTGACACCAACATCTGGATGTGATTTCACAATTCCTGATTATACCAGTTTGGTAACCATTTCCGATAATTGTTCAGTAAATACCATTTCTCAATCACCTCTAGCAGGAACGGTTATTAGTAATCATGGAACAACTCAGGAAATTATTATAACAGCCGTTGATGACTCTGGAAATTCAAATAACACAACTTTCAGTATCACAATTTTTGGAACAAACACCTATTATGCTGATTCAGATGGAGATAACTATGGCGATTTTAATAATCCGATTCAAGACTGCACCACACCAACCGGTTATGTAGAAAATAGTTTAGATTGTGATGATACTAATAATGCGATTAACCCAGACGCTACTGAAATTGAATGTAATGACATTGATGAAAATTGTAATGGGATGGAAGATGACAAGGACACGATCAGTCCAGTGTGTCTAACTCAAGATATTACCATTCAACTGGATGAAACAGGTAATGCAACCATATTAGCTACAGATATTGATAATGGATCGTATGATAGTTGTGGTATTGATACTATGGAAGTCAGCCCTTCAAGTTTTAATTCATCAAATGTTGGAGAAAATACAGTAACATTAACAATTACAGACTTTTATGGTAACAGTGTACAATGTACAGCAACGGTAACTGTAGATGATCCAACTCTAACAATAGTAGAAAATGAATTAGAGGCTATTACAAGTTTTCCAAATCCATTCAACCAAGAGGTAACGTTTGTAATTCCAAACAAATTATTAAATAACAGATTCCAAATCATCTTATACGATTTAAACGGAAAGGAAATCATAAACACGATTAAAACATTAGAAAGCACACAATTAAAAATAACTAATCTGAATAATCTACAAGAAGGTATGTATCTCATTAGGTTGATTAATACATCTAATGGTCATACAACTCATCGAAAACTGATAAAAAAATAAACTAAAAAACCAGCAAGTTTATTAATACAAAAAGGAATCACATGAAAAGAAAACTCACACTTCTAACATTATTAATTTCATTAGCAACATATGCTCAACAAAGCATTAATTACAAAGCCTTAATAAAAGATGACTTTGGCAGTGTGGTTGTTAACGATTTAATTCAAATTCAGTTTAGTATTTTAGAAGGTGAAGCACAAACCAATGTCTATCAAGAAACCCATACACCAACCACAGATGTTAATGGACTCATTATTGTAAATATTGGAGAAGGTACTACTTCTGATGATTTTTCAAGTATCAATTGGAGTGCAGACGACCATTTTCTTAATGTTCAGATAGATACAGGGACTGGTTTAACAGATTTGGGTACCACTCAGTTTATGGCTGTGCCTTATGCCTTATCTGCAGCTAATGTAACTGGTCTAGAAGCGCTAGACGAAGGCAATGGTATTGGTTGGCGATTAAAAGGGCGTGATCTATCTTTGTTTGGATCTATTGGTAATCAAGCAGTTGATTTGAGTTATTCACATTCACCTTCAACTACTAATGGAGCCTCTGGTTTTGCTTCTTTAGCTAGTGGTCTTGAAACCGAAGCATCTGGTTCTTATTCTATTGCCATGGGAAATAATACTTTAGCCACAAGGGATAATTCTACTGCATTTGGAGCCTATAACGTAGAAAATGCAAATACAATTTTTGCAGTTGGAAATGGATCCCCTGGATTCGATGTTCCTGAAAGAAAAAATGCTTTAACCTTAAATGCAGGTCTTGGAAATGCTGTTGATTTTATTATTGGGAATCATCAAATTAACGATGACCCAACAACAGAAAACGACGATATTAAATTCTTTTTTAGTGGACAATATGGTGCTTTTAGAGCTGGTAAAGTTTCAATTGAGACAGGTGATGAATGGAATTCTGATAATATTGGTTTTTATTCTGCAGCCTTTGGCTCAGGAACAATAGCCTATGGTGGACAATCTTTTGCTGCAGGTAACAACACTAATGCTTTAGGCTATGCTTCGACTGCTTTAGGATCAGGAACAGTCGCTTCAACCACTTCATCTATGGCAGTTGGTGCTTATAATATAGATGATGCAGAAGCACAATTTATGGTAGGTAATGGTGTAAATGATATTTCTAGAAATTCTGCGTTTGTAGTTGAAAAAAACGGAACAATAACTGCACCAAGTTTTGATCTTTCTGAAATTACAGATGATAAAGCATTAATAACAAAAGAATATGCAGATGTAAATTTAAGAAGTTCTGGTTTAGAACAAATTACTGAAAATGGTAATGATGGCTGGCGATTAACAGCTAGAAATCCGGTCTATTATGGAACAATTGGAGATGATGCTGTAGACTTAAGCATTTCCGGTGCTAGCTCTGCTGAAAATGGAGCTACTGGAAAAAGATCTTTTGCTACTGGATTTGTAACGAAAGCATTAGGTGAATCTTCTACTGTAATGGGAGCATATTCTGAAGCTCATGCCAAATATTCTACAGCAATTGGTAGTAGCAATGTGGCCAATGGAGAAAGATCAACTGCGCTAGGTTTTGCTTCTGTAGCAACTGGTTTTGCTTCAATAGCAATTGGCAATAATACAGAAACACTAGGGAGTTCTTCTATTGCTATGGGTAATAATACTTTAGCTTCAGGAATTACTTCTACAGCAATGGGAGCGAGCACAGTAGCACAAGGTGAGAATTCAACTGCAACGGGAAAGGAAACAATTGCCGTCGGAGATAATTCTTTCGCTGTAGGCAATAATACGGTAGCATCTAGAGACAACTCTTTTGCTTTAGGTGCATGGAATAGTGAAGATGCTTCTGCCATATTAATGGTTGGTAATGGCACACAAACAAATTCGAATACAGCATTTAAAGTAATGGATACTGGTGATGCTATTTTTGATGGCGAATTAAATCATACAAGTACAGGTACTGCAAATATGATGCCTATTGCTTATGGTACTATTGAGTCTAATGCAAATGTATTAAGTGGTACTGGAAACTTTTCTGCTACCATAAGTTCTGGTGTCATTACAATAACAGTTGATAACGAAAATTTAACTGTATTTAATAGTGCTTGTACCATTGTACCTTATGGTGGCAATCCTCGGTTTTCAACATTAACTTATTTAAATAATAAACTGGAAGTTCGTGTTTTTAATAGTTCGGACACTATAACGCCAACAACCTTTCAATTCGTTCTTTATAAACTGTAATAGTTAAATCTAGAAATGGCAACTAATTAAAAGTCAAATATTATGAAAGCATATATTACAGTATTTATTATTCTATTTAGTTTATTGTCAAGCTTTGCCCAACAAAACATTAACTACAAGGCTATTATAAAAGACGATTCTGGTAACGTCATTGCAAACGACCTTATAGTCGTACAATTTATCATTCAGCAAGGTGCAGCACAAACCAATGTTTATCAAGAATCACATACGGTAACCACAGATGCTAATGGACTCATTATTGTAAATATAGGAGAAGGTACAACATCAAATGTGTTTGCAGATATTGATTGGGCAAGCGATGATCATTTTTTAAATGTTCAAGTGAATACGGGAGATGGTTTGACCGATTTAGGCACGACGCAGTTTATGCATGTTCCTTATGCTATTCAAGCTGAAAAAGCAGCAAATGTTACAGGATTGGAAGCTATTGATGAGGGAAATGGTAATGGTTGGAGACTAATTGATAGTAATCCTGATAATTTTGGCAGTATAGGCGAATACGCAATTGATCTTAGTCGCCAGCCAATTGAAAGTAATGTAAGAGGAGCCACAGGACGTTCTTCTGTTGCTTTTGGAGTATCATCTGAAGCTTCTGGTTCTTATTCCTTTTCTACTGGACAATTTAATATTGCAAGCGGTACAAGTTCTACAGCATTTGGAGCTTCAAATGATGCTAACGGAAATTTCTCCACGGCTTTTGGATTAAATAATAATGCAGATGCTTTTGGTTCTTTTGCTATTGGACGCTATAATATGGGTGGAGGAAACCCAACAGAATGGAGCATCTCTGACGCAGTATTTGAAATTGGTAGAGGAACCTCTAATATTGATAGAATTAATGCTTTGACTGTTTTTAAAACTGGTAGAATGAGATTAAATAGCTTCACAAATGGTCTTGAGATAATTAATGGAAGTGGTTTCGGTATTCATGTAAGTGGTGGAAGTTCCGTGGGTTTTTATGTGAATAATGCAAGTGTATATGGAGGACTATTTAGAGGTGACGATGCTGGTCTATATACTAGATCATCTAATAGTCAAAATCCTGATATTATTCTTGGTGGAGATTCCAACGCTAATGCCGAGGATGACGCGATTATCTCATCCGATCCACAATACGGAAGTAGTGATTTTTACATTAGAAGCTATGATGGTGTAATTGTAGAGTTAGATTATAATGACAATGAATCGGGTTCCTTTATTGTTAGAAATGGAGATGGTAATGAAGTCTTTTCGGTGAGTGAAGGAGGAGCGATCAGACAAAATGGTGCTACAATCCATGCTTCAGATAAAAGGTTAAAAAAAGATATTGAAACTCTGGCATACGGGCTCAATGAGGTCATGCAACTTCAACCCAAAGCCTATAACTGGAAAGACAGAGAGCAAACTTATAAATCTTTAGGATTAATAGCTCAAGAAGTTCAGCCCATTATTAAAGAAATTGTAACTGCTAAAGACAATGCCGATAAAACTTTAGGGATTAGCTATTCAGAACTTATTCCTGTACTCATTAAAGCTATTCAAGAACAACAAAGTATTATAGAAACACTTAATACAGATAATTGTCATCAAAAATCTCAATTAAAAAGTATAGAGCAAAATTACCAAGCACTATTATCTAGAATTGAACTTATAGAATCTAAATCATCCAACTAAAACATTATGAAGAACACAATAACACTAATCATTGCATTTTTAATTACAATATCAAGTCTTGCACAGCAAGGCATTAACTACAAAGCTCTTATAAAAGATGATTTAGGCAATATTCTAGTCAGCCAGACTATTGGTGTGCAGTTTCAAATACGTGAAGCCACCGCAAATGGTAGTGCTGTTTATACAGAAACACACACACCAACGACTGATGTTAATGGAATTATTATAGTAACAATAGGATCTGGTACAACCACAGATGTGTTTGCAGATATTGATTGGAGTGCAGACGATCACTTTTTAAACGTACAAATAGATACAGGCTCTGGTTTAACAGATATGGGAACCACACAGTTTATGACAGTACCTTATGCTTTAAGTGCCGCAAATACAGCTACTAAAATAGCCGATTTAGACGATGGGAAATCTGACGTAAATGGTTCCTCCATATTTTTAGGTTTAGATGCTGGTGCCCAGGATAACGGCACCTCTAATAGGAATGTTGGAGTAGGATATCAAGCCCTGTCTTCAAATACTGCAGGAGAAGGAAACGTCGCTTTAGGATATCGTGCTGGATATAATGAAACAGGCAGTAACAAATTATACATTGCAAATACAGATACAAACACCCCTTTAATACATGGTGATTTTGACACGAATTTATTAACAGTAAATGGTGATATTGACATCACTGGAAACATGAGGCTCAATCATTCTGGTCCTCAGATAGGAGCTGCAAGTTTTACATTAACACAGCCTAGTGAAGGCTATGGTGGCATGTACGTGAATTCATTGGGTACGAATGCTGCGATACCATTTTATGGTTATGCAGTTGGAAATGCAGGAAAGTCTTGGCATTATTACAATGGAATAGAAAACTTTTGGGGATTATATGTTGAAGGTGATAAATTAAAAGTAAGTCCAGATTCTACACATGTTCTGAATAACTTGGTAGCAAAAACAACGCTTAAAGTTAACGAAGGGGCTATACTTAACGGTGACGTCACTATTAATACAAATACACAGCTTAACCAGTATACAGACCTAACGATTAAGTCAACAAAGGTCAATACATTTGGAGGAATGTATATCGATGTTGATGGAGGGTTATATTCTAAACCATTTTATGGATATAGTGTAAATGGTGTTCCAGCTGCCTATACCTTTTATAACCAGACTACTAGTTCATGGGGTATTAATATCAATAATGCACTATATAACACTATGGAAGTAAAAAGTCAAAATGTATATATCAATGGAACCCTTAAGCTTGGTCACACTAATGGTGCGGCTGAAGATAATGGAACGATATTCTATTTCGATGGCCATTTTTATGGCAAAACACCAGGTGGTTTAACGCAACTTGATAATGTAGTTAATGGTTCAACTAGCTCATCATCGAGAACAAGTAATGAAACTAACGACACCATACAAATGCTAAAGGAGGAAAATGAATCTTTGAAGAAAGAATTAGGTGAAATAAAAAAGCATCTTCAAGAATTAGATAAGAAAGTGTTATCTTGGAATAACGAGTAATAATTACAATAGTTTTAGGGTATAGAATATACTATTGTGGAGATAATGGTATAATTTATACAAACTCTTGTAGCTTAAAACTTCAAATCAATTAAATAAGTAGTTATGTTTAAGTATAAGTGATTTTAGTTATAATAAAAAAGTGACCAATTAAGTGAGATTTTCCACCAACTATACATTATCTGTGACTAGTTATTTTATTATTTATATATTATCGGCTTATAGCTTAAATAAAATTCAATTATGAAAAAACTATCACTTTTAATCGCATTCTGTATCACATTAACAAGTTATGCCCAACAAAGCATTAATTACAAAGCCATTGTAAAAGATAATATAGGTAATGTGGTAGCCAATCAAACTATTGATGTTCAATTCATCATTTACCAACAAGCTACTAACGTCTATCAAGAAACCCATACACCAACGACCGATGCTAACGGACTTATTATTGTAAATATAGGTGAAGGCACTACATCTGATGTATTTACAGATATAGATTGGGGAACAGACGACCACTTTTTAAATGTGCAAATTAATACGGGTTCTGGCTTAACAGATTTAGGAACCACACAATTTATGGCAGTTCCTTATGCTATTCAAGCTGAAAAGGCTGCAAATGTCACGGGTCTAGAAGCTATAGATGAAGGTAATGGAGTAGGATGGCGTTTAAAAGATAAAAATCCTGCTAATTATAATAATATAGGAGAAAATGCTGTGGATTTAAGTTCGAGTTCTAATCCATCTGGAGTATATGGCGCTTCGGGAGATTTTTCTACAGCTACAGGTGCTTTTACAACAGCATCTGGAAAATACTCTACAGCTATGGGATTTGTTACTCAAGCAGAATCTTATACTTCTACAGCCTTTGGTAGATATAATGTTGGAGGAGGAAGCGCAACATCATGGATTTCAACAAATCCATTATTTGAAATAGGAAATGGAACAAGTGGCGTAAATAGAAGTAACGCCTTAACGGTTTTAAAAAACGGGACCATTACTGCGCCAAGTTTTGATTTAAATGAAATTACTGATGCCAAAGCCTTAATAACAAAGGAATATGCAGATGCAAATTTAACATCTTCAGGACTTGAAGTTTTAACAGAAGGTAGTAATACAGGTCATAGAATAATAGGGCGAAATCCAGCTTATTATGGTACTATAGGAAATAATGCCATAGATTTAAGTTATAGTAGTGGTTTTAGTCTAGAACGTGGTGCAACAGGAAATTATTCTACAGCAATGGGATACAATACAACAGCAACAGCATATGCTTCAACAGTAATTGGCAGGTATAATACAGGAAGTGGTAACGCAACATCTTGGATAGCAACAGACCCTCTGTTTATAATAGGAAATGGAACAAGTAATAGTAATAAAAGTAACGCCTTTACTGTTCTAAAAAATGGTCATATAGGCATTAATAAAAGTTCTTTTGTAAATGCCAAATTAGATATCGATCATGCCAGTTCGCAGACTTCTCCACAAATTAATATTAGAGAAACCTCTGGTGATTATGCAAGACTCAGTTTTTCTAATTCTTCATTCATACCGGGTTATTGGACTATTGCAGGAAGTATAAGCGATACGCCATCAACAGATAGACTCAACTTTTATCATTCAGCTGCTGGAGATATCATGTCTATTTTAGGCAATGGTAATGTGTTAGTAAATGGAAGTGTCGTACATAGTAGTGATATTAGATTAAAAAACAATATAGAATCCATTCCATATGGTTTAGACCAAGTTTTACAATTACAACCAAAAGCTTATAACTGGATAGCAAAACCAGACCAAGAAAATAAATCTTTAGGTTTAATTGCTCAAGATGTGCAGTCAGTTATTAAAGAAATTGTACACACAGCAGATGACGAAAATAAAACTTTAAGTGTGAGTTATACAGAATTGATTCCTGTATTAATAAAAGCCATTCAAGAACAACAAGAGGTTATTGATGCGCAACAAAAATTAATTACTAGTGAGAAACAAAAAAATATAGAACAAGAAAATCAATTTCAAGCCTTGTTAGAACGTGTAGAACGTATAGAAAACAACACGTCTCCATAATTGTTACAATAGTGATATGTTTAGTTACATATGTTATATAGAAGTTTTAAAAAATAAAAGAAATTTGGTGAAAGCTAAAACAATAACTTAACGCAAAAGATATTTTATAGATTAAAAAAAAAGTTATTACCATTCATACAAGGAAATAGACCAACAATACATTTTTTTATGAATTTCTTGCAAGATACAATTACATTTAGTTGCTAATCAATATATTAAATTATGAAAAACACTACCTTATTACTACTTATTTTAATTATTTCATTTACAAGTTTTGCTCAAAATGGCATTAATTACAAAGCTGTTGTAAAAGACAATAGTGGTAATGTTATTGCAAACGACCTTATTGTTGTTGAGTTTACAATTCATTCTACCAGCGCAGTAGGACCTACTGCGTACCAAGAATCTCATACACCAACTACAGATGATAACGGACTTATTATAATTAATATAGGAGAAGGAAATCCTTTAAGTGGTGTTTTTAATGATATTGATTGGGCTGGAAATCTCCATTTTTTAAATGTGCAGATTAATACAGGAGACGGATTGCAAGATATGGGTACTACCGAATTTAAAGCTGTGCCTTA
Organism: Xanthomarina sp. GH4-25; assembly: GCF_045363175.1. Classification (NCBI taxonomy): domain Bacteria; kingdom Pseudomonadati; phylum Bacteroidota; class Flavobacteriia; order Flavobacteriales; family Flavobacteriaceae; genus Xanthomarina; species Xanthomarina sp. GH4-25. Next base: position 51,250 of record NZ_JBJFLO010000011.1, read on the forward strand.
TGCACTCTCTGCACCAAGTACATCCAAATGGGAAGATAATGGAAACGGAATTCACCGATTAAATGGTAATGTTGGTATAGGGACTAATAATCCTACAAGAAAATTGCATGTTATAAGTGATGACCAAACATATTCGGCATACTTTCAAAACAATTATCCTGGTATTGGTTCTAAATATGGGATTTACAATAATACCACATCCGATGGAATAGGAGTCAAATATGGTTTGTACAATAATGTGAGTTCCCAAAATGCTACGTCTCCAACTTACGGAATATATAATTATTTAAACACAACTGGGGCTTCGGGTAATATGTACGGTATTTACTCAAACGTATCCTCAGCCGGTACAGGAGCTCATTATGCACTATATGGATATGCCATTGGTCCTGGTAGTTATGGGATATATACATATAGTAATAGTGAACAGGGATATGCCGCATATTTTAATGGAAGAGCTCAAATTACCGATCGACTTATGATTGGAACTGATTCACACGGACGAACAGGACTTAATGTGAATCAAAAAGATCTTTACGTTAGAAATGCAGATACTACCACTGTAAGAACAAGATATTCTGGAGCAGGAACCGGTGGAGAAACGGAATATTATATGAATAGTGGATTTAGAACACTTGAATTGCAAGCTTCAGAAACAGCCAATACTGGCTCGCAAATACAAATGTATAAGGCCGATGGTTTATTGGGAATATCTTTAGATGCCGATTTTTTAGGTCTTGGAAGAGTGATAACTCAAGAAATTGAAGTTACAGGAGCTGATTTGGCCGAGTTTTATGCGGTTTCTAATGCTTCACAAGCAAAACCAGGCATGATCCTTTGTTTAGATCCAAATAAGCCTGGCGAGATGATGGTGTCTAATCAACCTTATGATAAAAAAGTAGCAGGTATTATTAGTGGCGCTAATGGCATACGGCCAGCAATTTTAATGGGAGGAGAAATGACTTCAGACGAAAGTACTTTAAGTCCAGAGAATAGATATGCAACTAGCGATGGTAAACATCCATTAGCCTTAACTGGTAAAGTTTATGTGTATGCTGATGCATCTAATGGAAGTATTGAAGTTGGAGATTTGCTTACGTCCTCTACAACTCCTGGTTATGCTATGAAAGTAACGGAGTATTCAAGAGCACAAGGAGCCATAGTTGGAAAGGCAATGTCGTCTTTACCATCTGGACAAGGTTTTGTATTGGTATTAGTCAATCTTCAGTAGATATTTTAGCTATATAAATCATAATTTGATTGCAATTAATTAACAATTAGTAAAGTAACATTTAATTTTATAAGTATATTTGATTAATAAAATTAGAATTGCTTTTATAAAGAATCATAAAAACAAGTAGTATCATGAAAACAATCTCTGCAATTTTATGCCTTTTGGTGCCTTTTTTAGGAATGACTCAAACCATCGAAAAATTCAGTATCGATAGTGGAGGTGCCAGTGCCACAGCTGGAGGTATAGAAATTCTCTACACGATAGGCGAGGTGAACGTTCAAGAATTAAGTGCTGGAAACATTCAGGTTTCCGAAGGCTTTATCAATGGGAGTATGAAGATTAAGATCGATCCGAAAGTCTTTTTGCAAGGTCCACTATTAAAC
>NZ_JBJFLO010000012.1:0-25637 GCF_045363175.1 Xanthomarina sp. GH4-25
ATCCATTACATTATAAGTTACAGAATAAGAACCAACCAGAGCCGTATTGACAGCCGAAGCATCAATAACGATGCTACTAGTTATATCTCCAAAACAAGGATCGTTAGCCGTAGCACCAAGTTCATTATATGTTCCACAAGCTTCAATAGTTTGCGGATTAGCACCAACCAAAGTAATAGTTGGTACAGTGTTATCAACCACATTAACCGTTCTAGTTACTTGAGCAGCCGGATTTCCATTAGCATCTGTGACGTTATAAGTGACATTATAAGAACCTACAACAGCTGTATTGACAGCCGAAGCGTCAATAACGATGCTTCCAGAAATATCTCCAAAACAAGGATCGTTAGCCGTAGCACCAAGTTCATTATATGTTCCACAAGCTTCAATAGTTTGCGGATTAGCACCAACCAAAGTAATAGTTGGTACAGTGTTATCAACCACATTAACCGTTCTAGTTACTTGAGCAGCCGGATTTCCATTAGCATCTGTGACGTTATAAGTGACATTATAAGAACCTACAACAGCTGTATTGACAGCCGAAGCATCAATAACAATGTTACCTGTTATATCTCCAAAACAAGTGTCGTTGGCCGTAGCACCAAGTTCGTTATAAGTTCCACAAGCCTCAATAGTTTGAGGATTGGCACCATTAAGTGTAATCGTAGGAGCCTCATTATCAACAATAGTTACATTAAAACTGCAAGTCAATCCTGTTGCAATATTACCAGCATCGCGTTCTTCATAAGTTACTGTTGTTGTGCCTACAGGAAAGGTGTCACCATCTCCAAGAGCAGATATTAAAACCATAGAGCCACTAACAATGTCTGTAGTTGGTAAAGTAAAAGTTACCACAGCACCACAAGTTCCAGGATCTACATTTTGTGAAAAATTAGTTGGACAGGAAGAGATATTACGAAACTCAACCTTGCTTGTTCTCGTTAAATTTATATCCGGTCTTAAAGACAGATAACCTTCTAAAGGATTAAAGACTTGAGCGCTACTATAATTATTATGTAGTGCATTAAAATGTATATCAATCGACTTAGATAACCCATCAAAACTAAAAATGATAGTAGTTAAAATTAGCAAGTAAAGTAAGTATTTTTTCATAACATTAATATTACATATTATTATATGATATAAAGCACAAGTATTTGTGTTATAGTGTTTTAAAATTTTATTTGCTATTAATAATTTCGGAGGGAGATACAAATCTAATACAGATGTAAACCGGAAAGAAAAATACTCGACAAACAGTCAAAATAAACTATGAGTGCTTTGTTTTAGAACAGATAAACCCTAATGTTAGGTTAGCTATATACTATTAATGATTGAATATTTTTTCTTTAAATAAAATAATAATTTTAATTTTTAATAGATTCTATAAAGCAAAAAATATAATTTTTTAAAATTAATTTTTAGTTAGTCAGAAAATCTCAATAGCGATTGTCATATTTTCAATTATTTTTTGAAAATTTTTGTTTTATAAAGTGCTTAATAAAATTGAAGTTTTTTTGAAGAAATCATTACATGGTATAAATGATTTTTTTGTTCAATTTTTTTTATGACATCTCGTGTCATATTCCGAATGATCTTAACTGTTTACTTTTGTACAATAAATAAAAGTAATAGTAAGCTTTTAATGGTAACATTTAGAAAAACCAAGATTGATTAATAGCAGAGTGTTTTTTGGTTAATTGTAAAGACCTTACAGTATTGTAGGGTCTTTTTTTATACTTATAGTTTGTTACTTTCTGTAATAACAAATCTGGAAATAAAAAAGCTTAGTATTTTTAATACTAAGCTATTGTTATTGAATTGGAACCGAGATTTGAACCCGTGACCTCTGGGTTATGAAATTATAACTGACTGATAGTCAGTTATTTATGTTATAATCCTAGCTAAAAACGTGTTCAAAAATGCTATGGTTTAGAACACTTATGTTCATAATAATTTGAGCTTACAATATATAAAAAATTATTAAAAAGGGATTGTTTTTTAAGTAGATAAATTGGGGGTTTAGCGATTCCTACTTTTTCCGTTTTTGATATTTTAACCCTTTTTATGATGAATTTTTAGGTGAACACGTTTTAATTTTTAAATGCACACGATTTAATTTGAAGAATTACTTGAATTAATAAATATATTTAATCAAAAACATCCGTAAATTAGTTGCAATTATTTCAATTAATGACTTTTCAATTTAAGATTCTTCTGATTTTTTTTCTAGCTTTTATAACAAGTGGTTTTGCGTTTGTGAGAACCTCTCAACAGCAACCTGTAGATAGTGCTGTTTATTATTACCACAAAGTATTGAAGCCAGATTCTAAAACCGATTTAATCCAAGCCTTTGTATTTTACAGAAATAAAAAAGACTTAAGTCTAAAACAACTTGATACCATAAATGCTATTTATAATCTTAGACAGATTGCGATCATTCAAAAAAAACTTGGCATCTTATATGATAGTGAAACCTCTGCTATAGAAGCGTTAAGTCTTTTAGATATACTTCCAATTGATAAAACCACAAAGGAATCTAAAACTGGAATATATAATCATTTAGGTAGGGTTTATAGCGAGAAGAAAGATTATGATAATGCTATCATCTATTACAAAAAAGCTCTTGATTTGGCAGAGACTAAAGTCCAAGATCTGGTGTTGCGTAATAATATTGCGTTTGCATATATTAAAAAGGATAGTCTTTTATTAGCCTTTAATGAATTTAAAAGCATTTTAAAAGATAGTAAAGCGTATAATGATTCAATTATTATAGCGAGAACCCTAAATAATTTAGGTGTGGTTAAGGGGAAATTGCAAGATGAAACTGCAATAACAGATTTTAATACAGCTCTTGCTATTAGACTATCTTTTGGCAATAAATCTGATATTATAGGTAGCTACCTCGATATGTCAGAGTATTTTAAAGATACTGGTGATTTAATCCTAGCAAAACAATATGCCCAAAAAGCTCATGATCAGGCAAAATTGTCTAATAATCCAACCCATTTACTTCATACATTAAGCTTTTTGTTAGATCTTAAGGAAGATGATGAAGTACATTCTTATAAACAACTTTCAGATAGTATTCAAACAGCAAATTTATTGGTAGAAGGTAAATATGCTTCTAAAAAATATGCCCTAGCTAAACAGGAAGCGTTAGCAAACGAAAGACTGCTACAACTTGAGAAAGAAAAGAATTATAAATTTATTTATGGTTTTCTCGCTTTGTTTATACTAAGTATGGGGGTTATTGTTGCCATTTTTCAAAGATTGCGCTTCAAAAAACAAAAGCAGTTAGAAATTTACAATACGGAACTTCGAATCTCAAAAAAAGTTCATGATGAAGTGGCTAATGGGGTGTATCATGTTATGACTAAAATTCAACAACAAGAAAATAACAACGAGACTGTTTTAGATAACTTAGAAGTCATTTATAATAAAACAAGAGATATTTCTAGAGAACATAGTGAAATTCGAGTAGATGAAAATTATCAGGATGTCTTATTCGATATTCTATTAGCTTCAAAAAGTCAAGAAGTAAATGTAATTATTAAAGGATTAACTAAAATAAATTGGGATGATATTTCTGATGTTAAAAAAATAACGATTTATCGTGTACTACAAGAATTAATGACAAATATGAATAAGCATAGTCAGGCTTCATTAGTGGTTGTTGATTTTAAAAAGTCTGGTAAAAAAACAACTATTTCCTATACAGATAATGGTGTAGGTTGTATGTTAAATAAAAATAATGGTTTGCTAAATGTGGAAAACCGTATTCATGCTTTAAATGGTTCTATTACTTTTAAGACTCAAACAAAACAAGGATTTCATGTTTTAATTAGTATTTAAGATGTTTAAAAAAGTAATAGTTTCAGATGATTTAGTTAGTATCAATTTAGGAATGTTAACCATTCTAGACAACCTTCAAGTGAAAAATGTCGTATCAGTTCAATATTGCGATGATGCCTATTTAAGAATTAAAAAGGCAGAACAAGATGGGGTTCCCTTCGATTTATTAATTACAGATTTATCCTTTAAAAAAGACCATCGCGATCAAAAGTATCAAAACGGAGAAGATCTAATTATAGCTTTAAATAAGGAATTTCCAGATTTAAAAGTCATTGTATATTCTATAGAAGACCGTATTCAAAAAGTTAGAAGATTAATTAGCGAATATCAGGTAAAAGCATATGTGTGTAAGGGTAGAAGGGGGTTGATTGAGTTAACGGAAGCCATAAAATCAGTATATAATAATGAACTTTATGTTTCACAAGCTGTATCTCAAGCTTTACACAAAAAATCAGATTTAGAAATTGATGATTATGATATTTTTTTAATCAAACAATTGTCAAATGGATTGACACAAGACCAAATTAGCGCTTATTTTAAGGAAGAAAAGATTTCACCAAGCAGTTTAAGTTCTATAGAGAAAAACCTTAACAGACTTCGCATTCAATTTAAAGCCAACAATGCCATTCATTTGGTGGCCATAGTAAAAGATCTAGGATTGATTTAAAGTTTTTTTTGCTCGTTACGGATAACAGTAAAGAAAATATAAAACTTCAAAATATATTTGTATCAACGTTATTGATTTATTGATAACGAGGGAGATTATTTATAAAGCGTACAACTTCAGTACGCTTTATTTTTTGTAAATATCTAAGCCTTACATTTGTTGTCTTCCCAACATTTCATATTAACTTTGTTTATACATTTAATAAAAAAACTAAAATATGAAAACTCCTTCCTTCATTTTAACAGGCTTTTGTCTCATTTTTATTCTAAATTATTCTACAGTCAAAGGACAAGTTCTTCCAGAAAGAGATCGTGCTGAAATGCGAGATGCTATTTTAAAAGATCGTTTTGAAAACGTACTACCTAAATTAATGGATGAAAACGGTATTGATATGTGGTTAGTTATTGGCAGAGAATATAATGAAGATCCTGTAATGAAAACCATGTTGCCTGCCACTTGGCTCAATGCAAGGCGTCGGACTATCTTAGTGTTTTTCCGAAATAAAGCAACAAATACGATAGAACGATTAGCTGTTGCTCGCTATGATGTAGGAGATAATATAACATCGGCTTGGGATAAAGAAAAACAACCAAGCCAATGGGGTCGCTTGCTTGAGTTAATAGAGGAGCGCGATCCTAAAACTATTGGAATTAATGTGTCTGAACATTTTGGGATTGCAGATGGTTTGGTACAAACAGATTATGTCGAACTGATGGACATATTACCTTCTAAATATGAAGACCGAATAGTTTCAGCTGAAAAATTAGCCATCGGTTGGATTGAAACTAGAACATCAAAAGAGATGGAATTATACAACCAACTTGTAACTATTACAAGCGCTATTATTGATGAAGCATTCAGTGGGGAAGTCATTACTCCTGGAGTTACTACAACGGATGATGTGGTTTGGTGGATGCGTCAAAAAGTTACAGATCTTGGTTTAGAAACATGGTTTCATCCAACCATCGATATTCAGCGAAATGATGAAGAATTAAAGAGTCAAGTGGAATCTTTTAGTAAAGGTGAAAAAGAAAAAGTCATCATTCCTGGCGATTTATTGCATTGCGATTTTGGAATCACATATATTACTTTAAACACAGATTGCCAGCGTCATGCTTATGTATTAAAAGAGGGAGAAACCGATGTACCATCATTTTTGAAAGCGGCATTTGAAAAAGGAAATCGGGTGCAAGATATTTTAACAAATAACATGACACTTGGAAGAACAGGAAACGAGGTATTAGCAATGTCCTTAACTCAGGGGAGAGAAGAAGGCTTGAGACCAGCAATTTACACACACCCATTAGGAACTTATGGGCATAGTTTAGGAACAACTATAGGCATGTGGGATTCACAAAATGGTGTACCTGTAAAAGGCGATTATCCACTCCATGAAAATACTGTTTACGCTATAGAACTAAATACCACAGTAAACATCCCTGAATGGAAAAAAGACATCCGTATCATGCTAGAAGAAGCAGGCTATTTAGGGGTTAATGGATTTAGATATGTCAATGAAAGACAAAGAGAAATTAAAGTCGTTCGCTAATTGCATTTATTTTATTCAGTGTGATAGTAATTAATGAAGCGTATAATATTTTGTGCGCTTTGTTTTTGCTTACGGATTTCCGTAAAGTAATAATGTTTTATTGATTTAGATTTGGTTATAAATCAAAATCCATATCATGAAAAAACTATTACTAGTCCCTTTCGTATTTTTAATATTAGCTTGTTCTACAAAGTATATTAAATTTTCACCTTCAAAAAACGAGATAATTACAACGGATAGGTTATCACAGTTTTTGGAGAATAATCCATCACCAAAGGTTGTTTTAAGAACGCCTAATTTTTCATCTCAAACTACCGAAGAGGAAGATATAAGTTATTTATACAGTGCTATTGAAAAGGAGTTGTTAAGCAATGGGTTTGTTGTACGTGATAGAAACTTGTTTAATCAAGTGGTATCCAATAATGAAAATACGGTCGATTATGCCAAATTGAAAGCCAAAACCGATACTGACTTAATTATAGAATTAATTAAACTAGACAGAGAAGTTATTTATGAAACCAATAAATATCATACAGATAAAGGAAAATCAGGATTATTGGATGATCCTTACAAACAATATGGTGCAGCTGTAGAATTTAAAGTGGTTTTAATAGATAATAATGAGTTTGCAGGTACCTATAAATTTCATTATGCACCATGTTCTGAAGGAAATGGCTGTGAAATTAGCGAGTCTTTTAAAGAACGTATGAAACGCATTGAAAAACAAAAAGAAGGTTATGTAATCGTTGAAAAGGATGTCTTGGAAGAATTTATGAGACATGCAACGCTACGATTGGTTGAAGATATGAGAGACTAATTAAAACTTTGATTATGAAATATTTTTTTAAAAATTTAGTTGGAATACTTGTTTTGTTTGTCTCCTTAAATACATTTTCACAGGAAGTTGCTTGTAGCGACTTAGTAAATTATATCAAACAAAAAGGATACAGCAATGGTACCGTAAGTAGTTATACTTTAGATTCTGAATGGCTTTATGAAGTAAAAGCTTATAGCTATGATTATGATATTTATGTTATAGCCAAAATAAAGACCAGTGAATATAGTTACAGTACAAATACCTATATTTTCTGTGGTATCCCTTCATACAATTGGTCTAACTTTCAATATGGTGGCTATGGGGATTCAGATTCTTATGGAAAACGCTTCCACAAGTATATTATGGATTATAAGTGTAATTGTTATTAAGGTTTTTGTTTTTTTACAACAAGCTTTTTTAATTGCTTATATCCTTTCTTTTTATATCTTTAAACTCTCCTTATTTAGAATCTAGAATATAACTATGGTGTTATTATTCTGTAGTTTATTATTTATAAACATTTCAATCAATTTATTTGAATGACCAAAAACCTATCAAAAGCAGATATTAACTTCGAACAAGAACTCTGGAAAGCTGCTAACGAACTTCGTGGTGCTGTTGCTGAAAACCAATATAAAGATTACATCTTACCACTCATATTCTTAAAGCATGTGTCTGAACGCTATGAATTACGTAGAGATACATTAATAGACCTTTTTAAAGACGAAGCGTCTGATTATTACACTTCAGATGTTGAAGAGCAAAAATATGTATTAGAAGACCCAGACGAATATCTTTCTAAAAGCACTTATATTATTCCAGAAAAAGCCACTTGGCAATTTCTACAGGATAATGCAGAGCAGGATAATATTAAAGTGTTGGTCGATGATGCCTTTGATGTGCTAGACCAAACGCTGGCAACCTACAGACCAGATTTAAAAGGAATTCTGCCACGTATTTTTGTAAAGAGCCAATTAACAGCCAAACAAGTCGCTGGTTTAATCAACTTATTAGCCAATCCTAAGCTTTCCGAAAAAGAAAACCCAGATAGTGATATTCTAGGACGTGTGTATGAATATTACATTGGTAAGTTTGCTATTGCCGAAGGCTCTGGTGCAGGACAATTTTTTACACCAGGCAGTATTGTACGCTTACTAGTAGAAATGATAGAACCTTACGAAGGTAAAATATTTGATGCTGCATGTGGTTCTGGTGGTATGTTTGTGCAATCCTTAAAGTTTTTACAAGCTCATGGTGGAGATAAAAGGAATATTTCCATTTACGGACAAGAGCGTTACGATGGCACACTTCGTTTATGTAAAATGAACCTCGCCTTACGCGATTTATCCTTTGATGTCCGCTTAGGCGATTCGCTTTTACAAGATAAATTCCCAGACCTAAAAGCCGATTTCATCATTGTAAATCCACCATTTAATGTGAGCCAATGGCATCCTGAAGATTTACCAGAAAACGACCCTCGATTATTTGGACCAAAAGATGAGTTTACCACAGATGGTAGTGCCAATTATATGTGGATGCAAACCTTTTGGAGTCATCTTAGCGATAAAGGTACTGCAAGTGTCGTGATGGCAAATGGAGCGATGACCTCCAATAATAAAGGCGAAAAAAACGTACGCCAACACATGGTAGATAACAGTATGGTAGATTGTATTGTGCGTTTGCCAGACAAACTCTTTTTAACCACAGGTATTCCTGCCTGTATTTTTATACTTAGCAAAAACCGAGATGGCAAAGATGGCATCCACAGAAAGCGTACCAATGAGATTCTATTTATAGATACCTCTAAAATGGGAACTATGGAAAGCAGAAAGCTACGTGTCTTTACCGATGAAGACATCAATAAAATCACCGACACTTACCATGCTTGGCGAAACAACCCTAACGTCACTTCGAGTGATTCCGCCAAAGCGGAATCGTATCGAGAAGCTAGGCCTCTAGAAGTCTATGAAAACCAAGACGGTTTCTGCTACAGCGCAACCCTAGAAGAGGTTCAAAAACAAGACTACAAACTAACACCAGGTATTTACGTAGGTACAGAAGCGGTTGAAGATGATGGTATCCTGTTTGAAGATAAAATGGAAACCCTAAAAGCGCAATTACAAACCCAGTTTGAAAAAGGCAACAAATTACAACAACAGATTTTAGAGAATTTTGAAAAGTTTTAATATATGATTTTAGAAAGAATTAAAATAAAAGATTATAAGTCTATTTCTGAATTAGAATGGGTTTTAAATGACGAATTATCTTGTTTGGTAGGTCAAAATGAAAGTGGTAAAAGTAACTTGTTAGAGATTTTTGATTTTATTGAAGGTAAGGAGGCAAAAAAATTAAATTATGAAACTCATACGACTAGGTCAAGCGAGAGTTATAATAATCAAAAATTACCTGCAATAAATTACCATTTTAAATTTACAAAAGACTCCAGAAATAAATTTCTAGAAAAGCTTAACAAACTAAAAATTGAAACAGCAAAACATGGAGGTATAGAGAATCTATCACATTTTATTATAGAAATAGATGAAAGTCAAGGTGAAAATCAAAATATTTATTTTCTATGGAATGGTAAAAAAGTTCATCCTAAGAGTTTAACAACTATTATTTTAAATAATAGACAAGTTGGAGGTAGAATGACAGCATCAAATAGAGAAGTGGCTATTAGCCAACAGGTTCTAACAAACCTTGTGAAAGATATTGACTCTATTGTTCCCAAAAGAATTAAGTTAAATGACCAAGATTTTAAAATTACTTTCAATAGCTCATTAGAAAATATAAAAAACGGAAGTGCAAAAAACACCTCTTTGTTTAAATTAATGAAAATTGCAGGTTTGAATGACGCAAGTCGCATTCCGTCTGGGCGAAATCAAATTAGACAGTACTTGAGGGGGTTAAATCGAAAATTGAATAAAGAATTTGTACGCAAGTATTACTCACAAGATAATAGTGTCAGATTAGAGTTTGTTCATGATTCAGGGGAAATTTCAATAGATATTGAAGATAATTCGGATGGAACATATATTATGGAAGAGAGAAGTGATGGCTTCAAATATTTTTTCTCATTATTAATAGAAATGGCTTCTAATCTAACGGATAGCGAAAATGTATATTTTCTTTTAGATGAACCTGGAGGAAGATTACATCCTAGTGGTCAAAGAGATTTATTAAAGTATCTTGAAGAATTAGCGGAGAAACATAAAATTATTTATACAACACATTCTCCTTTCTTGATTAACAGACTTTTTCCAAACAGGGTGAGAATTGTAGATAGAGATGCAGAAAATGGAACTGTATTCAAATTCAAGGGCTTTTCTAAAAACTGGAAGCCAATGCGCTCTTCCCTTGGACTAAATATCAAAGATAGCTTCTACTATTCTGACAAAGCACTCATTGTAGAAGGACCAGAAGATTTAATCTTTATTTCAAGCTTAATAGATTATTTTAATAGAATTGGTGATTTAGAATTGAATACAGATTTGTTTTCATTTATAGATGCTGGTGGTGAAAGTAATTTACCAGCTATGGTGCAGATAATAATGGATGACGAAAGACCAACTTTAGTTTTAATAGATTCAGATTCTCAATCTACATTTAACAAGCTATCTAAAAAAGTTAATAAAGTTAACGATGAATCTATTTTAGATTTAATTCAAGTTAACGAATTTAAGAAGGAAGCTGTTTCTATTGAGGACTTATTACCGTACCAACTACTAGAAGATGCAGTAAAATTATTCTGTGCAGAATTAGAGACGGATGGTACATTTGAAAAAAAGAAATCTTCTTCAAATGTTCAAGATGCGGCTACAGTTACGACCTCTGTTTTAGCAGTTGTTAGTGACACAATTAAGGCTAATGCTAAATTACCAATTAATTTATCTAAAATAAACTCATCAAGGTACAATACTGAAATAACAAAGTCAGTAAAAGATTTTTATAAAGAAGTGGAATTAGATGTAGCAAAATGGAATACAAAAAACACACCAATATCTAAAGTCGGTATTGCACGTTATTTCGAGATTTTGCTTCATGATGAGGAGATAGATAAATCTAAAATGGATTTTAAACCTAGCTTAAAGCTAGTTAAAACTATTGCTAACAAACTAGGACTTTTAAGCTAATGCCTAACAACTGGAAAACATATAAATTAGGAGAAATAATAGATTATCAAAAAGGTTATGCCTTTAAATCTAAATGGTATCAAGATTCAGGTAAGTTAATTGTAAGGGTTTCTGATACAACAAGTGATTCTGTTGATATTTCAACTTGTCATAGAATTTCAGAAGAGAATGCTAAGAATTTAATGCAATATGAATTGTTAGAAAATGATATAATTATTGCTTCTGTAGGGTCTTGGCCACCCAATTATAATTCAGTTGTAGGTAAAGTAGTAAAAGTACCTAAGTCAGCACAAGAGTCATTATTGAATCAAAATGCAGTAAGGTTAAGAACAAAGGATAAGAAAAAGTTTAATCAAAGATTCATTTACGATGTAATGAAAACTCACAATTTTCTAAATTACATTGTAAATAGAGCACAAGGAAGCGCTAGTCAAGCGAGTATTAAATTAACCGACATTTTCGGCTATGAATTTAGTTTACCACCCCTCCAAGAACAAACCCAAATAGCAAACATCCTATCAGCCATAGACGACAAAATAGAAAACAACCTAGCCACAAATAAAACCTTAGAAGACATGGCTATGGCACTTTACAAACATTGGTTTGTAGATTTTGGTCCTTTTCAAGATGGCGAGTTTGTAGATAGTGAATTGGGTCTTATTCCTAAAGGTTGGGAAGAAAAAAGATTAGATGATCTAGCGCAAATATTAAATTCCAAAAGGGTTCCTTTAAGTACAGGACAAAGAAGTAATAGAAAAGGGAAATATCCATATTATGGAGCATCAGGTGTAATTGATAATATTGATGATTTTATTTTTGATGGTGAATACGTGATAATATCTGAAGACGGAGAAAATTTGCGCTCACGTAAAACACCTATTGGCTTTAGTGCGATTGGTAAATTTTGGGTTAATAATCATGCGCATATTTTAGAAGGGAAACAAAACGGAATTAATAAGTTGATTATTTGTCATATTGCCCAAATGGATATGAACCCTTATTTAACAGGTGCTGTTCAACCAAAATTGAATAAAAGTAACTTACTATCAATTGGTATAGCGATGCCAAAAGAAGATTCAATTATTCAGGAAGTTTTAGATGAGTTTTATTCAATATCTAGATTGATTTTTTCAAATGAAAAAGAAAATCAATCTTTAACAAAATTAAGAGACACATTATTACCAAAACTAATAAATGGAGAAGTACGTTTAAAAGAGTTTAGAGAACAATTAGAAAACGTCATTGTGAGGAACGAAGCAATCTCATAAATGGAAACTAAAAACAAACAGATTGCCACGACTAAAAAAGTCTCGCAATGACAAGATAATATGACCACAGAAGCAACCATAGAACAAGCCACCATCGATTGGTTATCAGATTTAGGGTATAAACACCAATTAGGCACCACCTTACCACAAAACCATAATACAGAAGTGGTATTAAAAGATAAGTTGCTTCAGTTTATACAAAAGCAATATCCAGACATTCCAGAGGAGATTCAAACACTGGCAGTTGCAGAATTTACCAATAATGCAGGTGCAGATTTAGAACATCGCAACCGTACCTTTCATTTAAAATTGACTAAAGGGATTGAGTTTGCCTACGAAGATGCATCTGGGAAAGAGAAAGCAGTGCATATTTACCCAATAGATTTTGCTAATCCAGATAATAATACCTTTTGGGCAGTCAATCAGTTTAGTATTACAGGAAAAAACAAACGGCGTCCAGACATTATTATTTACATTAACGGGTTGCCATTAATAGTCTTCGAATTAAAGAATTGGTATGACGAAAACACCAACATTAAAGAAGCACACAACCAAATACAGCATTACAAAAAAGACATTCCGTTGTTGTTTGAGTATAATGCCATAACTATTATTAGCGATGGTAACGAGGCACAACATGGCATGTTTAGTTCTGGTTTGGAGTGGTTTGCTGCTTGGAAAAGTATAAATGGTATAGATACCGTTCAGGAAGATGATTTCCAGATGCACACTTTGTTATTTGGGGTGTTTCCAAAAAACAGACTTCTTAATTACATAAAGAACTTCATTTTTCATGAAGACCATAATGGCACACTCATTAAAAAAGGTGCCAAGTACCATCAGTTTTTCGGAGTCAATTTTGCGGTAGAAGCTGCAAAAAAATCGGTACGTCCGTTTGGAGATGGGCGTATTGGTGTTATTTGGCATACACAAGGCTCAGGTAAAAGTATCTCAATGGCCATTTATACTGGTATTTTACGAAGCCTACCAGAATTAAAGAATCCAACCATTGTGGTGCAAGTAGATAGAAGTGATTTAGATAGGCAACTCTACGAAAACTTTGTACTCGCAAAAGATTTAGTAGGAGATGTGCAACATGCAGACTCTACAATAGATTTACGTAACTTATTAAGTGCAGGTGCTGGAGGCGTCATTTTTACAACCATAGAAAAGTTTAGACTAAAACAAACCACAGATGAGGTTTTAGGCGAATTAGAACATCCTATTTTGTCTGAACGAGAGAATATAATTGTTATGGCAGACGAGGCACACAGAACACAATATGGTTTGCTAGATGGCTTTGCTTCTAATTTACGTAAAGCGTTGCCTAATGCATCCTTTATTGGTTTTACTGGTACACCAGTAGATAGTAAAGATGCTGACACCGAAGAAGTGTTTGGAAGTGTGATTCACACATACGATATCAAACAAGCTGTAGAAGACAATGCCACAGTAAACATATTTTACGAACCCCGTTTGGCAAAACTCCATTTATGGAATGAAAGTATCGATGATGAGGTCGATGAGATTACAGAGGACGTTGAAGATAATAGCAATCTCAAATGGGCAGCTATTGAAGATGCAGCAGGAAGTGAAGATCGTGTTAATAAAATAGCAAAAGATATACTGAACCATTATACAAATAGAACCAACACACTGGCAGGAAAAGCCATGGTGGTTTGTATGAGCAGACGTAATTGCGTAAAAATGTATAATGCTTTAACAGCCTTGGACGATTGCCCAGAAGTTGCAGTGGTCATGACAGGAAACATCTCAAAAGACCCTATAGATTGGAACCCGCATTTTAGAACCAAAGATGCTACGGAAGCTATAAAAAGTAGATTTAAAAAAGAAGATGATCCTTTAAAAATAGTGATTGTTAGAGATATGTGGTTGACTGGTTTTGATGCGCCAAGCGTGCATACCATGTATGTAGATAAAATTATGAAAGGTCATAATTTAATGCAAGCCATTACCAGAACTAACCGTGTTTTTAAGGATAAAAGAAATGGTGTGATTGTCGATTATATTGGCATTGGCGATAATTTAAAAACGGCCACCAATAAATATACAGGAAGTGGAGGGAAAGGACAACCAACCATAGATATAGAACAAGCCTTAGAGTTATTTTATAATCAAGTTGAAATATGTAATGCGTTTATTCCTAAAGCTATTGATTATTCCGATTGGAAACGTTTACGTGATGCAGATAAAGTGTTATTAGTGAAGAAAGCAGTTAATCATATTATTAAATATGATGACGATGCTAACAATTATATGAAGGCTGAAAAAACATTATCTAGTTTGTTGTCTATTGTTAAAAGTCAGCCAGCAGTCCAAGATTATGCTGTCCATGTTTTATTTGCGCAACATGTATCTAAAGCCATACGTAATGCAAAGTCTGTTACTTCGAGTAGAAGTGAACAAAAAGAAAAAATAAAAGAACTGATTAGTCAAAGTATCGATTCAGAAGATATCGTAGATGTCTTTGCTATGGCAGGAATTGAGAAGCCAGATATTTCAATTCTAGATGAAACCTTTTTATTAGGAGCTAAAAAAGAGAAAGATGGTCATGCTTTAAAGATAGAATTGATAAAGAATATTCTTAAAGATGAAATTAAATTACGTCTTCATAAAAATATGAAGAAATACACCTCTTTAAGAGAAGAGTTAGAAAAAGTTATAGACCGTTACCATAGCAATGCTTTGGATAGTTACGCAACTATTGCCGAGCTAGTAGAACGTGCCAAAGATTTACAAAATGATGACAAGCGAACCGAAGAATTAGGTTTAAGTGAAGAGGAATTAGCGTTTTATGATATTCTAGCAGCGAAAAAAGACATCATCAAAGAAGAAGGCTTGATACGAGATATTGTACAAGCTGTTGTAAAAGCGGTAAAATCTAATCTTCAATTAGATTGGGTAAAAAAAGAAAATGCAAAAGCAGCTATTCGATTGGCTGTGAAAAAGGAATTGAGAGGCAAGGTTTCCATCGCAAAACTGAATGAAATATTAACTGAGATTATGGAACAGGCAGAAGGTCAGTATAGTGATTGGAGTGCTTAAAGACTCTAAAATGGAAAAAGCACAAATAGTAAAAATGGGTTATGTCATTCAAAATTATTTGGAGAAAACTAAATTAGTGGATGCAAAACCAAAAGATTTGATGCCAACACTAATTGAGAAGGGTTATTTTAAAAAGGACCATAGTGAAGGTTTGCCTTTACGGAATGTATTGAGGGATTTGGATGAAGTCAATCTTTTGTATTTGTTGCCTCAAGTTCGTGTTGAGAGAAAAGAAACCAATAGGTTTTGGTTTTTTAACCCACTTAATATTTAATAAAAAGTATGAATAAGAGAGATTATATTCGTGACATTTTTTGTTTGGAAGGTGATTGGGATGATAATTTGAGAAAAACTCGAACTATTTCTCCTGCACTTAATTTATTGTAAAAGAATAGTTGCATAAGACATGTATTACTAAAAAGGAACTAAAGTCGCGAGTAAGTATAATTATTGATGGAGATCAGAAAAGTTATGCTAGATTTAAAATTATATACTTTGCATTCCATGGTAAAGGAAGTCAAATTGATCTAGGAGTAGAGAATATTTCATTATCAAAATTATCAAAATATTTTGAAGATGCCTTTTCCAATCGTATAGTTCACTTTGGTAGTTGTAAAACGATATTTGATGAAAATGAGGTGACAGATTTTCTGGAAAAAACAAATGCTTTAGCCGTTACTGGATATTCAAAGAATGTTGATTTTATTCCTAGTACTGTTTTAGATATATTATTTTTTGAGGAATGTCAGAAGTGGAAAAACATTAAAAAAATTAAACAAAAAATGGAATCAAAGTATAGTCAACTGATAGATGACCTAGGCTTTAAGATTTATTTTTAGAACATTTTTAATTATTAAATATGATATTTGATAGAGTAAAAAAAGAGCATATACTACAAGGTATCAAAGACTTTGAAGATAAAGGCTATCCAAAAGAGTTTGGTCCATCTTCAACCTATGATTTAGTTTTTGAGAATAAACCTTATCCTCCAAAAGCCATTATGGCTTACGCCAATTTTCATGCAGAAGGGAGAACAATTGAACGTTATTTTAAAGGAGGTTTAAATACAGACTGTTTTAATGCATTTAAAAGAAATGGATTTGAAATAGTAAAAAAAAATAAAACGAATATGCACGAGAAGTTATACAAACTAAAACAAGAATTTCTAGATACTTGGCCTATTGAAAAATTGGAGAATATGACCTTAGAAGAGTATACGAATCTAGATAGAGAAGATTCGTTTTGTTATTGGTTAGAACACATTACTAGAGATTTAGGGAGTATTGTTGGTGGAAGCTCCTACAAGTTTGGTATTTATAAGATGGCAGAAACATCTAAAACAGAAAAAGCTAGTAATAGAACTAATAATGGGGATTATGCTTGGCATAATAAATATGGAAATACACAAGAAGAAGCCTATCATACTATTAAAAGTATACTAATAAAAATTGCTAAATCTGCTCAAGCAAATACATTAGAGGTTATAGATACTGTAGATTTAGGTCATGCATACAAATGGAAAATAGCATTTATGTATGGTAATTTTAATTGCTTAAATGCTTTTAAATTAGATGCCCTACACGTTATTGCTACTAACCTTAGTATAGAATACACGAATAAAACACCAATTTCTAAATTTCATAAAGACATAATAAAAACAAAATCTGATGATTTAGAATATTTTACTTGGAGCCATGCGTTATGGAAACAATATGAAACACGTTTAAGAGATGTAAAAAAAGATTTTGCTAAATGGTTAAACACAAATACATTTGAGTCTTATCGCGCTTACCTTGGGCAAACTAACAAAAGTATTGAAGATAGATTGGATGAGATAAATAACTATTTTGATGATCTTGATTTCTTTTTAGTAGATCCTACTAATATTAATGGTTTAGTAAGTTCCATTCTATTTTTACTTAGTAAAAAAGAGCGAATAAAAAACCCAGAATTTGTAGAATATGATACTAGAAACAGCAATGGAATACCTAAAGCAATTTTAGGTAAAAACAATTACATTAAATTTATAAAAGAAAAATTTGATTATCAAGAACCTAACTATTGGATCTTTCAAGGCAATCCAAATATATACAACATAACAAATGCCTTAAAAGCAGCACATTTAAAAAGCTGGAAAGTTGCAGCACATAAAGACAAAATAAAAATTGGCGATCAAGTTATTTTATGGCAAACAGGTAATAATTCTGGTTGTTATGCACTTGCTGAAGTAACTTCTGAAGTTGGTGTTTTTGAGGAAGAAACTTTTGAGCAACAATACTATATAAACCAAGAAGAAGACATAACTACAGATCGGGTTAAGATTAAGATAACTAAATATCTTGCAGACACTCCAATTTTGTGGGATGATATTAAACACAATCCAGTGTTTTCTAATTTTAAAGCTGGTAATCAAGGTACTAATTTTCGTGCTACAGAAGAAGAATTTAATGCATTGTTAAATTGGGGTAATGCAAATAATATTATGAAAAATGAAATATATTTTACAACTTCTAAGTCAAGTAATACAATGCCAACTAATAAAATATTATACGGTCCTCCAGGAACGGGAAAAACCTATTATTTAAAAGACCAGTTATTTGATAATTATACCTTAAAGGAAACATCAATTACAAAAGCTCAACATTTTGAAACTGTTGTTAGTGGTTGTTCTTGGTGGCAAGTTATTGCTATTGCTTTATTAGATTTAAAAAAAGCAAAAGTTTCCGATATTTTTACTCATAAATGGGTTCAGAAAAAAGCCAGCTTGTCAAATTCTAAAACAGTACGTCCAACACTTTGGGGACAACTACAAAGTCATACAATTAACGAATGCGAGTATGTGAATGTATCTAATAGGCAACAACCGTTAATTTTTAATAAAACAGAAGATTCACATTGGGAAATATTAGAAGAACAAGTGGAAGAATTAGTTCCAGAATTATATGAATTAAAAGACTCTATAGATAATTATAATCCAAATCCAGATGTTATAATTAAAAACTACGATTTTGTAACCTTTCACCAATCTTTCGCTTACGAAGATTTTATTGAAGGGATAAAGCCTATTATTCCTGAATTAGATACAGAATTAGAAGAAGCTAAGGACTTGGGATATACTATAGAAGATGGTGTATTTAAAAGACTATGTACAAGAGCAAAAAACGATCCAAATAATAGGTATGCTATTTTTATTGATGAAATAAATAGAGGGAATGTCTCTGCTATTTTTGGAGAATTAATTACCCTTATAGAAATTGATAAACGTCAAGGTGCTACAAACGAAATAAATATTAAATTACCTTATTCTAAAAAGGAATTTAGTGTGCCATCTAACTTAGATATTTATGGTACCATGAACACAGCAGATAGAAGTGTTGAAGCTTTAGATACAGCTTTACGTCGTCGTTTTGAATTTAAAGAAATGATGCCAGATTATGGTGTGATAGAAAATGAGTTTGTTGAAGATGTTGCTTTATCTAAATTGTTAAAAACCATAAATCATCGTATTGAATTATTAATAGATAGAGATCATACTATTGGACATTCGTATTTTGTTGGTGTAGATTCTGAAGAAAAATTAGCGAATGCATTTAGCAATAAGATTGTTCCTTTATTACAGGAATATTTTTATGGCGATTATGGTAAAATAGGATTGGTGTTAGGTAATGGGTTTGTTGATATAAGTGATAATAAAGAAATTGAATTTGCTAGTTTTAAATATGAGAATGCAAACGATTTTAGGATTCCAAGCTACCAACTAAAAAAGGTGGATAAAAATTCCGTTCTAGAAGCAATATCTGAATTACTAGGTGAAAAAGAAAAAGATTCAGAATAATTGAAAAAACGTAATAACATATCTGTTTTTGAACATCAACGTTTATATGTAGGTCAGCAGGGTTTTAAACAAACACATTTAGATGCGTTGTTAAAATTGAATGAATACCATGATGGTAATTATTTTGAGCCTATTGCAAAAGGGCTTAAGTTTAATCAATATGTTGGAGTAATACAAGTAGATGGCTTAACGATCGAGATTCATCCAAAAGCCGATAAAGCCGATAACGATAATAAATGGAAAGGTGTTTTGTTAAAGATGTTACAATCCTGTGGGAAGCTTAAAGCTGAATCGTCTGGTGCTGCACATGTAAAAAGACAACATCTAAATTTATTAGAGGTTTATTTTGAAATGTATTTACTAGAGGTAGAAGGTTTAGTTAGAAAAGGACTTATTAAACAATACCGTAAGCAAACTAAAAACACAAAAGCATTAAAAGGGAAATTAGAATTTGCAGGACATATTAGAAAAAACATAGTACATAAAGAGCGGTTTTATACCACACATCAAGTGTATGATCCTAATCACTTTTTACACCAAGTATTGCAAAAAGCGTTGACTATTGTAACACAATTTACAAATGGTTCTAGACTTCAAGATTTAGCCAATAGAGTACAACTTAACTTTCCAGAAGTAGATACGATTGTTATAACAGCTAAAAAGTTACATGAGATCCAGCTTAATAGAAAATCTACTGGTTATACCAATGCCATAGAATTGGCTAGGTTGATTATTCTAAATTATTCGCCTGACATTTCTAGTGGTAAGGAAAAGATGTTATCCTTATTGTTTGACATGAATGACTTATGGGAAACCTATATTTTAAAACAACTGCAAAAGGCTTGTTTAGGAACTGAGGTTGAAGTCTCAGGTCAAGAGTCTAAATCGTTTTGGGGAAATAATAGCCTAAGACCTGATATTGTATTAAGAAAAAGAGAAAAGACCTATATTATTGACACAAAATGGAAACGACCACAAAAGAGCTCAGCTTCTGTAAGTGATTTACGTCAGATGTATGCCTATTGTCGTTTTTGGGACGCAGATAGAGTGATGTTATTGTATCCTGGAACTTATTCTGAAAACACATTTAAACCTTATTTAACAGAAGATTATTCAAAGCATATTAATGGTAAGGCATTAGAAATGGATCATCAATGTAAAATGGGGTTTGTTTCAGTTTTAAACGAGGATAGTGGTGATTTAGATTTAGATATTGGAGGTAACATATTACGTTTGGTGTTTGAGAGAATTATTTGAGAACTACAATAAAAATATTTTGAAAGACTTTATTTCTAATTATTCTGGACAGTTTTAAATGATTTACCCTTATTTAAAAAGTTTGATTTTTTAGGGTATTCATTTTTATACCTGTTTCATATTCATTGAATCTAAAGTAAGAGCTTTAACTTAATGCTAACACCATGTTAAGATATTGCTAAATCTTAAGTATTTAGGGGTTTTGTGTGATTTTGAAAGATCCAAAAGGAGTTTTAATTCGTAACTTTGATAACACTTAATTGCATTTGTTATGAAACTATTACACTTATTAAAAAAACAATTCTTTTTGACTAAAGGACGGCAGGGAGAATCAAACGTAACTCTTAACGAAGCTCATACAAAAAATGTCAATTCCAGAGAGTATACAAAGGATGAAGATACCTTTATGTTTATATAACCGTAGAGGTTCAAGCTTCTTACTGAAACGTATGTGGCATTGCCATAGTACATGGATGGTAGTGAGTGCTTGATTATGACTTTTGGCGTTATATTTTGTGTTGTGGCACTACTTCCACAAATAGCCAATCCTATCTATGGATATATACTTTGTTTTGTTTAGTTTTTTAGTCCACAGTTGTTTTTATTTCCGCTTCATTTTTCACAAAAAACTTAACATAAATAAGTACTAAAATTGGCACTAATACCAATCCACTAATAAAATTCAATAATGAAGCCCAATCGGTCAATTCATTTCCACCTATTTGAATTAATACTAATTCGCCTAAAGGTCCTTTTGAAAATATTGTATTGTATATAAAATTCCAACCTAAATGAAGTCCGAAAGGTAGCATTATTGATTTAGTTTTTGAAAAAGCCCAAGCCCAAGCGTAACCCATTAGCCCAGTTCCTATAAAAACTAAAATCATAGCCATTACATTGCCTAAAACGCCGTATGAGAACCAATGGTAAATTCCGAATGCGATTGCGGAAATCAAAATACTTTTTTTAGAGCCTATTTTTTGAATGAAAATGTATAATAATGCTCCACGAAAAATTAATTCTTCTGTTAATACAGAGTTGAAATCCCACCAAAATGACTTTAATATAATGCCGTTCGTAATCTCATTATTCAAAATCCAAGTTGAAGATTTTAGATATGATTCTAAATATTGGACGAAAACGCAAAGTATCCCAGTAATAAGAAAACCTATTAAGAATTGCTTTAATCTTTTGCCTAAAGGAAGAAATCCTAATACTAAAATATTTTTCTTTTCAATTAAGAAAAGAAGTAGCCAAGAAACTGCTAACGCTACTAATATTCCTATCATTTATTTCGTTGTTTTTGAATTATGCCTATTGGGTTTGTATACGATTTGTTGGATATTAATTTTTTATTGTGTTCTTTTTTTGTTTTAAATCTTCTAACCATAAAACCTCCAAATCTTCTTTGGATAAATTATAGATATTTTTTATGTTTTCTGGCTCAATAATAAATTGTTTTAGTTTATCAATTCCATAAGATTTTACGAGAAATTCAATAATTGTAGCCGAAATTGGGTACCCGTTTAAATCTCCAAATTGATAATTATTTGCCTTTTCTAATTCGTTCCAAGATGGAATTTTATTATCGATTAATTGAGAATGAATGAACTCACGTTGAGATTCGTTAAGTTGTTTCGCTTCATAATAGGCATATCCTTCATTTAGCCAATTTGGTAAGCCTACAAGTCCTTGCTTCCTTATGTTTAGTACAACTGTATGGGTAAGTTCGTGAACAATGGCCTTTATAAGTGACTGATAAGTGTGTTCACTACCAGGATTTAAAGGACTTACCATTTGGAGTTCATTTTTACTAGCAGCCCCAACAACCCAATCTGGCGCATCTGTTGAGTTTATTGCACTATGAAATGTTTTTAAGTCAGGGTAAATAAAAACATCTATTTTAGAATTAAAGTTAGTTTGCATTTCTGTAGTTATGCGCAAATAGTTGCTTTCAAGTGCTTTTGATAAACTATCCAGAACTTTTTTGTCTTCTTTTTTTGAATAATAATTAAAATGATCACTTGTAGATTCTAAATTTAAAGAAGAGGTATTTTCTTTTTTAAAATTATCGTAATCAATTTCTTTGGTCAAAGGTGCAAGAATAAGTGGAGATGTGTATTGAGGTTCTGTCCAAATACCATTAATAGTTTTTCTGTTTTTTTCAAAAACTCCTCTGTAACTGGCTTGAGCAGCAGAAATTTCTATAACGATTGAATCTTTTTTAATATAAATCTGACTTAAAGGGATGCCTTGAATACCTTTACTAGGTATGCCTAAATTTCCAGCAAGTTGCCCTAAACTATCTTTGAAAATATTGAATACAAGTTCAGGGTTTGTGTCACCCATTTTTACTTTTCCAATCCAAGAACTTGGAGCTATTGATTTATTTGATTGTTGTCTACATCCAATTATTGTAATAATACAAAATAGAATTAAGAACTTAAATTTCATGAATTTTTCTATTTATAAGTAAGACGATTCAAATCAATCATTGTTACTACATTGTTTAAATTTAGGTCGATGATTGGATCAAATTAGTTAAATTACTTGTTTTATTTATCAAATTTGGCAACTCATTGCTATGTTTTTTATATTTTGTGACAGTTGGCTCTTAGTCTTCAATTTTTGTCGAATGTATTAACACTATTTTCCATTTCTCATTTATCTTTTTAAAAATAGAGCTCTCAATCCAATGAAGTTTTTTAATAACATTATTCTCTTCTATTTCAGACCATAAGTCGTAAATAGAATATGCAAAATCACCGTCTATTCTTAATGAGTGAATTTTAAATTTATCTTTTCTGATTATTTTATGATGTTGATTAGTTTTAAAATGTTCAATTTCTTGCTCAAGTGTCCAAATGTAATTTCCATTCTCTATTAGTAAGTAGTCTTCTGTACAATTGTCAATATAATTTTGAACGTCATAATTGCCTAATGCTTCATATGTGTTTTTTAAAACTTGTGTAATTGCGATCGAATCATTCTTCGTTTGTGCTATGCAATTGTATGATATGAAAAATAAAATAATTAAAGTGTTTTGTTTCATAAGGATTAAAGTTAATTCCTTTATATTTTTTTTTGTACCCCAAAGTTTACGTGTTTACTACGGTCTTATGTTTGATTAGTGGCGCGTTTTAGCAACTAATTTAGTAAACAAAAACCGAATAGAAAACCCGCGAGGACTTTCGTAAGTAGGCGAGAACCAAGCAATAAATTATATACGGTGTTGTAAGTAGTTATTATTTTTATTCTTGATTAGGTCTTTTTACTTCAATAGTCAAAAAACTCACTAATTCATTTTCTTTTGTCCTTTTTAAGTCGGCAAAAAACATGTGATCGTTTCCAGAATCCATAAATCTTGCTACCCTTCCTTTATATTGGTTAAAGAATATGTCATAATATTTGGGTTTTAATTCAAATACTACTGTAGTGTGAATGTGACGATTGTCATCAGAACTTCCATAATCTCCAGGCAAAATAGTTTCAACATAAATCTGCCCTTCGCTGTTAGTAAATGCCTGTCCATTTAGCCTTGCTGTGGATTCGTCATTTGGGTCAGTTTATTCATATTTTCCATCTGTAGACGTATGGTAAAATTTCACTAATTGATTAGGAAGGTTTCTTTTACTTTCTTTATCGATAAAGGTTAAGCAGAGTATGAGTTTTTCTCCAGGTTCATTCTCGTCTGTAATTTTCAATATATTTTTGCTTTGCAATTTTTGGAAATTGATGAGTGTATTATTTTCATTTTCTGACACTTTTAGAATAGTCCTATCTATAGAGCAACTGAATAAAGAAAGAGAAAAAGCAATTATAATTAATCTGTTCATTTTTTGTGAGATTAAATTACTTCCAACGTGTTTGTGTATGATTTCGTTGTGTTTCAGCAACAAATTTAGCAAATACAAACCGAATAGAAAATCCGAGAGGATTTACGTGAGTAGGCTGGAAATAGCTATTAATTATACACGTTGTTACCTGCTGGCTTTTATTTTCAGTTCTAATTTTCTAATCCAATTCGGACAGTTAAATATGAACCATCATATTCAATTTCCGCAATATGTGATGTAAACGAATTTTTAATAATTCCGTGCACTTCTTCAACGTCAGATTCCGCAATATATCCAATTTTCTTTCCGTCGTGTTTCACTACAATTGCTCTATCCGAGAATTTATTATTTTTTTCGTGTTTTAATTCCAACTCGTCATATTCCGTACAATAATTTAGAATATAATTTTTTCTACTTGCAATGTGAACTCCTGTTACTTCGTATTCTTCATAAATTCCAGTTTCTGATTCAGATTCTGTATTCTCAAGTATTGTTTCATTTCCTTCATTCGCTCTAATTTCCGCAAGTAGCGCTTTTGAAGAGGCAATTCGTTCTTCAGTTCTACTAATTAGTTCTGAAGTTGGAACATAATCATTTGGTTTTTTATTAATTTCAGATTTCGGTTTCGGATTCGGTTTGTTAGATTTTATTATAAAAATCAAACCTAAAATCACAATTCCAATTATAATGTATGTTAGCATCATTTAACAGCTTGCAGGTAAAGGTTTTATACTCCGTGTTGGCTATAGTTATCTTTTATATTTATTTACTAGGCCTATTTAATTCAGCTTCCGATTCTTGTCATTGTTATAAAAATCAGTATCAATGTTAGTATTCCAATTATAGTAGTAAATCGTCCTACTTTTTTTGATTTTGTCCAACCCGATAAAGCAATCATAGTACAAAGGGAAATAAGTCCAATCATAAATGTCAACATTCCCACAATTCTGGCAATCTGAAAGTCATTTAATGAAACATTTTCAATATATCCTCCTGGTGTTGTAGTCATTACAATATTTACCATTGCAAAAACGCTCACAAGAAAACATCCAGCTGATAAAGTTGCTGATTTCAAAATTCGATTGTTCAGTTTATCATTTTTTTCAGAAACCAATAAATTCGCTACTACTGTAATTGAAAATCCACTTAATAACGAAGTAATTAAAAGTGTTTGCTTTCCAAGTTCATTCCAATATTCTAATGTGATTTCCATTTAAATTTTTGTTAGTTCTAATGTCTTGTCCTGAAATATGGCTACAGGTTAAAATTGAATTTACGCTGATAATTTATATACCATATTTGGTGTTTTATAGTCTAAAGATAAATGTAATCTTATTTCGTTGTATAAATTAAT
>NZ_JBJFLO010000013.1:0-25551 GCF_045363175.1 Xanthomarina sp. GH4-25
GAATTAAGTAACAAACGTGATTACTTCTCAAAACGATTTAAGCGTGTAGTAAAAGATAAGTTTAATCTTGGAGCAGATTATGGATTATATAGCTTTAGACATACGTATATTACTAAATTATATCGGGAATTGGTTAAAGGGTCGTCACCATTTGAAGCTAAAAGTAAATTGATGCAAATTACAGGTCATTCATCCATGAAAGCCCTTGAGAAATATTTACGTGACATTGATGCAGAGTTTCCAGACGATTATTCAGAATTAATAAAATCATAAGAGATATAATTTGGAAGAATCTTTGAACAATAAGCAAAAAGAATTATCGAGCCGTTTATATAAACCGCTTATCTTTTATATACCTAGAAAGTTTTGGGTGGAAATGGATGGTGAAAAATGGAATGATAAAGAATTTGATGCCTTATTTGATACTGTAGTTCTTATGAAAACAGATGGCAGTAATAAGGCACTTCAAAATGGGGCTTCCAATTATTATTTACTAAGTAAAACAGCCGAACTAGATAAGAATACCTATGCTTTATTAGAAATGAGAAGCAAATTAGATGAAGATTCTTTTCAATTTCTAGCAAAGAAATATTGTATAGAAGTCGCTTTTTACAAAAGGATATCAACATGGATGTTAGACCATATTCAAGAAGATATTCCAGAAATAAATAACGAAACGTTATTATCATTCGAATTACAAAAAACAACATTTGAAAATCATTGGGAATATCTTCAAAAGCATTTTGTGCCATCATCCGAAATTAAGCAGACTATTCCAGATTCGAATTCAACAGCTAAAGATTTCGAAATAATACAAGACTTAGTTGTTAATCCGTTGCAGTCAAAAAATGAGAATAAAAATAGTCCGAAAACGACCAAGAAAGAAAAGAAAATACTAATCACAGCAGCAGCAGCAGAAAAGTTTCTTTTAGAGACAGTTTTTAATGTGAAATTTTAAATTACCAAATCCTACAAATATGGCTAAGAAACAACCTATCAAAAATGATGATGCAACTATTAACTTTAGAATATCAAAAGAGTTAAAAGCTGAAATAGAGAAAAAGGCAGTGGAGAAAAATGTAACCACTTCTGCTTATCTAAGAGAACTATTGGAGAAAGTGCATAATGGTGATTATTGTCATCATGAAGTAATCAAATCTAGAATTTATGAGTTTTTATTTTCAAGGGAGTTCTTGCAATTAATGATTTGGATTTACTCTAAGAAGATTAATAGTGATAAAGCAGAAGGAGAAGAAGAATTGAATAATTATGTAAAAACTTTAAAAAGAATAGAAGGTCATTTGCCAAATGATTTAGTGAGGGAATTTGATAAGGTTTTATTTGATATATATAGAATAAGAGATGATAAGTATAATAAATATTATTCTTTCCATAGTTATTCTTCAGATGGGAGTAGGACATTCAGTTTAGAAAAAGTAGAGAAGTTTTTGTTGAACAATTTTAAGCTTTATATGTTTATAGGGTCAATACATCAAAAATCAAAATACCCTACTAACTAATTAGGGCTGACTTATAGTCAAATTTGAAAAGTATATTTTGTGATATTTTTTGTGATATAAGCGTGATAAAAAAATATCACAAAAAAACAAGACCGTTGATTTTGACTTCAAATGAGGTCTTTTTGGGTGCTTTTGTAACCAAAAGCATGTATACTTTGTATTTTAAACTGTAAATTGTTGTATTACAAAATATATGGTAAAATGAATTTTTGTAATAAGTATCACTTCACAAATTTCTATAATCTTTATAAAATTGTTGAAAATAAATTTATATAGAAATTGAAATTTTTACTTGATTGTTTTCGAATTTGGCTGTTTAAAATTCAAAAAAAAAAAATCGAAAAAGTAAGCCAGGTCTTATTTTTATTAAGCACTAAAATAAGCATTTTTTATACACAGTGTTGGGCATAGTTTTTATATTTCAATCAGTTTGTTTTTTAATTTTTCAATTTCAATTTCAAACTTATCTTGAGTAATTATAAGGGTATAAATTATTTTATTCTTTTTTAAAATATTGAATACATAACCCATATTCAATGTGTCATTAGCAAATACTTTATAAATCCGATATCTTTTGTAAGGTAGTTCGAACTCATAAGTTCTTTCGTATCTGAAATTTGATGATTTAAATACTTCAAAATTTTGTCCAGCAATGTAGCTCAAAAAATTCTCGTCCATTTTATTCAAATCAGAAAGAGGATGAACATAACATTTAGATATAAATCCACCAATTAATTTATTATTTTTCCAAAATTCAGATTCGTATTTATATGAAATATCCAATGAAACGCTGTCAATTCTCTTTTCATAAATTGGATTTTTAAATTCAACTGTTTTTAAATATTCTTCAGGTAGAATATCTTCCTGAAGAACCATTTTAGTTTTATCAGACTCTTGGAATTCAGTTTTCTCTGTAGTATCATCGCAACTTATGAAAATCACGAGGATTAATATTAAACTAAAAATTTTGTTTTTGTTCATTCGTTCAAATTATGCCCAACGTGTTTCTTTAGTTTGTAATAAATAACTTTATATAGAAAAAGAGGAGAACTATAACGTGTTTTAGAATTACAGTTCCATGACACGTACGAGTCCTCTCTTTCTATAAAGTTGCAAAGAACCATTTGGAATACCAGGCGTATAAGTTCCCGATAAAGGAAGTAGTTTTTGCAACATATTTATTAACTCTAATTGTAAAAATATGAAAAATTATCAAGAAGTGGTAGGTATTGATGTTTCAAAAAAGACACTAGATGCTTATTGTCACCAAGCCCAATCACACAAAGAGTTTACTAATGATGTAAGTGGTTATAAAAGCCTATTGAAATGGGTTTTAAAGGTCGCTAAATCAAGTGCTGTATTTTACTGTTTTGAGAATACGGGCTATTACTCATTAAAGCTGGCCCTTTATCTAGATAGTCAAAACATTGTTTATGTAGAGGAAAGTCCCTTGAAAATAAAACGATCATCAGGAGTGGTCAAGGAGAAGACTGATCAATTGGATGCTTGTTTAATCGCTCGTTACGCATGGTTATATAGAGAGGAATTAACCCCAAGCACCGTTAAGAGCATGTCTCATTTAGAGTTGGGTAGACTACTTGCCCTACGCGATCAATTGGTTCGCAATAATGCTGGACTCAAGGGGACGCTAAAAGAGTTGCGGGCACTTTTGTCTAGTCCTACTACCGATGTTGGATGTATAGGTCTAACACGCAGTATCTCGTACATAGAAAAACAAATAAAAGGCATAGAAGACAGAATAATAGAAATAATAACGGCAGATGCTGAAATGAGCAAAAACTATGATCTGCTCTCAAGCCTTAAAGGTATTGGTCTGGTGGTAGCTTGCCAACTCATTTATCATACAGGAAACTTTACGCGCTTTGATAGTTGGCGAGCTTTTTCAAGCTATTGTGGAACAGCCCCTTTCGAGCATCGTTCCGGAACCAGTATCCATCGCAGAAAACAATGCCATTATCTGGGCGACCGGAAAATGAAAAGTTTGTTGAGCATGGCAAGTGTATCGGCCATACAGCATGACAGCGAGTTGCGTTTGTATTACAAGAGAAAGTTGGCAGAAGGCAAGGATAAGATGCTCGCCATAAATAATGTTAGAAATAAATTAATAGCAAGAGCTTTTGCGGTTGTAAAAAGAGGAACACCCTATGTAGTGCTTCAGCAACATGCAGCATAAAATTATTGACTTTTTATTAGGATTTGATCTTGGAATACGTGTAATGGCTAGTTACGTTGGCTAGGTCTAAGTTAATAAAAGAAAACGAACTAGAGGAAAATCCGTAGGATTTTCCGAGTACACACAGACCAAGTAATTAGTTATACACGTTGTTGGCTACTGTTATTAAATGGAAATTTCGTTAAAATCTAATTGTACAATTAATGGATTAGGTTTGACTTCAAATACTTTTATGTGAGGATATTTATCAGTAACGATTTCCAATATTTTCTGGAATTTTTTATTGTATAAATCTTTCATCTTATAACCAATATATATTTCTTCAACAAGACTAGCATCAAATGGAAGTTTACGATTAAATTTTTCAGTTGAATAAGATATAGCTCTATATTCTTTCTCGTAACTCCAATCAATATGTTTCCAAGTATAATTTTGAACAGCCATTATTCCATGTAAAATTATGTGTCGTAATTCATCATTTATTTCTGAAAAATTTTCGATTTCCTGATAGATTTTATCAAAACTATCGTTCGAAGGTTTATAGTCTTTTAAATATGACACATGTGATCTAACAGAAACTTGATTGAATAGTAGCGTTCTAGGATCTTTAAATTTTACACAAAAACCTGTATAAATATTCGTGTAATGTCCCCACATAATTGGGTTGTTGTTAATTAAAGAAAAACAACAAACTCCTAGATTTTCTCTATGTTTCCTGATACCTTCTCCTCCTTTTAAAATATATTTTTCTCTATTTGTTAGGCAATCCCAAGGATCATTAAAATTCCTTGGACTTGAAAAATATAAGTAAGATTTTTCGAGAGATTCTATATTTTTTTCGGAGCCAGAATAGAACTTAAAAACTGAATCAGGTTTTGGAGTTTCAATCATGTCTCTAATTAACTTATGTATATATAATCCAGGTCTGTCAACACTAAAATTTATATTATGTTCATAATTTTCAACTGTCCATTTTACTAGTAAGGTCTTTTCAAGATTACTTCTTGTCATTATCTATTCTTAATAATTGTAGCCAACGGGTTTGTGTATGAAAAGTGCGTGTTTGTGTCAGAGGATTTTCGGAACGAAAATCGGAAGAAAGCAAACACGCACTTTCCTTTTGATTAAGCACTAAAATAAGCATTTTTTATACACAGTGTTGCCAATAGTTATTTTTCACGTTTTGAAATTGATAGTTCCATTGGTAATAAATGTATTTCTTGTGTTTCCGTACATTTTCGAAATTGTCAAGTTTAATTTAAAGTATGCTGTTTTTGATATTTCTTTTTTTGGAAAACGCAAATAAGTAAAATTATCTTGCTCTATTTTCACAAGGTTTTTGATAGGATAAAAATTTGAATTATCAATACTATACATTAATTCAACTGAACAATTCTTATTCGGATTAGATTGATAAACCAAGTAATAAAAATCATTATCCGCTTTTAAAGTTGGAATATCTGTATAGCCAGAAAAAAACCATATTGGTTTTACAAACTTTGAATTATTAAATTCCTCCAATGAAAGAGGATTTTCTAATAGTTGCCATTTTGGTTCTGATGGGTAATGACTTATGATTGCTATATTCGGGTCTATGTCAAAATAAAAATCAGAAACTGAAATGTCGTCCGAAGTACCCCAAGTTGAATCGACGAGAAGCCATTTATTATTTAGTTTAATTGAATTCCAAGCGTGTCTATAATTATCATCGGAAGATAACTCCACATAATGATTTCTTTCATCCCTAATATGTCCTGAAACTACAACTGCCTCAATGTCAATTTCATTCATAAACCATTTAAATAAATTTGCGTATCCAGCACAAATGCCTTTTCTGTTTTCATAAACAACGTATTCGTCTTGAGTGCTTTGAAATTGATTCGGGTCAACGGTTTTATCTAAAACACTTTGAAATAGGACATAATCATATTCGATATGTGTCCCAACCCAATAATAGAAAAATTTAGTAAGTTCGGTTTTGTCTTTGATTTTATCTTTCGCATAATTAACAAAATCCCTCATATCTAAATTCAGTTCATCTGTTTCATTAATAAGATTGGTTATTGCATCAGTTTGAGAAAAAACTGAACCAAAATTAAAAAGTATAAATAGAAGTAAAATGTTTTTTCTCATAATTATTGGCAACGTGTTTGTGTATGATTAGTGGCGTGTTTAAGCAACTAATTTAGCAAATAAAAACCGAATAGAAAATCCGCGAGGATTTTCGTAAGTAGGCGAGAACCAGCCATTAATTATACACGGTGTTGCCAGTAGTTTTTATTCCGTTCAACTTGTCTTTTCGTAATTTAATTCAGGATTCCAATTTTCAAAATTCCACACTTTCAAATACTTCAAATGCTCAATTAAATATCCAGCTATTATTTTTTGGCATTCAGTTGAACTGTGTGCTTTATTTGATAAGTCAGTTATTCCTTTTTCTTCACGGAATATATTATTCCGACTACAATTTATATATGGCACGTATTTATTTCCATTCAGAGTAGGTGAGTAACCTAAAGTCAAAATTCCGTACTTAAACAAAAAGTCGTCAAAAAAGCCATAGTAGTTTTTGTGTTTACGACTGTTTTTGAATTTTTCATTTACGTATTCTAAAACAGGATGATTTTCACTTATTATCAAACGTTTTATTTCTCGGTTAAAAATTGTTGTACTCATACTGTTTTTCTTTATTCGTTAATTCTAAAATATTTATTGTCAAAGTTGAAAATGCGTGAACAATTTTGGTTCTAAATGTAAATCGAGTGTATTTTTCTCCATTCAAGTTTTTTAGTATTCCTTTTGCCCATAACTCTAACTCTCCATTGTTCAAGTCAAATTTATAATCGTGAGCTAAATTGTTCCTCAATTTGTTCAATTTTTTTAGTGCGTTGAGAATTATTTTTTTCTTTTCTGTCTGTTCAAAATCTAATTTTTCAATCGCAAGTATTTTACTGTAAAAAGACAATGATTTTCGATTTTCAATTCCGCACCTGTTAAGTTTTCCATCTAATATTTGCTCGATAAGTAAATGTCCTTTTAAGAGGATTAATTCTAAATCAGTTCTTGAATCAAGATGTCCCCAAACTGCCCATTCCATTAAAAAGTCATAATTTTCTTTCATTTCGAGAGTTTTCTTAAATTACTGGCAACGTGTTTGTGTATGAAAAGTGCGTGTTTGTGTCAGAGGATTTTCGGAACGAAAATCGGAAGAAAGCAAACACGCACTTTCCTTTTGGTTAAGCACTAAAATAAGCATTTTTTATACACAGTGTTGTGGTTAGTTATTTTTATCAGCTATCATTTCCTCTCGAAGTTTTTTTCCTAATTCAGTTTCTTTTTCTTTATCCCAGACATAAACTTCCTTTTCAAAATATTTATAATGTTCGACAATTGTCAATCTGTACAAATCGTTATCCTCTTTGGTTTTAGTTAAAACTTTTTCTAGAATTTTACCCTTAATTTTCTGCTTTCCAGTTTTAAAAATGGTTACACCAAAAAATGGTTTTAAAGTTCCATTCCCAAAAGTATCTTTTTTTATTTCTTTTTCTGAATTTTCGTTATCGATAATTACGGATAGAAGATTTGCTTCTCTATTGTTGAAATTAGTAACATAGTTTTTAATTCTTCCTGCATTTTTTCCAATACGAAGTGTATCTGAAATTTCAAGTTCAAAAAATGTACTTGGCTCTATTTTGATATTTCCATTTTTGTCGTAGTAATAGGATTGGTTTTTGTACAAACTATCTTTTAC
Organism: Xanthomarina sp. GH4-25; assembly: GCF_045363175.1. NCBI lineage: Bacteria > Pseudomonadati > Bacteroidota > Flavobacteriia > Flavobacteriales > Flavobacteriaceae > Xanthomarina > Xanthomarina sp. GH4-25. Next base: position 7,466 of record NZ_JBJFLO010000013.1, read on the forward strand.
AATTATAAATTCGCTCTTCTCTTTTAACTTGCCATTTGAGTCATAATAAAGCCACCATCCATTTAGAAAATTATTTTTCTCCAAACCTTTCTCTTGGATTTTTCCGTTCCTGTAAAATTTATAAAAAGTATCTGAAATTTTTCCGTTTGAGTAAGTAGTTTTTGATTTTAATTCTCCGGATTCATAGAAATCTTCATAGGTTCCAATCTGCAAACTATCTTTATTAATTTCTACTTTTACTTTCATATTGCCATTTGGATAATATTCAGTAAAATATTTTTTATTATCACAAGAATAGAATGTAATAATCAATAAAATCAGACCTAATTTTTTATTCATCAACGGGATTTTTTAATTAACCACAACGTGTTTGTGTATGATTTCGTTGCGTGTTTCAGCACTAAAGTTAGCAAATAAATCACAGATAGAAAATCCGCGAGGATTTTCGTAAGTAGGCTATAACTAGCAATGAATTATACACGGTGTTAGCCTTTCGTTTTTTTATTCAGTTTGAGAATCCGTTTTTAGTTCTTGCAGTTTCATATGTCGGTAGTAACCAAGAAGGCTTAAAATCACTATCAAAATTGCTGTAAAATTCAAATCCCCTAGAAATGAGTTTGAATTAATAGTCATATTAGATTCTTGGCGAAAAATTAGCCCGTATCTAAAATTATCGAAAATTAATACAGTTCCTATCATTTGTATTCCGTAAAAGATTATAGTTCCAATATATCCATAAACATTATTTTTAAAAAGAAGTATTAAAAGAACTATTGAGATAATCGTTCCGCCAACTATGTAAATATTGTTAATCTTACCCATATCATATACAAAGTAACAGAAAATCATAAATAGAATATTGATGATACAGAGTATCGAAATTATTATTCCGTAAACATTTTTTTTCATAGGTTTCAGTTTGGTCAAAATGAAGGCTAACGGTTTCGTGTATGAAAAGTGCGTGTTTGTGTCAGAGGATTTTCGGAACGAAAATCGGAAGAAAGCAAACACGCACTTTCCTTTTGGTTAAGCACTAAAATAAGCATTTTTTATACACAGTGTTGCCAGTAGTTTTTATTCCGTTTTATTCAATTCAATTTCGTTCGGACTTTGCGAAAATCCTATTAATTGGTTTTTATATAAATACATTGTCTCTTGCAAACTTGTCAACTTTAAAGTATCACCTACTTTTTCATACATTCCAACTGTCATATTTGAATCTTTTGATTCCGATATGATTTCGTCAATTCCAAAATAGTCAGGATTTTTATCAATACTTAACACAAAGTTTCTATCCTCAACTTTAAAAGTGTATTCAGTCGTCGAGTATGGATTATTCTCAATCCAAGAATTCCAAAAGAAAGTAAAAAGTAGTGGACAAACAATTGCGTTAATAAAGAACAAAGCTGAATATCTCTTTTTTATAAAGTATAGAACTATTGCAATCAATAAATTTATTCCGATAGTTTTAAATCTAGGGAATGAAATTCCATTGGACATAAATATATTCGGCTCAATATCAGCAACCCATATTTTCAGTAGAAATATGTCAATTAATAAAATCAGAACTCCAATTCCGACTAATATTTTTGTTTCTGATTTCGTCATTCTCAAATTACTGGCAACGGTCTCGTATAACCGTCAGTTACGGGTTAAATTAGCGATTATTTTCGGATTAAACACAAACCTTAGCAATTCCGAGTGGATTCGGACGTAGTCGAATCCGCCGTAATTGCGGTTATACATTGTTGTGGTGCGTATTTTTTATTCATTTATTTCAATTTCATTCATTGGCGGTGGTGGCGGTATAAGGTAAATTTTTTCATTCAACAATATTTTAATATCAGTCTTATTTGTAATTCGCTTGTAGGTTTCTGTCAGTTGGTTTAAAGTATTGGGTAGATTTTTAAATCCATTTTTGTTGTCGTATGAAATGTAAATCAACAGTTTTTCTGGATTATCACTTAACTTTGGGTTTTTGCCATTATTTTCTAAATCTCTTTTTAAAACGTTTTCTAAACTATCTAAAGGGAAGAAATTTTCATCATTCTTATTAATTGTGTCGTTATGGATTTCAATCACATTTTTTTGTTTGATTAAAATACAAGCAAAATCTTCCCAACACGGATTGCGGAAATAAATGGTCTTTATTTCATTCTCTGTTTTTAAAGTATATTTTGGCAAACTATCATTGCATACAATTTTTTCAGTCCGTTCGAGTAAGTCATTCCATTTTTTGAATTGTTCATAATTTAATTCAACTCCAAGACTGTCATTTTCTCCTTTCCATTTTCCAAACACTTGTTGAGCTAACTGTTTTTCATTTTTGTCAGAGTTTTGACATCCGATTATTGTCAAAATCATTAAAATCAGAAACGATATTTTTATGTTAGTTCTCATTTTCTTATATGCACCACAACGGTTACGTATAAGAATAGTGCGTAGTTTGAGTGCGAGGATTTTCCGAAGGAAAATCAGATGCAAGCAAACAAGCACTAACTTTAGATTAAGGAATAAACTTACGCATTATTTTTATACAATGTTAGCTACAGTTTTTATTAATCGGTTATTTTATTCCAAAGTAAATCAGCGTAAATTTCCGCTATTTCACTCTCATTATTTACTTTCCAAGTTCGCTGAGTAATTCCTCTTTCTTGGTCAATAATTTTGTCTTTTAATAACCAAATTCCGTCGTGTTCAGGATTTGGTGCGTTTTCCAATTTCTGTTTTTCTATAAATCCAGAAATCCGTATGTGTTCTTTAAGGTCATTTTTTGAAATTGTAATATACTTTTTCAAAAGTTGAAAAGGTACTTCTTTGTCCTTAAATTCTGGAACTAATTTCGCAATTGAATTCATATTTCCAGTTTCCATTATTTCCAATTGAGTTTTCTTGTCAAGTTCTGGATAATTGAGTTTTTCGTGAGCTAAACAAATTTCGTTTATTTCATCATTCAGTTTTTTTACTCCGATTTTATTCGAAATAAAAAAGTAAATAATTAGTATTAAAACTAATCCAAATATGATTGTGAAAGTTGTCATTTCAAATTGTAGCTAACGGTCTCGGCTATGAGTAGTTGCGTGGTTTAGCGGTTAACTTTGCAAGTACGCACAGAACTGAAAATCCGCGAGGATTTTCAGAAATAGGCGAGAACAAGCAATTACTTATAGCCATTGTTAGCTGTAGTGTTTTAATAATTATACTGTTTTATTTGTTCTTTGGTGTAATTGATAATCCCATTCAAACCTTCAAAATGTTGCTTTTTTTGAGTGTCATTTAGCAAATCTAAATTATACTTTTTTGAAGTTAATAATTCTATTTGTAGTTCTAATGTTGGTTTGTTCAATTTGAACCTTTTAGGAACATTACTTTGTTCTGATGCAAAACATACCTCTTCGTCTCTTTCAAGAGGTTCTGTTTTATTTCGTTCGGTCAAAAATATTTTACCAATTCCATTTTCAAATTCGTAGCTGTTGTTTTTGATATACTCATAATCGTAATATTCATCAAAATGTCCCTTGGCTACCTTAAACATTGGTTGGCTTATTATAATATTTGGCTTATGTAATTTGGAATTAAATATCCTTTTTTGAGTTTTGTTTGTACCAATTAATAATTGAAAATCTGTCAAATGAGAGTTTGGATTTGGTCTTTCAAATGCTGGATATGGAAATCCTAATTGTTTAGAAACTATGAAATCAGAAGAGCAATTCGTGAATAAAATATTATTTATTTTCAAGGTAAAACAAGTTGGACTCATTATAAAACATAAAGTGTTAGCTCCAGTCCATTTTAGTCCTTTATAGTTGTCATAACAATTAGTTATTGCCAAAAAGCGGTCTTTTAATCCAACTCTATTATTTATGTAATATTTAGGGTCCATATTAAAAGTGCCTTTATTGTGGAATTGAATTCCAAGCCATAGACTAATTCTTACTTTATCAAACCAATCAAGCAAGATTTCTAATTCAGGAACACTTACATATTCATCTATTAAAATTTTTTCAATTATTGGTCTAACTAATGATTCAATTTGAGCAAAATCACTATTACATTTTGTACAAGAAGGAAATGTAAATGATGCAAAGTTGAAAACAATTTCTTTTCCTTCTTTCCAGTTTGAACCAACTGACATATCTTTTTTTTCAGTGTCAGTCAATTTCATTAACCACCTTGGTATAATATGTTCTTTGTTTTTGTTTTGAGGTGGGTCTCCACAAAATATACATACTTTCTTCATAGTTTCCTTGGTGGTTTTACATTACAGCTAACGGTCTTGTATAACCGTCAGTTACGGGATTAAAGTTAATAATTTTCGGTTAAGCACAGACGTTAGCAATTCCGAGTGGATTCGGACGTAGTCGAATCCGCCGTAATTGCGGTTATACATTGTTGGCTGTAGTACTTTTTTTCAGATTATTGATTCCCACTCTTTTTGAATTTTATTCAGTTTGATTAAGAATGGAATTAATAATACTAATTCTAATCGAAGAGTTATATTAAATCCGTCTTGAATAAAAGGTAAAACTACCATAGACATTACACAAAGAGCAATACCGATTATGGCATCTATTTTTCCAATTTTTATTGCAAAATCTTTTTCAAACCACAATGCAAATGCGGTAACTCCTTTCAGAAGTCCAATTGAAATTACAATTAGTCCGTATAAAGAAAAGGGCTCATTTGTTTCAAATCCGTAAAAAGCAAGATCAGGTTTAATATTCGTAAATCCGAGAATTAAACAAACAAATGATAAAAGTCCGAATAACATAAAAATCCAACAGAATATTTTAATCCACCAAGGAAGCATTTTCCGTCTTCTCTTTTTTATATTTTCAAATTCTTCAAATGAGTTTTCTTTCGCAATAGTTTCTTCCATTTTAAATTTTCAGTTTGTTTGGTTTGTATTACAGCCAACGTGTTTGGCTATGGTTTCGTTGCGTGAAAATCCGCGAGGATTTTCCGCCGTGCACCGAAGATAGCAAATTTGCGAGGACTTTCCGAGAGGAAAGTCAGAAGCAATGAACTATAGCCGTTGTTGTGTGTAGTTTTTTTTTCTTTTCGTTAATATTAATCCGCCAATATAAGTCAAAATCATAAATGGCAACCCAAAGATAATCCCAGTTATAAAAGAAAGATTTCTTCCGATATCATTTGTCAATTTCGCCATTGCTTGCGATTGTTTTTCGTTAATTTCATTTCCGCTAAAAAATCCGTCTTTGTTTAGGTCATAAGAATTTAAGTTCCATTGAGCATATATGTCGTCATAAAGAGCTGAACCAACAACTGATAAATATGCCAATAAAAAAACTGTCAAACTAATCCATAATAATCGTCTTTTATTCTTCCGAAATATTTTTTTTCGTTTAGCTAAAATCATTATTAATCCGACAATGCAAATAATCACTGGAATTAAAATATGGTATGGAATTGTTATTGGGCTCATTTTGTTAAATTACACACAACGTGTTTGTGTATGGTTAGTTGCGTGGTTAAGCAACTAAGTTAGCAAACATTTACGAACACGAGAAAATTCCGCAGGAATTTTCCAAATAAGCAACGACCAAAGCAATTAATTATACACGGTGTTGGCAAACGTTTTTTTAATTCATATTCGGCAATATTAGACTTAAACCGTAAAAATAAATTACTCCGATTATTAAAATCCCGATAAAATTTAATTTTAGCGTTATACTTTTTAAATCAGTCCATATTAATTTTAGTTTTTCTTTTTCTGATATGACAACTTTGGTGTTGGCAATAAAATCTCCAATTCGTCTTTCTGGATTTATAAATCCGATAATAACTTCTAAAGGCCAAGCAACACAGATTGTCAAATTCCGAACGAAGCATTGCAATTCATTTGCTGGTTTTCCGGTTTTTAGATTAATAACTTGATATCCTAAAATCCGTTTAGCAGGACTTTTGGCATTTATAAAGTCTTTATTTAAATAGATAAATATCATAAAGAAGAAAACCACATAAAATGTCATATCACTTATTTTTAAAATTCCCATTTCTCCTAAAATAATCAACATAATTAATGGTGGAACAATTATAAAAATCATAATAAAATGATCTAAAAGCATACTCAAAACTCGAAAAATTCTTGAATTGACATTCGTGATTTTTGGGGTTTCCTTGTCTATTAATATATTTAAATTTTTATTAGAATCTGTCATTTTCAAATGTTTGCCAACGGTTTTGTGTATGATTTCGTTGCGTGTTTAAGCACTAAAGTTAGCAAATAAATCACAGATAGAAAGTCCGCGAGGACTTTCGTAAGTAGGCTATAACCAGCAATGAATTATACACGGTGTTGGCAACCGTTTTTATTTCCATCCATTAATATTTGAATATGTTTCATAGTCGCAACCTGATTCGTATTCAAAGTCCTTTTTCATTTTTTGTTCATAAGCAGAAGTTGCAAGATAGAGCAGTGGTTCAAAATCTAAGTCTTTTGGCATTTTTTCAGAATCCAATATCACACTTTCAAACATACTTTTGCCATTGGCAATTACACAACATCTTACATATAGAAAATAATCAGCCGAAAAATATTCTTTTCCATATGAATTTTCTCCAATATTCTTTGCGTTTTCCTCATTGTCCAACAAATAGAGTTTGTAGCTTAAATTCTCTTGAAACTGTTTTATTTCAGTCACTTTTTTATTAGCTAAAAACTTAATCGCTGTCAACATTCTTTCTTCATCATCACTTTTTGACCAATCGATTTTATCAATAACCTCCCAAAATGATTTTTCATCTATCATTTTTTTAGGTTTCATATTTCTCTTTCGGTATTCTTCAGCTTTTTTTTCAGATGCAATTTTTGCAATCTCTACTTCTTGTTGAAATTCTTCTTTTTCGTTTTCCCATCTCCATTCAAAAAAAGCATCTTGCCCAAAGTTTTTCTCAAAAGCTCCATAGTAGGGATAACATCCATTTGTGCCATCACCAATTTCGATTTTGAAATTTCGTTCATCTTTTTTTAAAGGAATGTTGCCCAAATATTCAAAGTTTTCTATTCCTTTTAATATTCTTATTCCAATCGCAGATTTATTGTTAGAGAAGAAACGATTCTCAATTAAAATTTCTGTTAGGTTTTTATCGTTCAGTTTTGGTTTTTCTAATCCGATATATTGTGTAATTCCAACTAAAATACATTCTAAATGTTCTGTAAAACTCGTTTTTCCATTCGTTTTTAATATTCTGAATGCTCCGAAAAAATTCCTTTCGAGTTTAGAAATAAATATGTCTCCTTCTTTTACGGTCATTTCTCAAATGGTTGCCAACTTGTTATATAAACTCAAATATAGTTAATTATGGTTTATAATTTCGGGATATCAACACTTTCTTGTTGCCTTTGTCCTTCACCTGAAGCTCTTCAACTGTAACATCTAATGGATTACGTATTTGCATAATATTTTTTTGAGCTACATGTGTGTAAATCATTGTGGTTTCTGGTTTAACATGCCCTAATAATTCTTGTATGTACCGTAAATCAATACCGTTTTCTAGCATATGTGTGGCATAACTATGTCTTAGAGTATGTGGTGTAACGGGTTTATTTATGCCTGCTAATTTACACGATTGTTTTAAAAATGCTCGAATACTGCTTGCCGAATACATGCCTCCATCACGTCCTTCTATTACATAATCAACAGGTTTATAAGTGTAAATATAATTTGCCAATAAAGGTTTGATTACTTGACTCATTCCTACAACACGATCTTTACGACCTTTGCCTTTTTTAATGAGTATTTGGCTTCTATCAAGGTCTAAATTGTTCAGCTTTAAATTTAAAAGCTCACCAATTCGTAGTCCTCCTGAATATAGTAACCCAATTATTGTACGATGTTTTAAATTTTTGGTTACTTGTAAAATATCAATAATGGCTTCTTTTGATAAAACAGTTGGTAAATAATTACTTTTTTTAGGACGTTTAAAATTGCTAGCATCAAAATCATCTAAATTACAAAAAGATGTAAAATGTTTTATTGCACTAACACATTGTCTGTGGCTACTAATACTATAATGTTCTTTAGCAATAACCTGTTCCATAAAATACTGAATATTACGTACGCTCCAATCTGTTTTTTCAATGTCCTTATGGAGGTTTAAATATCGAAGAATAAAGTATCCGTATGATGATATGGTACTTTTGCTTAACCTTTTACCACGTAAATAATTTACATACTCTTTTAAGAGTTTTTTTTGATTTAAGTTTAATTCTTGATATAAGATGACTTTGTCTGGAGGTTTTATCTTGCTGTCAGATGTTATTGTAGCTTTCTTTACATATTTTAATGCACTATAATCAATGTAAAACCCACCTTTTAGTAGATAGTTGTAAAGCTCATGTAATGTTTGATCACTCTGAGCTACATAAAAAGTTTTATTTGTTTGACTCCATGTAACACCATTAAAATTTTTAATGTAAGATTTTGTTTTATCATTAAACACAAATCCAATTGCTATTTGGTTTTTGTTTTTATGCTGAAGAGGTTTTAGAGTTATAGTTTGCTTCATAATATGTTGAATTATATAAAGTTAACTAAAATGAGTTAAAAGTCTTTAACTTTAATGCTAGTTTTTACTTTTTTCTAATAAATATATTTTAGTAAAATGGCAATTTTATAAAAGTATATATTTAGTCTTTAAGAGTTAGAATGTTAATCATCTTCTCATTTACATAGTGATTTCCAGTTCCTAGCTTTTCTTTTCTTAGGATGTTATATTTCGCTAATAAATTCTAATATTTTCAATGACAGAACTGTCTTTAGCCTCCTGAAGTCCTAAAGTGTTTATAAATATGTTCTCATTCGGAATACTATAAATTATTCCTTTAAACTCAGCTAATGCTCTTTGAGCTGAAGCTAATTTTTTAAGAACATTTTTAGTTTCAATATCTTGTTTAAGAGGTAACTTTTTCAATTTTTTAGATTCCATTATGTATATAAATATTAATTTTCTTATCATAAGTTTTCAAAATGATAAAATATTTTAATTTGCTTGTCAATGTTAACTTTAAGGAGGAGTTACTAATAAACTTAAACTTCTTAAAGTTTAAAATTCATTAATTTTATATAATCACAATTTTTTTAAAGAATGGATAGGCTTTATGTAAAAATAATTTACATTTGGGGTAATATATTGTATAATCTTGTGAACAAAATCAGGAACACGATTTGGAACACGATTACATAAAAACAATAGCTGGGAACCCCAGTGTTTGTGTTGAAAAAGCGGTCGAGGTCGGGCTCATAACCCGAAGGTCACTGGTTCGAGTCCAGTTCCCGCTACTAAGCTTAAAGCTAATTAAATCAAAGGGTTGTGTATTCACAACCCTTTTTTTTATGACTTCAGTTTTAAGTTTTATATTGCAGGTACATGATTCAGTACATGATTTTACTATGAAACCCAACTACAATGAACCTAAAATCTACACAGGTGGTGTAGAAATAGACCAATGGTCTAAGTATACCAAAAAGGAGCAAAATGAAGCTCTTAATAAGCCTTGGTATGTCTATTATTCTTTTCGTAATCCTGAAACAGGATTAATGACACAACAAAAAAGAATTAAAGCCTCTGCTAATAGCTTTTCAACAAGAAAAGGTAGATTAAGTATCTTGAAACCTATCCAACGAAAATTATTGGATGTGCTTGAAGCTGGATACAATCCTTATCTAGAAGATAACTCTCATGTTAAGAGGAATTTAATGGGTGAGCCAAAACATGTTAAAGCTGAAACTCTACAAACAGCTAAAAAAGATGAACCAAAGCTTGTTGAAAATGAGAAAGAAGTAGAAGCTATCTCTCAGATAAAAAAGGAAGAGGCTACAGTAACACTTGAAGAAGCAAAAAAGTTGGTTTTTGATACCAAAAAGAAAGTGTTAAATGCAAACTCCTTTCCTAAATACAGAAGTCGAATAAACCAATTTTATAGATGGCTTTTCGAACATGAATTTAAGGAAAGTGATGACATTAAATCTATCACTAAAAAGACCGTAATACAATACCTCAATTACGTTTTGCAAAATACCAGTCCTAGAAATAGGAATAATACTCGAAATGACATCAATTCTTTTATTGGTACTCTTTTCGATAACGATGTAATACAAGAAAATTTTGTTACAAGATTAAAGAAATTGAAATCTAGTCCCAAAAGAAACAAGTCTTATAATTCTGAATTATTAAAAGATATTAAGGAATATATGGATAAAAACGATCCTTTATTATCCCTTTTTGTGGATTTTGTTTCCTATGGATTTTTAAGACCTATGGAAGTTTGTCGATTAAAGATAGGTGACCTAAATTTAAAAGACAGAAAAATGCAAATTCAGGCAAAAAATAAGCTTGTAAAAGAGAAAATTATACCAAGTATTCTATTTGATAAACTCCCTGATTTATCAATTTACTCTGTTGAAGACGATTTATTTACAACTACTCAGATAGGAGGAAAATGGGAAGTTAGTGAAGCAAGTAAACGTGATTACTTTACAAAACGCTTTAAAAAAGTCAAAGACCATTTTGGATTAAATCAAGATTATGGTCTCTATAGTTTTAGACACACTTTTATCTCTGAACTTTATCGAGAAATATCAAAAGAAGATAATATGACACCTCATTCTGTAAAAAGTAAGCTGATGCTTATTACTGGACATTCTTCCATGTCTGCTTTAGAAAGTTATCTTAGGGATATAGATGCTGAAATGCCAGAAGATTTTTCTCATTTTTTAAAGTAAAATATATTAAATGGTGTTAGTTGTAATACAGTGTATTACGTTTTAGGTATAATGTAAAACACTGTATAACATGTAAAACATTGTATTACAACTTTAATATCTAATCCTAAATTAATATTTTCGTAGCCCTTTAAATCTATAATTTACTATGAAATACTTTGGAACTTTAGATAGAGATAAATTTGAAAATGAGCCGACTGAAAAACAAGATGATATTCTTGTCCTACTCAACTATTTTAAAGTTGGTAAAGAGACAGGGGACATCTCTATTAGAGACGCTTATTACGATCATGTAAAAGTGTCTTTAAAAACTATAATTCGACCTACAAAATTGCTAGTTTATGATTTTTATGATTTTCTAATTCTTAGATATAAGGATTATATTGATGAACAATTTCTAAGTTTCTTTTTGCAATTTAATGAAGAGGTTTATGGTAAGTCAAAGAAAAACCATAAGAAAAGAGCTCTTTATTATTTCAATGAAATATATAAGGAGTTTAGTGTTGATGGTATAAAAAAATTTAAAAGAAAGGTTTCCGTGAGAGGTATTGTAAATATTGAAGCTGAAAATAAGATGCACTTTCTTTATAAACGAAGAGAAGCATTAAAATATGAAATAGCTAATCGTAGTTTTCTCTTAGAGTATCTTTATGGTAATTTGAATTACTTCGATAGTTTATTAATGAATGAAAATAAAGTGTTAAATGAGTTTATTGCTTTTGAATTTCAACTTAAGAAATTAATAAGTTTAAATGATAAATTCGGATTTGAAAGTGATTTGTATTTTTCTAAAATGGGTGTATTAAAGGAGACGTTTGAAAACTTCAAACATATCTTTCCAAGATTGGAAATTTTTTTAAAAGTCCATAGTACAATTGATAATTTAGATCATTTAATACCTGCACATATAGATAGCCTATACCCTGTTTTAGTGAAATTAAATCTCATTAAAGATAGCAAGAAGGAATTTATGAGTTATCTTCTTAAAGTACATGAAATAAAAAAACATAACATTCCAATTATTGATGAAATGATACAATTGGAACATGCAAAAAGAATGCAGACTTATACGTCTGAATTTAAAGAATTAGCTACAAATAAATAGTGTTTTTATAAAAACACCAGTTTGAGGTAGTTTGCACTATAAAAAACTACTCCACAACTACTCTCAGCACTATCCATTTTTTCAAATCGGATAGTACATTGCCATTAGAAAATTAATCAAAAATTCTAATGGAAAACAATTGTAAACAATCAGCAGAAATTTTTTTAAAAGCAATCGATACATGCCAATGTTTCATTGCAAAGAAGAACGCAGATAAAAAGACTGATTCATTGAATGAATCTAAATTTTTACTTGCTAAAAAACAATTAAGTCACTTAGAGATGCCTGTCATCTTTGGGTGGCTTCCTTATTTATTAACCTTTTTAAAACCAAAAACAATGAAAAAAACAGAACTAACTATCCCTATTGAGGATGACTTACAAAAATTAATCGAAGCCAAAGTGCTTAGAATAAACTTAACAGTTTCTGAGCTTGTTCGAGATGTGTTATGGAATAATCATGTAATATTTATATAATTATGGGAGAAAGAAAATTAATTGCAAGAGAAAAACTTGATGTTGTCAATGATAATATTGACAAACTTCAACAAGAACCAGTAAAACAAGAAAGTGACATCAGTTGCTTTCTTGTTAAAACTGCAAATCAATGGATTGACGAAGCAAAGTCCCGTCCAATACCGAAACTGTTATTTGATAAATTCTGGCATGAAGGAGAGCTTTGTATTCTTTTTGCTGACACCAATGTTGGTAAGTCTATTCTAGCTGTTCAAATAGCTAATAGTATAAGTAGGGGAATACCTATTGATGGTTTTGATATTGAGACTAGACCTAAACGAGTTGCTTATTTTGATTTTGAGCTATCAGATAAGCAGTTTGAGAAACGTTATTCCAATAATTATAATGATCATTATGATTTTTCGAAAAACTTTTTTAGAGTAGAAATTAATTCAGAAGCAGAAATTCCAAAAGAGTTTAAAGACTATGAAGATTATTTGTGTCATTCTTTTGAGAAAGTTATTGAGAAATATGAAGTGGAGGTTTTAGTAATTGATAACATTACTTATCTCAAAAATGATAATGAACGAGCAAAAGATGCGCTTGTTTTAATGAAACACTTAAAAGCCATCAATAAAAAACATGGAGTTTCTATACTTGTATTAGCTCATACACCTAAACGAGACGCTACAAAGCCTATAACTAAAAATGATTTATCAGGAAGTAAAATGCTAATGAACTTCTGTGATAGTGCATTTGCTATAGGAGAGAGTGCTTCTATGTCTTCTACTCGTTATATAAAACAGATTAAACAACGAAATTCTGAACAAGTATTTCATACTGAAAACGTAGCAGTCTGTAAAATTGAAAACCCTCATAATTTTTTAAAATTTCAATTTGAAGAGTTAGGTTCAGAAAGTGAGCATCTAAAACAATATACAGCTTCTGATTTATCGGAAAGAGATGACCAAATTATTGAAATGAAAGAGGAGGGTATGCCAAATACTCAAATTGCATCAAGATTAGGTATAAGTGAAGGTACCGTAAGAAACACCATTAAACGTTTAGTAGCTTAAACAAAGTATGGATGCATCAGTAGTATATCAAGTAGCAAAGTCACTTCCACAGGAAGAGATGGCTAAGCTATACAATATGCTGAAATCTGAGTTATATCCAAAACCAATTAAAAAACCAGATGTTAATAATGTACCCGTCTTTACAGATGAAGACGCATTAGAATACCTTTATGAGAAATTGAAAATACAATAAACATGACTCGTAATACTCGTAATACTCGTAAACCTTACGGATGTTACGAGTATTACGAACATTACGAATACTACCAAAATTAAAACAACCAACTAAAAAACAAGTCATTATGAATTATAAATACCATTTAGATAAATCAAGTAAGAAGTTTCTATGTCCTAATTGTCAGAAAAAGACCTTGGTTAGATATGTTGATGCTGAAACAAAACAATATTTAGAAGATCACATTGGAAGATGTGATAGAGAGAGTAAATGTGCTCATCATTTTACTCCAAAAGGCAACACACCTGTTTCAGTACAACTTTTAGATTATAAACCAGAAGAACCAACCTTCCACAGTCAAAATATTTTTGGAGAATTTTGCAATAACTACATGGAGAATAATTTTATTAAATATCTTTTGAAAATTCATAATAGAGTAGATATAATAGAGGTGATTACTAAATATCGAATTGGAACTTCAAATCATTGGAAAGGAGCAACATTATTTTTGCAGATTGATGAGAATGCAGATGTTCATGCAGGAAAAGTGATGTTGTATGACAAAAAAACAGGCAAAAGAGTTAAGAAACCATTTAATTGTATTACATGGTTACATCGTGTATTGCAAATTAAAGACTTTGTATTACAACAGTGTTTATTTGGCATGCACCTATTAACTGATTGTGAAATAAAAGCTATAGGTATTGTTGAGTCCGAAAAAACAGCTATAATCATGAGTATATTTAGAAGAGATATTATATGGATGGCTACTGGAAGTAAAGCAAACTTCAAAGCCAAATTATTAAAGCCTTTAAAAGGTCGTAAAATAATTGCTTTTCCTGACAAATCAGAATACAAAGACTGGAATAGAAAAGTAATGCAATTACGAAAAGACGGTCTCAATATTTCATGTAGCAATTTGTTAGAAAATATAGGACTAGAAGATGGGGATGATCTGATTGATTTTATTTTTAGTCAAAAAAAGGCTTTGGCAGCTTAACGATGCTTTCCTAATAAAAATGAGTATTTTTGTAAAGTATTAAAAGCGTAAAGCAACACGTTACTTTTTGTAAGGTATTCCTTTACTTATTTTTATAATACTTCATATTTCATAAAACGACAAATTAACAAACTGTTTTTGACCGCACTTGTAGTCAATGTGACCTCTTTTGATGTCAAAATCAACGGTCTAGCAACGGTCTACCAACGGTCTTGCAACGGTCTACCAACGGTCTACCAACGGTCTAGCAACGGTCTTCAAATAATGTATTACTTTTCTTAATTCTGATGAAAAATTTTATGAGTAAAACATCACCTTACTTTTAGTAAGGCTTATTAATACAAAAAATAAGGTCATGAATTATAAAATTTTTCAGAATATGAAATCTTTAGTAATTTTCTTAACGAGAAAGATGGAAATTGAGCTTTATATTTTAACTTTAGTCATTCAATAAATTCATTCAATTTAATGGCATTATTTCAAACTTCTGTTTTAAAACAAAATCTTAAATTACAAGACCAAGCAACGGTTGATAAAGCCTATAAAAAATACACCAAATATTTTCATAACCCAACCATTCAAGAGAACATTAAAAACTCTAAAGAAGAGCAATATCAAGCGAAGTTTTTAGACGAACTTTTTGTAAATATTCTGGACTATACGCTAAACCCAAAACCAAACTTCAATATTACTACAGAGCATAAAAACCAACAAGGAGCAGGGAAAGCAGATGGTGCAATTTTAAAAGAAAATAGACCAAATGGTTTATTAGCTTTATGGCATAACCAATGAGGAAATATAAATTGTAGAGAATAGTTAAACATTATCTTAAAACAAAAAAACTAAACATAACTATAATTAAACTATTACGAGTATTGCAACTTTCTCTGAAAAAGATTCATCTTCTATATCCTTTTCTTCTGAAAACTTATTAGTATCTGTTGGAAATAATAAATCGAAAAATGATTCTATTAAATTTTTCATATTAATAACTTTGTAATATGCAAGTAAGAAACCTTTACAATACACCAAATATTACCTTTTTTCAAGCCGATGTATCATCGGAACTTGAGCTACCTTATGTTGTAAACGGTATTAGCGCAGGATTTCCTTCTCCAGCTGATGATTTTTTGGATATAAACATAGACCTTAACAAGCATCTAATAAAAAACCCAAGTACCACATTTTACGGTAGAGTCAAAGGGGATTCCATGAATGATGCAGGGATTCATGATGGAGATTTACTTATCATAGATAAAAGCTTAGAGCCAACAAACAACAAAATAGCAGTATGCTTTATTGATGGGGAGTTTACAGTAAAACGGATAAAGATTGAAAAGGATATTGTTTGGCTTATTGCAGAGAACAAAAACTATCCACCTATTAAAGTGACTAAGGATAATGATTTAGTTATTTGGGGTATCGTTACTACTGTTATAAAGCAGTTGTGATTTGTCTATTATACATGGAGAAATTTCGTTTTTTTAACTCAGTTCATTGTTGTCTGTACGGAGTTTTTTTATTTATCATTTTTGCATTCGTTGATTAGCGATTGAGTTTAATAAATAGGAATTACTCCTCTATATTTTTCTTCCATTGACCATTGTACTTGATATACATTTCCGTCAATTTGATCGAGTAATAGAAAATTGTACATATTATTAGTAGGATAGAGAGTAAATCTTCCGTTAACTTCTTTTTCTTCATCCACAAGAGGTATTGAATTTAAAATTAGCTCACCGTGAATGGCATCATCTTCTACTGTAAAATGCACTTGCCACATTTTTCCATTTCGAGTGTCTAACTTGATAAAAGTCCAATAGTTTTGAGTCGGAAATAACAGGTAGGCTGATTTTTTAATTACTTCTTTCTGTTCAATTTCAAGGTTTGGATTTGTCTGATTTTGAGCAAATGAAAACATTGATAAGAAAACAAAAGCCAATACAGAAAAAAATGTTTTCATATTTATTATTCTATTATTTTTAACTTGACATCGCCCTGCTTTGCTGATACACAACGTGTTTGTATATGGTTTGTTGCGTGGTTAAGCACCTAATTTAGCAAATAAATACCGAATAGAAAATCCGAAAGGATTTTCGTAAGTAAGCTGGAACCAAGCAATAAATTATATACAGTGTTACAAACAGTTTTTATTCACTTACATCAGTATAATCTCCTGAATAATAACCACTAATTAACTCTCCATCTTCTCTGGTAAATGAAAATTGAAAGTCAATAGTTTGAGTTGTAATTGAATTTATTATGAAACTGATTTCAGTAGCGTTTAAATCAGATCCAAAGTTATCTTCTAATAAACGAACTCCTCCTTCTATAAGGTTATTTACTCTTGAAGCATTTTCGGTAATTCTATAATCCAAAAGTTCTTTTTGTCCACTTTCAAAGTCAACACCTAAATAGTCAACATACATATAGTTTATTCCAGATTCTATATTATCAACAAGTAAATACTTATTACTCATAATAATTGCAAGGTCACTAGGGTTATTGTCATTAATATTTTCATCATTAATATACACATAAGGAGTCTCAAAGAAAACTTCTCCTATTTGGATACCTCCTTTTATTTGATTTTCACTTTCATTATTATTTTCATCATCAGATGAGCATGATAAAATTGTTAATCCGATAAAAAGTCCAAAGAGTAAATTTAGTTTTTTCATTCCGTAAAGTTTGGTTTTAATTGTTTGTAAAGGTTTCGTGTATGTAAAGTGCGTGTTTGTGTCAGAGGATTTTCGGAACGAAAATCGGATGAAAGCAAGTACGCACTTTCTTTTGGTTTAGCACTAAACTACGCATTTTTTATATACAGTGTTGGCAGTAGTGATTTTATTAAAGTTAGATTTCTAATTAAAGATATACCCATAATTTCTTTTCATTCCAAATTTCTTTTGCTCTATCGGAACCATTGTCCATACTCTTTTTTATCCAAGTTGCACCCTTTTTTTTGTTAGGTTGAACACCTTTGCCAAGTAAGTACATTATCCCAAGTTGAAATTGAGCATGTTTGTTTTCTTGCATAGCGCTTTTTTCAAACCAATAAAAAGCTTTCTCAATATCTTTCGGAACTCCACTACCAGAACCGTAATAGATGGCTAATGCATATTGCGCATCAGGCAATCCTTGTTCTGCACTTTTTTTAGTCCAATAAGTGCTTTTTTCATAGTCTTTTAAAACTCCATACCCATTATAATATCTTGCACCAAGTTCAATTTGAGCATCAGCATCTCCATTCTCCGCTTTATTTATTAGAAGTTTTAATTCGGAATCATTAATATTAATTATAGATTCTCTAACTTGGCTAAAAGTCAAAAGACATTGTAGTAATATCAAAATTAAAAAAAATGCCTTTTTTATCATTTATGCTTATTGTAGTTTAAGTTTCATGTCTAGTCCTGAAATATGGCTACAGGTTAAAATTGATTTTACGCTGTTAATTTATATACCATATTTGGTGTTTTATAGTCTAAAGATAAATGTAATCTTTTAGAATTATATAATTTGATTGC
>NZ_JBJFLO010000014.1:0-13157 GCF_045363175.1 Xanthomarina sp. GH4-25
AGATTTGTAGCCTAGATCTTCAGCTGCCACTTCCAGATAAGAATCCAATACCATGGCATCCAGATCCTTTTTAAGTAGTAGTTTTTTAAGCTGTTCTATTTCCTTTTGCAAGGCTTTAATTCGTGATATTTCGTCTTTTGTTTCCACTTTTACTCTGGTGTTCATTAAGTCTTTACGATTGTACTTTTTTATCCACTCATTGACTGTTGTAGGTGCAATAGAGTAGAGTTTACAAAGTTCACTCTTTGTGTGTTTTCCGGTTGTAAGTTCGGCTAAAATTTTCAGTTTAAAGGGTTCTGAATACCGTCTAATTACTTTGTCATTTCTATACATAATGTTTAAAATTATGTAGCCTTATTTTAGGACGGGTCAGTATTGTTGGCAACGTGTTTGTGTATGGTTAGTTGCGTGTTTCAGCAACTAATTTAGCAAACATTCACGAGCCAGAGAAAATTCCGAAGGAATTTTCCGAGTAGACCAGAACCAAGCAATTAATTATACACGTTGTTGTATGGCGTTTTTATTATTCAGTTTTGGTTGTGTTGTCAAATTTCAATTTAATTGTCTCTGTGATTTTTAATATTATTTTAGAACTCAGTTTAGTCAATTTATTATTAGTTCTGCTTATTTTAATAGCCAATTCGTCTAGGTTTTTAACAGGCGTATCCTTTGTGAAATCAATTAAATCTTTTGCTTTTTTTGTTTTATGAGCTGCCGAGTTATTACGGATTATTCGTAATTGTGAATTGTTTTCTCTTTTTATCAAAGAAAATTCTTTCCCAATTTCTTTCAATTCATCTATAAATTCAGACATATCATTAGATTCAAGTTCTTTCCTTAAACTTTTGCCTATTAGAGGATTAATGTCGTCGAGAAATTCAATTATTGTCATACATAATAATCGACCGAAAAAATTTCTTTGTGTTTGACTATTTGAGGTTTGGTAATTGTCAGTTAGAATAGATATATCATTATATACTATAGAAGAATATAGACAAATGTTATAAAATTCGTCATAGTTATTAATACCGTTCTTTTGTAAATCATTCCATATTTTACGAGTAGTATCAATATCACTCAACCTAATTAATTCAGATTTTTCAAGAGATTCTTTTAAGTTATCTTTTTTCTTTGTCGAGAGAATTCTATTGTACCATTCTTTCATTCAGATATGATTTGGTTAATGACATACAACGTTCCCTGTGTATAGCGTAGTGAGGCGCGCCTCACGGAGAGCTATAATCGCGCCTTATTCGCTATACACCGTGTTGTTAGTAGTTTCGTGTGGAGTTCACACAGAAAACTGCAAATATACACGAACCTTTCAGGCGTGATTAACAGGGAACGTTGGAAGTAATTAATAGAAAAAGAAGCGTTTGCAAAACGCGGTTTCTATGTGCCGCAGGCAATTACTTCCAACGGACGAGTGTATGGCAAGTAAGCCACATGCAAAACTTTGAATTGAAATATTAACTTGACTGGCTTATTTGCTATACATATTGTTAGCAACTGGGCAGTTTTAAAAACGAAAATATTATGGATATAAAAGAAATTAAAAGCACTGAAGTAAGCGAGATGTATGACTTCTTGCAGGGATTAGAAGATTATGGACACATATACCACTACCCACCCGAAAAACTTAATAAACCATTTAAAAAGATGATGGAAGGGATTGAAGAAATACAACAAATGATGAAAGATAGTTTCGATATGTAGCCTTGTTGCTAACGGTTTTGTATAAGAATAGTTGCGGGTTTGTATGCGAGGATTTTCCGAAGGAAAATCAGACGTTACAAACACGCAACGACCTTTGATTAAGCACTAAACCGCAATTATTTTTATACGGTGTTAGCTTTAGTTTCTTTCAATTTGATTAGGTTCATTTAGTTTTAAATCTAACTTTATATCACAATGGTCTGATAACCATTTTATTATTTCTGTTGAAAGTTCGTTTTTCTTTTTAACATATTCATCTACAGTAAAAGTAGGAACAGTTACTCTCCATTCCTTAGTTTTTTTTACCTCAGAATTAAAGCTAAGTCTGGCAAAATCTTTATCTTTTTTTTTGACTTCTTTGTCGGTTAAAGCATATAAATGAAAGAACTCAAGTTTTTCTCTAATTTCAGTAGGAAGCCAATAACTATACCTTAAGTCTAAAATTTTCTTAGTTCCGCTTTCATAATCTTCGTAATTCATCGCAATTACCATATCTTTCATATATTTATAAGAAGGCTCTTTGCTTAATTTTTCATAGTTATCAATACCAAACCTTAGAAAATATCTGAATTTTTCGGTATGAATAGTTAAGTTTCTTCCTTTTAAAAGGTCAACTAATTCTAGTACTTTATCCGCTCTTCTTTCAATAAATCTTGATTCTAGTCCAAATTTTTGATAAAGTATTATTGCAATGTATAGAGCTATTAAAGCTATAACTGTTCCGATTGCAGTCAATGAAGCCGAAAAAATAGTTAAAAAACTATCATTTTCGGAAGCTATAAAAAAAGGAAAAAGAGTAGAAATTATTATTAAAATTCCACTAATTATAAATAATGTTTTTTTCGATATTATTTTCATTCAACGATTTATGTTGTTCGGTGGTAAATTAAAGCTAACGGTCTTGTATATGGCTCGTAGCGTGCAAATTAGCGATAATTTTTCGGTTGAGCACAAGCCAGATTTTTAAATTTTACTATTTATCTTTTTTATTGGAAATCGTCAAATTTAAAAATTTGGCGACTTTCCAAATATTCCTTAACTTCGTTTAAGCAACTAATTAGCTATGAGCTATATACGTTGTTGCCCACAGTTTTTTTTATTCATAATCATATTCATACATTTTTTCGGATTCAGAATTTAGTGGTTTAAACTCGTCTTGAATTCGGTCGAATTTTGGTTCAATTACAAATCTTCCTTTTTTGTCAATAAATCCCCATTTTCCATTTACTTTAACTCCAGCAAATCCATTTCTAAAACCACGAGCATCGTCAAATTTAAAATCAATTATTACAATTCCGTTTTCATTGATATATCCAAATTTGTTGCCTTTTTTGGTCAGAGCAAGTCCATTGTCGCTAAAGTAAGTTAAGTATTCATAAATCGGCTTAATCAAAATAGTTCCTGTTGTATCAGCTATTCCATATTTACCTTGTTTATTATACCAAAATTTGTCTTTTTGAACATAACCAAATGAAGTGTAAATTCCTTTCATAATTATATCTCCATTTCTATTTACTCTTCCAAGAGTTCCGCTGTTGGAATTTCCGATTAGGCTTAATTTTCTTTTCGTTTTTTTGTAGTCGGTTTTCAGCGTGTCAATTATTTCTCCCTTTCTATTTATTACAAACCGTTCATTTCCAATCTCAACTTTTGCTTGTTTCTTGTTAAAGTCGTAAACATAATCATAGATTGTATCGGTTTGTAATTTCCCTTCTTTATTTATGTAGCCCCATTTTCCGTTTTCTGAAAATTTGATTGGTGCAAGTCCATTTGAAAAATCTTCTGCATCATCATAAAATTCAGGTGAAATTAATTGTCCATTTAAATCAATAAAATTGTACTTGTCATTTAATAAAACCAAAAATCTATCATCATAAATACTACCGATAAAATCATATCTATGTTCAATAACAAGCTCTCCTTTGGTATTTATTATTCCTGCTTTCCCATTTTTGTATGAGTCTGCAAATCCATTGGTAAAGTTCCTTATTGAGTCAAATTTTGGTTCTAAATACCAATTCCCATTCTTTTCGATAAAGCCATATTTTCCATCAAATTTTACTGGTGCAACTAATTTATTATTAGCACAACCTAAAATTATAAGACTGAATATTGTTAAAATGACGGATTTCATAAATTGTGGGCAACGGTTTTGTGTATGAAAAGTGCGGGTTTGTGTCAGAGGATTTTCGGAACGAAAATCGGAAGAAAGCAAACACGCACTTTCCTTTTGGTTAAGCACTAAAATAAGCATTTTTTATACACAGTGTTACAAACAGTTTTTATTCAACTCTTTTTAACTTAATAGAATTTTCACTATCAAATTCGGTTGGTCTTACAGATTCCCATGACATTGCCAAAATCATATTATTTTCATCTTGAAATTCCGCTATACAAAGTATTTTCTGTTGTTCGTTAGTATCCAGTTTAGTAAGTATAAGGTCAATTTCAATTGGTGTTTTATCTGGATTAACTATATAAGTCATTTTTCCTTTTTTTCCTTCCATTTCAAATTCTTTACCACCAATGATTTGGCCTTGAATTTCAAAAATGGCATAACCT
Organism: Xanthomarina sp. GH4-25; assembly: GCF_045363175.1. NCBI lineage: Bacteria > Pseudomonadati > Bacteroidota > Flavobacteriia > Flavobacteriales > Flavobacteriaceae > Xanthomarina > Xanthomarina sp. GH4-25. The sequence continues at coordinate 4,279 of NZ_JBJFLO010000014.1, forward strand.
TCTTTGTCGAAAGTCATAAATGCAATTTTTCCTTCATCTTCTCCAACCCATTTTCCTATTATGTCAATTGATTCTAGATTTGAATTAAATGATAAAAATGGAATTGCAATCAGTAATAATATTATTTTTTTCATAATTAGTTTTCAAATGTCTTGTCCTGAAATATGGCTACAGGTTAAAATTGAATTAAGCTGATAATTTATATACCATATTAGGTGTTTTATAGTCTAAAGATAAATGTAATCTTACTTCGTTGTATAAATTAATTGCATTTTTTGCAGCTCTTTTGGCATGTGCCACGTTATCAAAGGTCTGATCGAGATAAAACTCATCTTTTAGGATGCCGTTTACACGTTCAGCCATGGCATTCTCGTAACAATGATTTTCTTCAGTCATACTAATATCTATCTTTTTTCTTTTGAGTATTTGTGTGTATACATTGCTACAATACTGTATTCCTCTGTCTGAATGATGAATAAGTTGTTTAATGCTTTTAGCTTGATAAATTGCCTTATTAAGCGCTCTCACACATCCTTTTAATTCCAAGCTATCACTAATATCATAACCAACTATTTTCCTGGAGTGCATGTCTGTTATTAAAGCCAGATAACAAAAGCCTTTTAGGGTTCTAATATAAGTTATGTCACTAACCCAAACTTGGTTAACCCTATTGATTTCTACGTCTTTTATGATGTTGTTATATTTATAAAAACGATGATAAGAGTTCGTAGTTCTAGCACTGGTTTTCTTTCTAAGTGTCAGCATTTGGTGTTTTCTAAGCACATTGAAAAGAGTGTCTCTACCGATTTTAATATTGGCTTTAGTAAAATCTACATCTAAAGATTTAATAAGTTTACGAACACCTTCTCTAGGAAGGGATTTGCGTCTTTTTCTAACGATGTTTAGAATCTGTTGTTCTAGTCTTAAACGCTTATCAGCTCTAGCTTTGTATTTATAATATGCATTACGTTTAAGCCCAAAACAATGGGTTATAGTCGTTAAAGAAGCAAATCCCTTAGATTTCTCTTTAACTCTTATTAAGGCTTTATACTTAACTTTTTTTTTAGTTCAGCAATAGATTTAAAACCAAGATCTTCTGCAGCTACTTCTAGATAAGATTCTTCTACCATAGCATCGAGATCCTTTTTAAGTAGCAGTTTCTTAAGCTGTTCAATCTCTTTTTGAAGTGCTTTAATTCTTGATATTTCGTCTTTTGTTTCCACTTTTACTCTGGTGTTCATTAAGTCTTTACGATTGTACTTTTTAATCCACACATTCACTGTTGTAGGTGCAATAGAGTAGAGCTTACAAAGTTCGCTCTTTGTGTGTTTTCCGATGGTAAGCTCGGCTAAAATTTTTAATTTAAAAGGTTCACTGTAACGTCTAATTACTTTGTCATTTCTATACATAATGTTTAAAATTATGTAGCCTTATTTCAGGACGGGTCAATATTACTGGCAACGGTTTTGTGTATGATTAGTGGCGTGTTTAAGCACCTAATTTAGCAAATAAAAACCGAATAGAAAATCCGCGAGGATTTTCGTAAGTAGGCTCGAACTAGCCATTAATTATACACGTTGTTGCCACACGTTTTTATTCGACCGTTCTTGACATCGCAATTGTCATCATAATTCCAAAATATAGAAATGGAAGTAAACCAATTAAAATCCAAATCCAATATTTTTTCCATTGTTTTCTCTTTTCTGAAATAACTATTATTGGATGCAAAAAAGACCAACCTATCATTAAAAGTACAAGTCCTTTTGATAATAAACTTCCATATTGATAAATCCATCTATAGTCAGAAAAGCGAAACCATTTTTCGATGTATTTTGCAGTAAACATTCCTAATAAACATAGAACGCAAATAACAATCGCTGATAATTTTTGACTGTATATTAGTCGATTGATATTACTCTCAACTTTAGTCATTATAATTATCAGTCAGTTTTAAAATTCCTATTCAGCCAATTCTTTGCGAAAAGTTTCTTTTTTTCAGTCAGAAGTTCTTTCAGCGATACTTTTTCAAAATATGTACAACCTGAACAAATAGAAACTAATTCATCTGATTGTTATATTTCCGAAATCAGATTCAATTCGATTTCAGTTAGATTGTATTTTCCAAGTTCAGTCAGTTTTTCAAGCGTGATAACTGACATATATTTTTCCGCTTTATTTTCAGATTCTAGTCTTTTTGAAATCCATTTATAGTTTTCACTATTCAGTTTTTGGGTGTATTTCTCCACAGTTTTTGAAGGTTGTCCAGCAAAATAACAAGCAAATCCAACCATTTCATTTTTGTCCACGTCTTCTTGAGCATTCACAACGCTTAAAATTCCAATTAAGAATACTATGGTTAATATTTTAGTTCGCATTTTTCTCAAATGTGTGGCAACGGTTTTGTATATGAAAAGTGCGTGCTTGTGTCAGAGGATTTTCGGAACGAAAATCGGATGAAAGCAAGTACGCACTTTCTTTTGGTTTAGCACTAAACTACGCATTTTTTATATACAGTGTTGTAAGCAGTTTTTTTATTGTCCATAAATAGCAAGTAATATTAAAGGAATCGCAATTAGAGTTGATATAATTGCTGGTTTAATCCAACTTCTTTTTCTATGTTTAAATTCTTTACCAATAAACTTATTCCAAAAATATTCGGTTAATATACCTGTTCCAGCAAAATTAAACATCAGCGCAAGATTAGTTTTTAAATTTAATTGGTCTATAATAAGAACAGAGGCAATAGTATATAAAATTCCGAAAATCAAAACTTGAATTCTTCCTTTCGGATTGGCAGTTTGTTTCATGTTAGACATTAGTAAAACTGCTCCAAATATGGTTGAAAGTAATAAAGTAAAAACGAGAATCACACGTTTAGAATATAATTCAGGTGCATTTAGGTCGTCCGTAATATTGCTTTTCTTTTTTTCCTCTTCTATAAACTTCTTTTGCGCTATTAGTGTCTTTTCCTTCTCAACTTTAATTTCCTTTTCAACAGTTTCTAATTTAGAAGATTTTCCGTTACGCTCTTTCAAAATATGAATTGAAGCAGAAACGGCTTGTTCATTGTAACTTCCTTTATTTTCAATAATATTTTCTAAATCCGAGTCAGTTTTATGTTGGAATTTTTCAATAAATTTATTTTCGTTCATTTTCTAATTTTAGGTCAGTTTCGGGGTTTCGTCAAATTGCTTACAACGTGTTTGTGTATGATTTCGTTGCGTGTTTCAGCACTAAAGTTAGCAAATAAATCACAGATAGAAAGTCCGCGAGGACTTTCGTAAGTACGCTCTAACTAGCAATGAATTATACACATTGTTGGCAACTGGCTTTTAATTTCCGATTTGATTGTCGAATAAAACATAGTCAACCATATTAAAAATTTTATGAGCTTCTCTAATTCCGCCACAACATCCATTTTCATAGCAAATAGTTACCATTTCAGCTTCTCTAATTAGTTGTTTCATAAATTGTTGTGAACTATAATGATAATGATAACTTGCACGACTATGTTCAGTCAGTCTTTCAATGATTATTTCTTCTGGAATTGCAATAGTCTTATCCATTATTCTTGTTGAAAAACAATCAAGGTCAATATCAAATACGAAGTTTCTTCTGTCTTTTTTAAAATCAAATTTTCCATCTTTTAATTCCCAACCAAAATCATCCCATAAAACTTGATATTCCGTTTTTATTGGGGCGTTTAAATAACCTCTATGTCCAAGTGCAGACCAAACATCTCCTAAATTGTAAAGATATTTAGTACCGAAATTTTGAGTTTTATATTCTTCTCTAAATCCAACTCCTGATTCGTCCGAGTTAAAAAGGAAAACATTATTTATTAAACCTAATTCCATTCCTACTTTTACCCAATCATCATCTAATGAATTCAAATCGAATTCTACAATTTGATTTAGCTCTTGAGCATTAGGATTCTTTAAAAACTCAATTATTTTTTCAACTGTTGTTTCTCTTGGATGGCAGTAATCATCGTGATTATCGAACATTATTAAGTCAACAGATTCTTTTAATTCTCTTTTTTCAATTAGAAAATAAAGTACGTTAATTATAGTTCTATGGTCTTCGTAAATAAGGACTTCATTTTCAGAAGTAAATTTGTGATTTATGTTACTTCTTTGGGCTATTTCGTAAAGTTGTTCTTTGCTCAATGTCGTTCGTTTTAGCTTGTTGCCAACGGTTTTGTATATGGAAAGTGCGTGCTTGTGTCAGAGGATTTTCCGAAGGAAAATCGGATGAAAGCAAGTACGCACTTACTTTTGATTAAGCACTAAACTACGCATTTTTTATATACAGTGTTGTGTGTAGTTTTTATTTTTCTTCAATTTTAAATGAATTAATAATCTTATTCATTTCGGGAATTATTTTTTCTGCATTTGTTTGGTTTGTCCAAGACATAATTTGATAATATGTAGTTTTGCTTTCAATTATAGAATACCTGTAATAAACAGGGTAATCATCAGTCACATCTATTCCTGTCATAGTAAATGTAATTTTCTTTTCTGGTTTATCCAATTCAAAAATTTCATCGAATACTCTAAAGTCTTTAAGATTAGTTTCCTCTCTGAAGTGGTCTAAAATTACGTTGTAATATCCTTTAATATCTGGAGTTACATCGTATATTTTTTGATTTACTGTTTTTGAAAATCCGTCACTAGACTCATCCATCACGATAACGTAAAAATCATCCTGTGTATTTTGATATTCGAAAGTAGTGTAAGGGTTTAATCCTGAAGTTTTAGTCATACTTGAAGGGATTAATACAGAGAATTTGTTATCGACTATTTTTCTATCCGATTCTCCGTTAATGGTATTTTTATCTTTACAGGAAGTAAATATTATTAATAAAATTAAACAATAAATTTTGGTCATATTTGTTTTAATTTAAGTTCTTTTCAAATTACACACAACGTTCCCTGTGTATAGCGTAGTGAGGCGCGCCTCACGGAGAGCTATAATCGCGCCTTATTCGCTATACACCGTGTTGTTAGTAGTTTCGTGTGGAGTTCACACAGAAAACTGCAAATATACACGAACCTTTCAGGCGTGATTAACAGGGAACGTTGGAAGTAATTAATAGAAAAAGAAGCGTTTGCAAAACGCGGTTTCTATGTGCCGCAGGCAATTACTTCCAACGGTTTTGTGTATGATTAGTTGCGTGGTTAAGCAACTAATTTAGCAAATAAATCACAGATAGAATATTCCGAAGGAATGTTCGTAAGTCGGCAGTGACCAAGCAATTAATTATACACGGTGTTGTGTGTCTGTGCTTTTTACATTTTAGTTCCAATGTAATAAACCATTTTGTCTTTTGGTATTACAAAAATTAATTCCGTTCCAGTTGGGTCAGTTCCGTGACAATATATACTCCAAGGATAAACATAAACGCTTTCAGGGTTCAGTTCGTCCATTTTCGGAAACCAAGGAATTTGATATTGCCAACCATTTGCTAATTCCACTGCATCATTTAAAACTTTTGGCAAACTATCTAATCGATGCCAACCTTTACTATTTTGCAGTTCCATTTCAGTCACATTTGAGATTTCAATTGCATAAGCGTCAAGATAATCGCCTGTGAATGAACGTCCAGATTCGTAACTGTTCAGCACTTTTTCAATTCTCTGGTCTCCAAGTCTGCACCAATTCAGCACGAATCTTACGTCAGATGTTGTCGCTTTGTTTTCGACAGTTTTATTTCCGATTGAAGTAGAGTAGGCGAGATAGCCTAAAATCAGAATTACTCCAATTAATGATATTCCTCCCCAAATCGCGAGTGCATTTTTTCCTATTCTATATATTCTATTTTTCAATCAGTTAAATTTTCAACGGTTTGTTTGGGCATTGCACACAACGTCTCGGCTATGGTTAGTACGGGAATTCAGAGAACTGAATTTTCGGGCTTGCACTTAGCCAAATTTTTAATTTTTTCTTTATAATTAAGCACGCAAAAATTATAAATTTTGCGTGCTTAATTCAGGGTACTTTACTTTGTGGTAAGCACCAAAACCCGTATTAATTATAGCCATTGTTGGCATTTCGTTATTATTCACTTGCTCCTTGAAATGGATTCCAATCTGCATCTACCTCCATAATGTTATTCTTGATCGTATAAGATTCGTATAGAGCAATCATCTCTTTTAGTTTCTCTGGATTTTCTTTTTCCAATGGATGTGTTTCAGATGGATCAGAAACTACATTGTATAAATGCCATTTTCCATCGCTAAACATTCCAGTTCTTACTTTCATTGCTTTTAACTCTCCTTGCATCACATATCCATTACCAAACAATTCAAACGCCCACCAATCTTTTTCCGTTCTAACAACTGCTGATTTTCCGTCCAAAAATGGCTTCATACTTACTCCACTTGGAGCGACTAGAGTTCTACCCTTATATTCAGTCATTGGATGTTTAATATTAGCATATTCCAAAATTGTCATTGGTATATCTTTAACATAGGCTACTGCATTTGATTTTTCACCAGCACGTGCATATTCTGAACTAAATGCTCCGGGAGGAACAACCATCATCGGCACTCTAATTCCACCTTCTCCAATAAACCATTTCCACCATTGTAAACCACCAGTCGCTGCATTTGCCCAAGAAGTCCCAATTACATTTTCTGAATTGGCTGTTCCTATCGCTTCAAATGAAGAGTCAAATTGATTCTCAATCCATTTTGCTAATTCTGGGTTTCCTGTTTTAGGATTCGTTGGTTCTAACCCTTCTGGGCCATTATCTGTAACATACACAATTAGTGTATTGTCTAATTGTCCAGAAGATTTAAGATAATCCAAAACCTGACCAATTCTACTATCTTGGTCTTCTATCATAGCAGCATAAGTAGCCATTATTTTTGCTTGCTTTTCCTTATCTTCTTGAGATAGACTTTCCCATCTTTTTGTCAAATCGTTAAAAGGTGCTTCTGTTGCTTCGTGAGAAATTAATCCGTGTTCTTTAAGGCTTTCATACCTTGCTTTTTTTAATCCAGCATATCCTAGTTTTAAATAATTATCATAATATTTCATAATTAAATCCTCTGGGGCTTGAATAGGAAAATGTGCTGTTGTAAATGCCATATATGCAAACCAAGGTTTTTCATTTTCTGCACCTTCTTTAATAAATTCTAGCATTTGATTTGTGTAGAGTTCACCAGAATATATTCCTTCAGGTCTATCGTATGCTTCCCCATTTAAAGTCCATTCTTCAACACGTTTTTTATTTAATCCATCAGGGTCGTGAAAATCGGGAGTCATTGCTAAATTATTCCAATGATTTGAACCTCCAGAATAAATTCCAAACTCTTTAGTAAATCCAAAGCCTAGAGGTCCTTTACTACCTGGCTTATCTCCACCTAAATGCCATTTTCCAACTTTGTAAACGTCATAACCATCATCTTTAAGCAGTTCAGAAATAGTTACTGCGTCATCTGTTAGGTAAGTTTCATACCCTTTTTTCCCTCTAGTTGGAGGATATACAGAATAATCAAACGCGCCTAAACCAACTTCAATACTGTTATTTCCAGTTAAAAGCATTGACCTTGTAACAGAACAAACTGGTGATACGTGAAAGTTTGTAAAGCGAATACCTGCATCTGCAAGTTTATTCATATTTGGGGTTTTAACTTCTGAACCAAATGCACCAATGTCTCCAAATGCTGTATCATCACCTACTAACAGTAAGATATTTGGCTTTTTTTGCTCTGTTTTCTTTGCCTCTAAAGGTTTCTTTTTTTCAGTTGACTGACCACAGCCAGTTAAAAGTATTGCTACAAATGCAACGTAAAATAGTTTTCTCATAATTTTCTTTTTAGTGTAATTTATTATTATTAATTCTTGTTTTCCTTAATGAATGCCAACGGTCTAGTGTATGATTTCGTTGCGTGATTTAAGCACTAAAGTTAGCAAATAAATCACAGATAGAAAGTCCGCGAGGACTTTCGTAAGTAGGCTATAACTAGCAATGAATTATACACATTGTTACCTGCTGGCTTTTAATTTTTCAGTTATTATTTCAAATATTTTTTCTTCATTTCCTTTTCTAAAATACCACGTTGCGTCAAAAATTGTTTCTTTCAGTTCTTCCTCGTTATATTTCATTTTTGTTAACGGTAAATGTGTGAATATTAATTTACTAATGTCAAAATTCAGAAATGGTGAATTAGATGCTTGATTTCGAATTTTATAGACTAAAGCTTTAACTTCGGAAGTAGTACTGTTTTTATAGTATTCTTTATTGTCGAACTTTGTGAAACTATACTTCATTTATTCTAATATTTTTTTTACTTGTTTTTCCAAATCGGTAATTCCGTTAAACTTCCTGAAGTTTAAATCCTTTCCGACTGATTTTAATTCAGATGATAGTTCTGTAATCAATTCCAAAGGTTCGACTTCGTATCCGAACAGATTTTGGTCAAATTGTGTTCCGACTAGAAGTCCATCATTAGCTATTCCAATGCACCAATTTTCCATAAATTCAGCTAATGGAATTTCGGTCACTTTGTATTTTTTCCATTCGTCTTTCGCGCAGGATTTAGCTCGAACTTTTTCTGCCCAAAAGCATATAATTCCGATTGGATTTCCATTATTATCCTCAAATTGGGTTGAACTTGATGTTGCAAATCCATTTTTACTTTTCAGTCCATAAACTATTCCATTTTCAGAGACTGTCTTTATGAACTTCTGATGGCGATTTTTCAGTGTGATTGAATCTTGGAACATAGTTTTTTCAGCTTGCAGGTAACGGTTTCGTGTATGAAAAGTGCGTGTTTGTGTCAGAGGATTTTCGGAACGAAAATCGGAAGAAAGCAAACACGCACTTTCTATTGGTTAAGCACTAAAATAAGCATTTTTTATACACAGTG
>NZ_JBJFLO010000016.1:0-5563 GCF_045363175.1 Xanthomarina sp. GH4-25
GTGTTTTCCGGTTGTAAGTTCGGCTAAAATTTTCAGTTTAAAGGGTTCTGAATACCGTCTAATTACTTTGTCATTTCTATACATAATGTTTAAAATTATGTAGCCTTATTTTAGGACGGGTCATAATGAAACACAACGTGTTGTGTATGATTAGTTGCGTTGGCTAGGTCTAAATTAGTAAAAGAAAACGAACCATTAGGAAAATCCGCAGGATTTTCCGAGTACACACAAAACGAGTAATTAACTATACACGTTGTTGTGCTTTCGTTATTTTAGTTTGGTTAATTTTATAGTCCTTATGGAATCTCTAGATGTCAAATTCTTTTTTTTAATAAAAATGGAAAGTGATATTACTTCCTCACTTGTATTTCTAATAAACTCTAAAGAAGTATTTTCGAATGCCATTTGAAATTTGTCTTTATTAATTTTGTAAAGAATTCCTCCATTTAAAATGCTAAGATTATTCTGATTCCGAACTAATTCCAATTCCAAACCAGAAGTTTCATTTTTATAATTCCCTAGATATGCTTCTAATTCTTCAAATGTAGGAAACTCCATAAGATCGATTTGATTAGACTTTTGAAAGTCGAGGACCAAATCATGATGGATCAAATTATAAGCATAGGTTGCTTTGTACTTAAGAATAATTAAATGTTGTAACAAATGACTAGTAATTTTTTGATATCTTCTAACATCATTAAGATATTGTTTGTCATTCAATAGATAGGTCACTTTATCATCATAATCCTTTTTTGCTGTTCTTGAATACCAATCATAATTGCTTTGATATACATCTTGTACTTTCTCCAGGAACACTTTTTTCTCATTCACCACATTATTAGTAACAAGTGCTTCATCACCATACACATCTTGTAGTCTTTCAACAATATGCATATACTTTTCAGGAATAATTTCTATGTTATTAATAAGTCTATTGTAAGCATTTGTTTCAAACCTATAAGGTTCAATTTGCTCTTCTATCAAAGTCAAATAAGGATTATCTCCATTTTTATTGACTGTATAATCAGATACATTTAGAGTTTTAGAAAGCACTATATTTGATAGTGAATCTCTTCTTTCGTTAAATTCAATTTGAAAATTTATAGTTTTAATTAAGTCTTCTTCTAAATCCTTATAAACGCTAGTTAAAATTTTTTCTACCTGGTCATTGTTCGTTTTTAATTCTTTTTTGGTATTGAGATTTAGAGCAACAAGAATTCCAATGACCACAAGTATGATTTCCCCAAAAGCATAAAGTAGATATTTGCTAAACTTATTTTCAGTTAGTAGTTGCTGTCGTATTCGTCTAAAGAACTTAATCATATTTAGAGTATTTAATTATTCCGCAAGCGGCTATCTCAACCAAAGGTCTACTAGACCTTTGATTTTGCTTTGCAAAATAATGTTTCGTTAATCTAAAGAATTTTATCATTAGTCTTTAAGTTGTGTTAATCGTATAATCTCATTGATGTGATTTTCTAGGTGTTCTTCCTCTATGGCTTTGATAATCCCATTCATAAGAGCTCTCTTGGCCATGATGTGATTCCGAAATTTGATACTTGACAGGACTTTAATATTCATCTCTCTGTTTTTTCCTGCCCAATCTGAATTCTGTAAAATATAGGTTCTCCATTGTTCATTTATAAACTTGAAGTATTGAGTCTCACTTTCGAGATAATCAGTTAAAAGATCTTTCCAAGAGACCAGATATTTTTGCAATTCATCGTCTTGTATCAACTCAAGTGAATTGGAATTGATCACTGCATCTACGGTACTTGAATACGGATTGTAAGTGGTTCCTGTTATTAATTTGTTATATCTGTTATATTTCTCTATTGTTATCTCACCTTCTTGTAGCATTTCCACTATACTGTCCAACGTAGCTAAATTTTTGTGGTTAATAACTTTGACTTTATCGAAACTTGCCTTATTCTGGCTGAAGTCTCTATTTATATTGTTCAATATCTTTCGTTCGCTGATTCTGTCTTTACGATCTTGATTCCAATTGCTCACTTGCAAGGCAATCAATATTCCAATAACTACAAGTACAATTTCGCCAATCGCATAAAGCAAATATTTACTGAACTTGTTTTCAGTTAGTAGTTGCTGTCGTATTCGTCTAAAGAACTTAATCATATTTAGAGTATTTAATTATTCCGCAAGCGGCTATCTCAACCAAAGGTCTGCTAGACCTTTGATTTTGCTTTGCAAAATAATGTTTCGTTAATCTAAAGAATTTTATCATTGATTAGTGGTTTCTGGTAATGAAGCACAACGTGTTGCGTTGGCGAGAACTAAGTTAATAAAAGAAACCGAACCAATAGGAAAATCCGCAGGATTTTCCGAGTAAACACAACACTAGCAATTGATTATACACGTTGTTGTGCTTTCGTTATTGTTTTGCATTATAAAACTCCTCAAGAACAGTTTTCAATTGCTTTTGCACATAATTAGCATAAACAAGTTTAGATTCCATATTGCCAATTAAAAAATTCAAATCATTTCTAATTGTTCCATTTTTCAACAAATTTTCTAATGCTATTTTTGCAACTTTATCTTCAATATCTATTTTACAATTGTCAGGTAATTTTATTGAAAGGCTATTTTTTGTTTCCACATAAATATCTCCACAATTTGTCCTAATTTTTTTCTGAATATCACTGGGCATAAAACTTCTTAAACTTTCCCTATATTTATTAGATAAAGCAATGACTCCCGAATTAATCCAATCTAATTCATAAAAGTTGATAAGTGATAAACGTAGCTTTTGATTTCTTAAAATATTTATCTGTCCTGAAGCATTTAGCTCTTTATAAGTAGAAGCTGTAGTTCGGGCATCATTGTATTGGCTAGCTTGATATAAATCAATAAGACCTTGGTTCGTGTTTTGCATTGCTATTTCAGGATTTTCAAAATGAGAAATCGACTTAATGGCATATTCGTTAACTTTCATATTGTAATCAATATATGATTGTATGAAAGTTTCTTCCTCCTCCAAATCATCTAAAATTCTATCAATATATAATACTTCTAATTTCCTTTCTTTTCTTTGTTCATTCCAATTATTAATCTGTAAAGCAATCAAAATTCCAATGACTACCAATATAATTTCTCCCAATGCATATTTCAAATACTTTCCAGTTTTTCCTTTTGAAAGTAAATCTTGTCTAATTTTTCTGAATAATTTTATCATTGGTTAAAGGTTGGTCATAATGAAGCACAACGTTTATGTATATGAAATGTTGCGTGTTTGTGTGCGAGGATTTTCCGAAGGAAAATCGGAAGCTAGCAAACAAGCAACAGACTTTGGTTAAGCTAAAACTAGCAATTTTTTATATACTTTGTTGTACACCGTTTTTTATTTTAAATATCTCAAATTAAATAATGCTTGAGGGTCAGATTCTGTGAAATCAAAAACTCCATCGATGATTTTTTTCATTTCTTTTCCTAAAAGAACACTGTCATCTGTTTCCGCTATAAATTTGGCAAAAGTCCGAATTGGTGTTTGTCCGTGCTTTTCGTCCAATTCTATAAGTTTTAAATCCGATTTTTTATATTTAATATAAGCCCGATTATTTTCAATTCCATTGCGGTCAATTATAAAAAAAATCACAAATCCGTTTTGATATTTTATTTTATCGACGTCAAATACTTTGAACCAAGACTGTGTAAATTTAAGCGAATCAACTTGTAGTATAATCTCATTATCTCTAATTATCTCAAGTTGGACTCTACTTTTCTTGCTGTCACGAATAAACTTCTGAACAAATTCAGTTGGGTTTTTTGGTTTTCTGGTCAGGATGTTTTTTATAAAATTCACGATTTTTATGTCAGAAGTTGAGTTTTTGTCAAATGGTGTACAACGGATCATGTATGGAAAGTAGCGTGTTTGAGTGCGAGGATTTTCCGCAGGAAAATCATAAGCAAGCAAACAAAGCAACTGACATTGGTTAAGGATAAAAGTAGCAATTTTTTATACATAATGTTAGCGACTGTTATTTATTTTCTGACATAAATTTAATAAATGCGCCAAAAAAAAGTAAAACAGATTGCGTTTGAGTAAGTTATTCTAAAGCGTTTACTTTTTTTGCAAACGGATTAAAAACAGAAATGAGCAAAAGTGAACGAATCCCAAGTCTGAAGTAACTTTATAGAAAAGAAATGACTTAATTAAACATCTAAAAAACGGCAAAAAAGGACTTGGCAAAAGTCAGAAAATTTAAGAGTTAGCTGCCTTGTTTAATTGGCGCTAACGGTTTCGTGTATGGTTTGTTGCGAGTTTCAGCGAGTAAGTTAGCAAATAATTACCGAATAGAAAATACGAGAGTATTTTCGTAAGTAAGCACGAACCAAGCAATTAATTATACACGGTGTTGCCAACAGTACTTTTTAATCAGTTCAGACGTTCATTGACATACTGAATATTTTATTTTTTTTTTGAGCGAAGGCAAATTGCTGACAATCGGAAGCAAAAAATGGTACGTTAATTGTTTATAGTAAATTGTATTGAATAATATTGTATCTTTGCACACGTTTTTGTATATTAGATACAAATAATAACTACCGTTATGTTAGAAAAAGAGTTTAAATATTATCTAAACAACCAAGATGAATTATTAAAAAAATTCAATGGTCGATTTATTGTCATAAAAGGCGATAAAGTTTTGGGTGATTATTCTACTGAAATTGAAGCTTTGTCAGAAACAAGAAAATCTCACGAAGTCGGAACATTTCTAATTCAGCACTGTACGCCAGGAAGCAACTCTTATACTGAAACATATCATTCAAGAGTTGTTCTGAATGCCTAAATTTAAAGCCTTTACATTAAAAGCAAATGGTCGTATAAACCAATTAAAGACACAATGTGGTGTTTCGGATGCTGTATTACCAACAAATCCGCCAACTCCCGTTGCTGTTAATCAGTATGAGGCTATTTGGGACACTGGTGCAACAGGTACAGTTATAACATCTAAAGTAGCAAAAGAACTTGGTCTAAAACCCACAGGATTAGTGACTTCCAATCACGCAGGTGGTTCATCTCAAGTTCCTACTTATTTAGTAAATATCTATTTGCCAAATGGAATAAGAGTTCAAGGTATTAGAGTTATTGAGGCTGTTCTGTCCGGTGATACTGAAATTTTAATTGGTATGGATATTATCTCCCACGGTGATTTTGCTTTAACTAATGTAAATGGCGAGTCTTGTTTTTCTTTTAGGGTTCCATCTATTAAGCAAATCGATTACGTTGAAGAAGACAAAAAACCAAATTGGTTAAAACCGTCTAAAGGTTATAAAGGCGGAAAAAAGAAAAGAAGGTAATCACTTTCTTAATTATAAAAATTGCACTTTCCAAATAACTCTTCCGCAAACTTGCTGAAAAAGAAAGGAAAAAAATAAAGAGATTTCAGTAGTCAGTAAAGTAAACACTTGGTTCAGTTGTATGTCTTGTCCTGAAATATGGCTACAGGTTAAAATTGAATTTACGCTGATAATTTATATACCATATTTGGTGTTTTATAGTCTAAAGATAAATGTAATCTTATTTCGTTGTATAAATTAATTG
>NZ_JBJFLO010000017.1:0-4162 GCF_045363175.1 Xanthomarina sp. GH4-25
GTGTTTTCCGGTTGTAAGTTCGGCTAAAATTTTCAGTTTAAAGGGTTCTGAATACCGTCTAATTACTTTGTCATTTCTATACATAATGTTTAAAATTATGTAGCCTTATTTTAGGACGGGTCAAAATGTTGGGTAACGTGTTTGTGTATGGTTAGTTGCGTGTTTCAGCAACTAATTTAGTAAACAAAAACGAACGCGAGAAAATTCCGAAGGAATTTTCCAAATAAGCAACGACCAAAGCAATTAATTATACACGGTGTTAGGGCAAGTTTTTTATTCCGTTAATATCGTCTTCTGTTTTTATAATTCCGTCTTTACCTTTTGAGATAAGAACGTAACCAAGTCCGTTTTCAATTTGTTCATAGAAAAACTCGTTGTTCCAATAATCAGACGTAATGTTTTTCCTTAAGGGATTATTTCTAATTATAATATTCAGTTTTTCAGGATAGATTCCGAGTGAGCTTTTTTCATTTTCAAGAATCAATTCAATTTCAGCTATTTTTTCAGTCGTTTTTTTTGTTCCATAATCAGAAAAGAAGAAATGTCCAATTACTAATTTTGCTATTAGCACAAAAAACATAAAAATTCCGAATAATTTCCAAACAGGATGAATCATTAATTTTTTCGGAAGATTATTTTCCTTTTCAAATTCACGTCTGGCTTTTTTCCGTTTCGCAAATTTATAATCTTCGCGCCAAAAAAGTAATTCTCCAATTATATCTAACATTCGGTTTTTCTCAAATTTGCCCTAACGGTTTTGTATATGATTAGTGGCGTGTTTAAGCACCTAATTTAGCAAATAAAAACTGGATAGAAAATCCGCGAGGATTTTCGTAAGTAAGCTAAAACTAGCCATTAATTATATACAGTGTTGTACGCAGGTTTTTTATTCATAATTTTCAATTCGTTCGCTAAATGTTTCTCCAATCCCATATGAGCAACCAGAACAGCTATAAATCACAGAGTTTTTATTTTTTAGATGTTTAATAATGTTCTTTTGCTCTTTTGTTAATTTACCGATTTTCAATAGTCCAATCGCTCCAAGAGTTTGTAATTCAGGTGAAAATGATGTCAAATATTTATTAAGTTCTTCTCTATTTTTTCTCTTAACTAACTTCAACATTTTTTTTGATTCTTTTGGAACGGTAAGTCCATCAATGCTACAGCCAAATCCGACTACATATTCATTAATAATTTGGTTTTCAAAATCAGATTCAGTCAGTTCCGTTTTATAAAATCCGTTGTGATTTTGAACATACTCTTTTAAAAAGTCAGAATTTTTAGGGACATTCAGGATATTAAAATTTACGTCATTGCTTGGATCAAATTCCGAAATCCAAGTAATCTGAATTTCTCCGTTTTTTGAAACCAAATTTAATTTCAAATCCGAACCTGAATATGGCACAATTAAAATTCGGTGATGCTTAAACCCAAAATCAATTTGCCTTTCTAATTCATTAAATGTCGATAATATTGAGAGAGAATCAAATTGGACGGATTTTAAATTTGATAGTTCAGAAATGTTCTCTGTTTTTTTAATATATGCATTTAAATCCGCAAGATTATTCTGTCCTTTTGTAGTTTGGATTATGAATAAAGTCAGTAAAATTAATGTTACTCTCATTTTTTTTAACTTGCGTACAACGGTCTTGTGTATGATTAGTGGCGTGTTTAAGCACCTAATTTAGCAAATAAAAACCGAATAGAAAATCCGCGAGGATTTTCGTAAGTAGGCGAGAACAAGCCATTAATTATACACGTTCTTAGCCACTGGTTTTATTCCGTTTTCTTATTATTCCGCTTATTATATTTATCGGATAAATTAACTGTCCGAAAATGGCAATTAAAGCTATTAAATAAATTCCAAAAGTCAGATTATTATTAAAATCATATTCCATTACTGATTCTCGGAAAAGTTGAGCTAAAATCCATATGAGTAAAATTCCGCCAAAAGTCAGCGTAATATGAATCAAATTCAGCCATTTGGATAACCTTCTGTTGGCTTTTAGCACAATCCAATATCCAAGTCCGATTATTCCAAAAAGTATTGAAATTAAAATTATTAAATGATTAATTCCAATTACAAAATAAGTATCGTGAATGTTAAATCCGAAAGAATCGGCTTTAGTTAAAATTCCAAACAAAATTATTATTGGAATTGATGTCCAAAAAATCAGATATGGTTTTTCAATCAGGATTTTCATTTTTTGATTTCAGTTATATTTTCGGATTGAAATTCGTTCATTAAAAATCTAAAAACTTGAATTTATTACTAAATTTTGTTGGTCTGGTCAACTTGTGGCTAACGGAATTGTATAATAATCGTGGCGCCTGGCTTGCTGTGCGGCTTGAAGCAACGATACCCTTTGCACATTATTCTTTGTTACAAATTTGTCAGAGTTGCGTGAGGCTCAGAAGAGTAAGCTTAACGATTTTTTCCGATATACAATATAGTTAATTATTTGTAAGATTTTTAATTCAATTACCGCAAAAGCCATGATTAATA
Source organism: Xanthomarina sp. GH4-25 (assembly GCF_045363175.1). Lineage (NCBI taxonomy): Bacteria > Pseudomonadati > Bacteroidota > Flavobacteriia > Flavobacteriales > Flavobacteriaceae > Xanthomarina > Xanthomarina sp. GH4-25. The sequence goes on from NZ_JBJFLO010000017.1 coordinate 2,507, forward strand.
TACATTGTTGGCTGCCGTTTATTTCTAGTTATGATTAAAGATTTTCGGTTTTCTAATATATGAAGCGAATATTGTTGCCATAACTATCAGAATGGTTACTTCATAAGGTTTCCCTTTGTACATATGGATAAATACAATTAAGGTCATATAGAGAGCTAAAAGAGTCGTTCCGATAAGTATGGTTTTGTTATACAAAAACAGAGCAGTTGCTATCAAAAGAAAAATACCAGTAGTAATCATTACAGCACTATTTGCAACAATTTTATCCGTTTGACTAGAATTAAATATTTTATCTAAAGCGTTTGGGATAAAAAATAATGTTATTATGATCGAAGGTAACCAGATCAGTATTTTCTTTAGAATTTTTTCAAATTTCATATATATCTTATATAAATGGTTAGCGCTCAGTATTTAATGGCTGCCAACGGTCTTGTATAAGATTAGTTGCGTGGTTTAGCAACGAATTTAGCAAATACAAACCGAATAGAAAATCCGCGAGGATTTTCGTAAGCAGGCTCGTACCGAGCAATTAATTTTATACGTTGTTGTGCATAGTTATTCCCTCAATATTTTTTTTATCTTATCAATGATCTCGGGATTTGGAAGGTCTTTCTTATTTAGTAATATGTGTGTGAAATTTTCAGCCAATATTTCCTCAGGGGATATTAAATAATTTGTGTTTTTTCCAACCTGCTCGAAAAAATCAGATACTTCCTGAATTGAATAAATCATCGGTTTCTCATCGATATAATCAATTTTATATTCTTCTGAATCTGTTAATTTTAAGAAACCAATATTTAAATATTCCTTGATAGTACCTTCTCTATAACTTTTTTTAGAGTAGTTAATCATGGCGCATTTAACAGGTTGATTGTCATATTCAAGCTGAATGTAACTGTCGATATAGGGAGCATCGGGGTTTGTAAGTTTCATAACCTGTAAATCATTAGGCAATCGAATCTCATTAATCATCTTAAAACCGATAAGACCATACATTTTCGACCGGAATTCAGGATCATGCCTGGATAATACATGGAAAAGTTCATGTATTATGACGTGTTCAAGCATATCATTAGATACTTTTATTTTATCAGTATTTAGTATTATATAGTTAGTTCTTGTATATCCTGAGGCTCCTTTAAACTCTTCATCCATTGTTGTTTTTATAAAAAATATAGTGTCAGGAATATTTAATTTATATCCCTGACTGAAAATTTCTGTATCAATTTTCTCAATTATTGAATACAAGAGACGCTTATCTTTATCATCCCATTCCAAGGCTTGAGTAGGGATATATGCTAACAATTCTTCTTTTGTGCTATTTGCTTTTTGCATCCGGATATCAATATCTAAAGGGCTCCAACGATCTGTAAAGTCGTCTTCTTGGGACAAAAGCATTTGAGACTTTTCTACTGATGCAAATTGAATAACTTCCGTTAACTTTTGAGTACAATTTCCATGTTGAGAAAAACTCACAAGTAAAATACCTAACAAATAAATTCTTTTCATATTATATCTTAATTAATTATGCACAACGGTTTCGTGTATGAAAAGTGCGTGTTTGTGTCAGAGGATTTTCGGAACGAAAATCGGAAGAAAGCAAACACGCACTTTCTATTGGTTAAGCACTAAAATAAGCATTTTTTATACACAGTG
>NZ_JBJFLO010000018.1:0-3628 GCF_045363175.1 Xanthomarina sp. GH4-25
CAATTAATTTATACAACGAAATAAGATTACATTTATCTTTAGACTATAAAACACCAAATATGGTATATAAATTATCAGCGTAAATTCAATTTTAACCTGTAGCCATATTTCAGGACAAGACATGCTGAAAAAACTGAATTATATATCAATTTTCGTTCTGATTTTAATCGGTATTTCGTGCAAAAACGAAAAGAAAAATAACGGACTGAACTCAAATACGGAATCGGAATTAAAAATTGATTCTCTGAATGGTTACAATGAATTGGCAAATCCAGACAAACGAGAAACTTTTACGATTTCGGAATACAATACTGACAACCCTGAAATAGAAAACATAAAACGTCCTGAAAAAACTATCATACGGAATTTAAAGATTGACACAACTCAAGCATTCGGAATTTGGACTCAAGACCCAAACGGACCACACGCTGATTTTTGGCTGACCGCAAAGGATTTCCTTGTTGCTGACTACGATGGTAACGGACATATGCCATACATTTTGGACGAAAATAAAATAACGGTTTTTTATAATGACTTTATTCAAAAAGGAATAATCACTTCAACGAAAAATGATACGCTAAAAATTAAATGGTCTGACTTTGACGTTGAAACGATATATGTAAAATTTGAAAACTAAAAAGCACTATGTACAACACCGTATAAAAAAAATTGCTAGTTTTAGCTAAACCAAAGTTAGTTGCTCGTTTGCTAGCTTCTGATTTTCCTACGGAAAATCCTCGCACACAAACACGCAACTTTCCTTATACATAAACGTTAGGCAACATATGAAAAAAATATTCGGAATATTATTTACATTTTGTCTTTTGTTGTTTAGTTGCTCTAAATCAAAAGTCAATTCAGACCGAAAAAGTGACCTATCGAACTATGACTTTAATGGAAAAATAAAGTCTGTGAAATCTGAACTTTTCAATCTGATTGTTGAAAAAGACACTTTTAGAATTGGAGAGAAAATAAATTCACTCGCTTTTGACAGAAATTCTCTTCTCGAATTTAATAAACTTGGAAATCTTACCTCAATAAAAGAGTTTCTTTACAATGGTAAAGTAATTAATGAGGAAATCTACACTTACGATAAAAATGACCTTTTAGTCAAAAGAAAAGAAATTGACAATTATGGAAAAGGTTCTTTTTTAAATTACGAGTTTAATTACAATTCAAAAGACAGTATTAATAAAGTTATAATGTCAAACGATGTATTTAAGCGGATTCATAAAATTGAGAGAGACGAAAATAATCGACCTATTAAAAGAAAAGTCATTCAAAATGACACAGTTCACTTAACTTACAGCGTAGAATATGACAAAAATAACAACGCGATTTCCGAAAGTGAATTTAAATTTGGAGATGTTCCTGTAAAATTTATAGAGAGAAATTTTAATAATCAAAATCTGAAAGAAACAGAAAAGGTTATCGAGTATAGAACTTGGGATACAATCAGAATAGAAAACAAATACATTTACGATAAGAACAATAAACTACTAGTTGAGAAATTCAATATCGAAAATGATTCGACCTTTGACGAAACAAAAAATAAATATCACAAAAACGGAGAACTAAAGGAATCAATTACAGTAATTGGAGATAATGAATTTGCACTTATTGAAAGAAATCTATACAATGAAAATGGGGATTTGATTGAAAAATCAGTCAAAACAACTGATGGAAAAACAAACGATGTTTGGAGGTATGATTTTAAATATGATTTAGAAAATAATTGGATTGAAAAAATTGAATTTAAAAACTATAAACCGTTAAGAATTGTAAAACGGACAATTGAATACTTTGAATAAAATACGTTGCCTAACACCGTATAAAATTAATTGCTAGTGCAAGCCTACTTACGAAAATCCTCGCGGATTTTCTATTCGGTTTGTATTTGCTAAATTAGGTGCTTAAAACACGCAACTAATCTTATACAAAACCGTTACAAACAATTTAAACCAAACTTTACGCAATGAAAAAACTGAATTTACTACTTGTCTTTTTAATTGGATTAACGATTTTGTCTTGTTCATCAGATGACAATAACGGAACTGATGACCAAATACCTGAAGAAACAACTAAATTACTCAAAAAAATGACCTTTAGCGGAAATGGAAATTATTCCCTAACTTTTTTCTACAATGATGACAACAAAATTGACAGAATGCAAAGCGCAGGAACTGGAGACGATTTTATTAAACAATTCTACTATAATAATGGAGTTTTAGACAGAGCCGAATTTCAAGATTTAAACGGAGTTTCAGACGGTTCAATTGAACAGTATGTTTACAATAATGGACTACTTATAGAAAGACAAGATTTTTATAATAATACTACACTTGACGAGCGATTTCTTTATTCGTTTACTAATAATAATATAGAATATATTCAATATATTGGTAATGGTCAAACTACATATTCAGAAGAATATATTTTTGAGTATGATACAAATAATAATGTGATTTCAAGAAAACACGATTACTTAAATACTGCTATTTCTGACCAAGAATTAACATTTACCTACGACACTAAAAAAAGTCCATTTCTTAATTTTCAACCAAACATAGTTTTAATAGATGATTTCTTTTCTTTCAACAATAATCCAACTTCTCGAATTTTAACAGATTTATCTAACGATACTGTTATTTCGGAAAAAAATTATACTTATACTTTTGATAATGATGATTATGCTACTTCTAAAACAGATGGAACAGAAACTATAGTTTACGAATACTACTAATCAACTAAAATTACCGCAATGAAAAAAATATTTTTAATTGGATTATTAACTTTTTTACCATTTCTATCTTTTTCGCAAAACAAAATAGGAATTTTAGCAGGAGTAAATGGCTCAACACTTTCCGATGGAATTTTAAAAAGTTTCGGAATACACAGCAACTCTTTCAGTTTACATCTTGGAGCTGTCTATGAATTAGACTTTTCAGAAAAAATCGCATTTCGTCCAAAACTAATTTATTCTCAACAAGGAGATAGAGAAGATTTTTATGATAATATAAAATATCAAACATCATATATAAATATTCCTCTAAATTTTAAGTTTTTTAACAAGCCTTATATTTTAGCAGGTCCTCAAATTGGATTTTTATTGGACACGGAAAAAAGAGAATTTGATTTTGGAGATTTAAAAAGTTTAGATTACGGACTTAATCTTGGAATAGGAATAGATATTAAAGACTTTTTTGTGGAACTTAATTTGTATCAAGGGTTTAATGAGTTAATTGCTGTGAAATATGAGCAAACCAATCCATTTAGAGACATTGATATAAAAGCAACAAATACTGTTGTACAATTAAGTTTTGGCTATAATTTTGAATTATAACAAGCATCTGAAATAAAAACTGTTTGTAACACCGTATATAATTTATTGCTAGTTCTAGCCTACTTACGAAAATCCTCGCGGATTTTCTATTCGGTTTTTATTTGCTAAATTAGGTGCTTAAACCACGCAACAAACCATATACAACAACGTTGGCAGTAATGATGACCCGTCCTAAAATAAGGCTACATAATTTTAAACATTATGTATAGAAATGACAAAGTGATCAGACGGTATTCAGAACCTTTTAAACTGAAAATTTTAGCCGAACTTACAACCGGAAAACAC
>NZ_JBJFLO010000019.1:0-2690 GCF_045363175.1 Xanthomarina sp. GH4-25
CGTTAGAAATTCATTTAATATAAACATAAAAAAATGGCTTTGTGCAAACAAAGCCATTGATTTCAAACGATTTACATTTAGTAGCGGGAACTGGACTCGAACCAGTGACCTTCGGGTTATGAGTCCGACCTCGACCGCTTTCTCAACACAAACACTGGGGGTTTGAGCTGTTTTATTTTGAAATCGTATGCAAAAACGTATGCAGTTTTGACTTTCTAATTAGTAATTATTAAAGGGTAAATCTACTTATTTTTTTATAAAAACATGCCCTTTAGTTAAAATAAAGTATCCATTATAAAACTCTTAATCCTATAGATATAAATACTCACCAAGTTATTAAATCATATCTGGAAATTAAAGATTTACTATCTTAGCGTTATAAGATGGATATAGACAATTGTCTATATCCAATTGTTACCTGCAATATGGAACAACGTTGTGGAAAAACAACAAACGAATGAATATTATTTTAAAATCTATTGATAAACTTAACGATACGACTTACGAATGGGCGGGTAATGAAAAAAGCGGATTTTGGAAAAAATCTATAGCGAATCTTTTTTGGAATCATTCTTTTGAGAATGATTTAGTTGGAGTTCTATATCGTGGAGTTGTTTATGCAGGTCTAATAACTGCTTATCTATATTTGGTTCTTCCTTCATGGATTCGATTATTGATGGACTGATTCCAATCAATGCGCCTAAAAGTATGAATAGGATATTGTTTCTTGTACTTTTTCGGACGTGCCTAATAGTCTCGATGGATAAAAAAGCAGAAGCTCTGTTTGAAGCTATTTGAGTAATATCAACACTAACATCATCAGCTAATGATTTTACAGTTTCTAAATCCTTATCTGAAATTTTCATAAAACATATAATTAAATTAACAGGATGAAAGATAAAGAAAAAACAATAGAGGAAATTATAGAAAAACTAAAAGGTTATACATACAGCGAAATACACGATATGTATAGGACAATTATGAGTCGTGTTTCTTCTCGACTAACTTTTTAAGTTCTTGAACCTCTCTGTAAAGTCTCAACTGATTTTCAGTTAGTAGTTCAATACCTTCAAGTATTTTATTATATTCTTCTTTAGTCATAAAAAATATTTTTGACTAAATTAAGAAAACTAATCGAAATAAAATACAGCAGGTAACACCGTATATAAAAAATAACTAGGTAAGTGCCGAGCCTAGAATTTCGGCGCATTTAATAACACAACGACTAATCGAAAGGTAACTTAAAATCAACACGTTACTTTTCATATACAAGACCGTTGGGCAACATTATATGAAAATCGAGATAATACCATATGTTGGATTTGATAAAATCAAACTAGGACTAACACTTGGTCAAGTCGAAAGACTCTTAGGAAAACCCAATGAACAAATAAAAAACCAATATAGTGACAACTCAAATGAAGTTATTCTTGAATATCACAAACTAGGAGTTGACTTAATGTTCTCTTCTGATGAGGATTATAGATTAGGTTCAATTACTTTTAATTCAAGTGCATTTACACTAAAAGGGAAAAAATTAATAGGAATAAATGAATCTGAGCTAATACTTAGATTCAAATCTCTGTTTCCTGACTTAAAATTGGATGACGATTTTAAAGAATTAAACATGAAAGATTATGTAATTGACTCAACTGGAATATCGTTTTGGTTGGATAATGGAATTGTTGATTCTGTTACTCTTTTTCCGAATTACCAAGATGACGATGAAACAGTAATTTGGCCAGATTAACGATTGCCCAACAACGTGTATAACCAATTGCTAGTTTGTGTGTACTCGGAAAATCCTGCGGATTTTCCTACTGGTTAGTTTTCTTTTGTTAACTTAGTTCTCGCCAACGCAACTAGCCATACACAAACACGTTGTGTGTCATTTAAAACCGATAAAGGAAGATGAATAACGAAAGATATAATTTCGGAAAAACATATAAAGGAAAAACAACACCAAACGGCATTCCTTACATGAAAATCAATATCATTGGAGTTAATTTACCTAAAGACCATATTTACTACAATGGAATCGAGGCTATATTAGACACTGGAGCTGTAAAAACACATATAACACCACAATTTGCGAAAGAATTAAATTTAAAAGCAACGGATATAGATTATGGATTGTACCCATTAAAAGAAGGTATTTCCGAAACAAGTGTTTTTAATATAGATTTTATTATCAAAGGAATAGATGTATATTTTAGCGAGGAATTTAAAGAGATGCCTTACGGATTTCAATTTCCATTAGTTTTCGGAACTGAATTTATGATGAAATGCAAAAAACTATCTATTGATTTTCAGAAAGAGGAATACGTTTTAGAATTGTAGAATTATATTCCAAAACACAAATAGGCAAAGTCCATTCTATTTTTTGTGTTTCAGAAAGTTTATTTGTCTTGGATGAATTATTATCTTTAACCGACATAAAAACGCCACACAACACCGTGTATAATCAATAAGGGCTTTGTTGCTTAATTTAAAGTTAATGTTTATATCAATCTATGTTCATATACGAAAAGCTATACACTCTTGCCCTTACTAATCATACACAAACACGTTGTAAAACATTTGACCAAATCAATGAAAAAAAAATTTCTACCCTTACTTTTTATTATAATTATTAGCTGTGGTGGCGAAAAAATTATGGTAAGGAATGCAACAAAAGGTAATGGTTACAT
>NZ_JBJFLO010000002.1:0-421256 GCF_045363175.1 Xanthomarina sp. GH4-25
AAATGGTTCAAATTCAACAGTTACTCTATGTACGTAATTTTGCGAGTTTCCAGCACAATCTGTATATGTCCAAGTATAAGTTACTTCGCCTTCACAAGCTGGAGCATCAGATACAACAGGTCCAACAGGAGTGATGTCGTTACCACAATTATCTGTAACTGATGGAGGTGTTGGTACATTAATGTTAGCCACACAATCAACTGTATCGGTTGTTTCAGCAATAGGATCTAAGTCCGCAAAATCAATCGTTACTCTATGTACGTAGTTTTGAGAGTTCCCAGCACAGTCTGTATATGTCCAAGTATAAGTTACTTCGCCTTCACAAGCTGGAGCATCAGATACAACAGGTCCTACAGGAGTGATGTCGTTACCACAATTATCTGTAACTGTTGGAGGTGTTGGTACATTAATGTTAGCCACACAATCAACTGTATCGGTTGTTTCAGCAATAGGATCTAAGTCCGCAAAATCAATCGTTACTCTATGTACGTAGTTTTGCGAGTTCCCAGCACAGTCTGTATATGTCCAAGTATAAGTTACTTCGCCTTCACAAGCTGGAGCATCAGATACAACAGGTCCTACAGGAGTGATGTCGTTACCACAATTATCTGTTACTGTTGGAGGTGTTGGCACATTAATGTTAGCCACACAATCAGCAGTATCAGTTGTTTCAGCAATAGGATCTAAGTCCGCAAAATCAATCGTTACTCTATGTACGTAGTTTTGCGAGTTCCCAGCACAGTCTGTATATGTCCAAGTATAAGTTACTTCGCCTTCACAAGCTGGAGCATCAGATACAACAGGTCCTACAGGAGTGATGTCGTTACCACAATTATCTGTAACTGATGGAGGTGTTGGCACATTAATGTTAGCCACACAATCAGCAGTATCGGTTGTTTCAGCAATAGGATCAAGATTGATATATTCTATGGTATAAACATATGACCAAGTATCTTGATTATTATTACAATCAGTATAGGTATAGGTATAAGTTCTTGTTCCTTCACAAGTTATTGGATCTGGACTATCTGTTATAACTGCATTTGATGGAGTTAAATTATTACCACAAGCATCAGTAATTGTTGGAATTGTAAATGTTTCAGTTGCTTCAGATAAACAATTTACCGGTTCAGCACCATCGGCTTCATTAATAGTTAAAGCAGGTGTATTAATAGTTATTGTTTGATCTGCTGTTGCGGCAATGCCACAACCATCAACAATTGTAAATGTTCTTGTAATAATAAGAGGACAAGAACCTGACGAATTATCTTGATAAGTTATACTAGTAACATTATCTTCAGTAAATGTACCACCTTCAGCTAAAAACTCTGCTTCAGTAATAGCTGTATCAGTTTCGCTGTAAGGTAATGAAGTTAGACCTCCATTAGTAATATCTGTAGCTAGACAGCCTTCAATAGAAAAATTATTAGGCGCTGTTATTGTAGGAGGCGTAGCGTCTTCAACAGTAATTTCATATTCAGCAGTAGCACTACAATTAGAATCTACATCTTCAACTAAAACAGTATAAGTTCCAGCAGGTAAACCTGAAATATCTTGAGTTGTAGAGCTTCCAGCATCATTCCATGCGTATGTATAATTACCAGAACCTCCAGTAACTGAGATATCAATAGCACCAGTGTTTCCATTAGCACAGTCTGTAGGAGTTAAATCTTCTAAAGTAATACTAATTTCTTCAAGCACTTCTACAGTTATAGCTACAAGATCTCCTTGACAAGCTTCACTAGGACCTTCAGAAACATAATAAGTAAATGTTCCAGCAGTAGTGGTATTTGGTGTTAATGTAGTTTGTCCAATTGCTCCAGGATCATTGTTTGTATAAAATAATAAAACATAACTTGGATCTGTTGAAGTAGCTGTTAAAGGGCTAGCTGTCTCGTTTAAACAATATGTTAAGTTATCAGCCGTTGGAACAGTTACAAGTTCATTTATTTCAATTGTAAAGATATAGTTACAACCTGAATCCCCAGGAGGTATAGCATAGTAAGTTGATACACCAGTGTTTGCAGGGAATGGGTTGTTTAAATCATAAATTTCAGTATTTGAATCAATAGGGTATTCATTAGTAAAAACTGAGCCAGGTGGGAAATTACCAGAAATTTCAGAAACAGGAATACCATTTACTGTGCTACCACAGTAAAAGAATTCTCTTTCTACAGAGGCATCTGTACAATTATCGAGGATAAATTGTTCTGAATCAATTCCTATTTCAATAGGATCTGCGTTTGGTTCTCCTTGACAGACACCATTTGTTTGATATCCTTGAATGAGAGGTAAAGAATAATCTGTGCTTGACAATTGACCCGTACCTTCAATATAACCACCTAAAAGCACAATTTTTGGTGCGCAATTGTCATTAATAAGTATGGAACAATCTGTAGTAGCTTTTAATTCGAAAGTAATATCGGCCAATAACATATTAAGACCTAAAGTACCTTCTTCTTCTGTACCTTCGTTTAATGGAATATAAGGCATATCCCAAATAATGGCACCTGTAGCACCTTCTGCAGCGTCAAAGTATGGTGGATTAGATTGGAATAATGTATGATATTGATTTGTGCTAATACTTCCAGGGACATAATTTGATGTAAATGGAATTGGTATCACCAATCTACCATCAACAATTGCTTCAGACCCTTTGTTTTTGACTTCTATTTTATAACTAGCAATATCGCCAGGAGTTACAACTGGGTTTGCAGGAGCTGGGTTTCCATTAATTGTTTCTAAAGATAATAAACCTTCAGTTTCTGGTATATAGGCATCTACTGAAAAAGTTACATTATGAATAGAATACGTATCTCCATTTGTAAAATATTTAAAGGATGTACTTGTTTGTTGATTATCAATAATGGATTTATTCGCATTATTAATATAAAACATACTAATATCTATTCCTGTATTATTTAATAAACTAGGATTTCTTAAGTTTCCACCTGTATTTATTGAGGATTTAAAAAAGTTATTGGTATTGTTTCCAGAATGACTTAAGGTTGTATAAGTGTTGGTGTCTCTATTTTCAATTTGGAATGTATCACCAGTAAAGGCAACATCACCTTCACCACCCATAACACCTAATTTTACATTTACATCTCCACTCTGAACGGCATTAAATCCATCAACATCAATAATGTATTGATTATTACTTCCAGAAACCACATAAGCATGCCCATCAAAAACAGTTACATCACGCCATTTCATTTTAGTGTTTTCGTAAACAACAACCATTCCCCAGCCACCATAGTAACCGGTACCATCTGGATCACCTTCTCTCAACGCAATATCTGCAACAAAATAGTTACCTAGACCATGTGTTTTAACATAATCTGTAACTTCTTTGTATGCAGAATACATATAATCGTCTGATGAAGTTGGGTAATAAATATCATTCGCATCTGCCGTTAATTGGGTGTAATTTCCAGCACCTGGACCCTTAATTGAAACTTTACGTTTATCGTAATTTTTTGTTATGGTAGTATATTCGTCTACTGTTTCTAAATAAGAAATATTTACATAAGCTCTATCTGTCCATTGTAATCTTAAACGTGTTACTTCCAAGGTATAATTTGCATCAGAATGTATTTGATAAGGTGTGCTTAAATACGCATTGTTATCATCCACAGAATTAGTTGGGACAACCGTTTCTGGGCCACTATTTACAGAGACATGTAATGTTTCGTTATTGCCAGATGTTCTATATATAAAACTTATGACATTGCCTGCACCTGAAGGTGTAAACGTGTATGTATATGTGCCACCAGAACTACTAATATCTAGGGAGTAATTAGTATTAGGTATATTTTCATTATCATAAATAACATCTGTAGTGTTTATTTGTTGCGTTGTTGTGTTTCCTGTAGGGACATTTTTAGTTACAGTAAATGTATTACTCGAACCAGCACGACCATTCCAATATAAACCAGCATATACAATGTTAGAACATTCTTGAATGGCGCCGTTTTCTTCTGAAAGTTCAAGTACTGCAGATGAAGAGTTTAAGGTGTTGACATCAGAATCAATATCAACATAACGCATGTCGTTACCACCGTTGTTGGTGTTATCACCATAAGATACCAAAGTTAAATTGGTGTTTCCCATCATGGTAAAATCCCCTTTAACATTGTATATGGTTTTTGACGGAGTGTAAATTGAAGTTCTCGGTTCAAAATCAACTCTTACTTGACTATAACTATAAAATGTAGCTGATAAGAAAATAACAGCTACTAATGCAAATTGAGCAAAAGATTTATAGTTTTTAAATTTTGAAGTGTATAAGTTTTCCATTTGTGTAACTTTTAATGAAGTTAATACCAATTATGAGCGATTAAATATTTTGTAAAAAATACTAATCTCAGGATCGGCATTTTGGATAAAGTTTCTTATTTGGTTTTCTGTGATTAAGAATTCACTTTTAATATAGATGTATTTTAAATTAGCAAACCCTCTAATATCATCTACAATAAAAGGTCTTGATAAATCACTTAGAGATGTTACATTAATAGTTATCATTTCTACTTTATTATACAAGGCATTTCTATTTGATAAAAATGGAATAGAATTGACGTCCTTAAGTTTTAGCACTTTTGGAGAAGCAACACCTACAACATTTTCTACATTATTATTTTTAATGTAGACAGAAGGTTCTAAGTCGTATAATAAATCTTGTGGATAGTTTGTAATTCTTGATGACCTTAATGAATTTTGGTCCGAATTATCAGGCAGTTTATAAATGTTATTTTCTTGCGCAAAACTTATGCTTGTAAAGAAAATCATCATAAAACAAACTAATAAATAGTTTGTAAACGTTAGTTTAATTCTATTTCTCATAATTTTTTTAAGTTTAATTTTGTTAAACCTTAAATAATAAAATGTAAAACTTTAATAAAATTATATTTTAAGTAATTCTATTACAGTATTTTGTATTGGTTGTTGAGGGAAGTACATTGATACATCAATGTAAAATGGATTAAGTAAATTTTTTAGACTTGGGATCATTTTTAATTAATAGCTTACGTAACAAATAAATAGCGATTAAACAATCCAATCAAATAAAAATGTTAAATAACTTATAAATTCGATAAGATGAGAGTTAGAAACACTTAATCGGTAAAATAGATTAATTAGCCGATTGAGTTTTATGGCCCCAAACTTTTAAACTAGTTATTTGTTATTTAAATTTTTAAGATTTTATAGTCATAATAAATAATATTTGATATTTTTAATAGCTCACTGTATTTTTAAAGTAGCCAAAATAAGTCATATGTCCGACATACGCAACACTTTATCGATAAAAAATGCATTTAATCGTAAAAAATGAAAAAACTAATCATAATTAGACATGCTAAATCTTCTTGGGAAGAGAATCTTAGTGATCATGATAGAGGGTTGAAAACTAGAGGGTTACAAGATGCTAAATTAGTCTCATTGCAGTTTAAACAATTAGAAATGGTTCCAGACAAAGTACTTTCAAGTACTGCAAAAAGAGCAAAAAAAACGGCCGAAATATTTATAAATAATTTAAATATTAATAATAAAAGCCTCATTTTAAATGCAAATCTTTATGATTTTTCTGGAGAAAATCTTGTTGAAGTGATTAAAACAGTTGAAAATGATATAAATAGTTTAATGATTTTTGGTCATAATCATGCATTAACATATTTTGTAAATACATATGGAGATAGATATATAGAAAATGTTCCTACAAGTGGATTAGTAGTCATAGATTTTCAAATAGACTCTTGGCAGTATATTAAGAAAGGTCATACAACTCATATTATGTTTCCTAAAGATTATAGAGAATAACTTAATACTGTAATTATTATAGCATGAATACATGGTATACAATGTTTTTTAAGTAAACTCCATCCTTAAACCTGTACTTTTTTTACATATTAAAGTAGATGAAGTATGGCAAAATTCTTCTTAATAATAAATTCTAATAGAATATATTTGTAGTAATAAATTCGATTTTATGACAAAAGCAGAAAAGCTTGATAATAATTATATAAATAGAGAAATTAGTTGGCTGCAATTTAATGCTAGAGTGCTGCAAGAAGCGGCCGATAAAAATGTACCTATAATTGAAAGGTTAAGATTTCTTGGAATTTTTTCTAACAACCTGGATGAATTTTTTAAAGTAAGATACGCAACGGTTAAACGAATTGTTGAAGCTGGAAAAGGAGCAAAAAGTGAATTAGGGGGTATTAGAGCACAAGAATTGCTAGAAGAAATTACTCAAATAGTAATTGAACAACAAAGCGAAAGTTTAAAGATTTTAAGTAATATAGAAAAGCAACTTGAAAAGGAACATATTTTTATTATTAATGAAACGGAAATAGATGCATCTCAACATCAGTTTGTTAAACAATATTTTATTCAAAAAGTAAGTCCAGCTTTAGTAACCATTATTTTAAGTCATCAAGTAGAACTTCCAAATTTAAAAGATAGTGCTGCTTATTTAGCCGTAAAGATGGTTTTAAATAATGCAAATCATCAATATGCTTTAATTGAAATTTCTAAAACCATGGATCGTTTTGTGGTTTTACCAGAAAAAGATGGTAAAAGTTACATTATCATGCTAGACGATTTATTGCGATATTGTTTACATGATATCTTTAATATATTTGATTATGATAGCATTTCTGCTCATATGATAAAAATAACAAGAGATGCTGAACTAGATTTTGAAAGTGATTTAAGTAAAAGTTTTATAGAAAAAATATCAGATAGTGTTAAACATAGACAAATTGGAGAACCTGTAAGATTTGTATACGATAAGACAATAGACAAAGAAACCTTATCTTATTTAATGGCAAAAATGGGAATTGATTCTCACGATAGTATCATTCCAGGTGGTAGATATCATAACAGAAGAGATTATATGGGCTTTCCAAGTCTTGGAAGAACAGATTTACTCTATTCTAAAATCGAACCATTACCTGTAAAAGGATTAAGTTTAGAAGAAAGTATTTTTGATAGTGTTTCTAAAAAAGATTATCTGCAATATGCACCATATCATACGTTTTCATATGTTGTTAAATTTCTTCGTGAAGCAGCTTTAGATCCAGCTGTTAGAACGATAAAAATAACCATCTATAGATTAGCTGAAATCTCTCATGTTGCAAGTTCCTTAATTAATGCTGCAAAAAACGGTAAAAAAGTAACAGTTTCTATTGAGATTCAAGCACGTTTCGATGAACAAGCAAACATCGATTATGCCGAACAAATGCAAAATGAAGGTGTCAACATGATTTTTGGAGTTCAAGGCTTAAAAGTACATAGTAAAATGTGTGTCATTGAACGTGAAGAAAATAATAAATTAAAGCGTTATGGATTTGTAAGTACAGGAAACTTTAATGAATCTACAGCTATGATTTATACAGATTACACCTTGTTTACTTCAGATCAAAGAATATTAAAAGATCTTAACAAAGTCTTTAGTTTCTTCGAAATAAACTATAAGATATATAGATATAAACACATAATTACATCACCACATTATACACAAAAAGCTTTTTTTAAACTTATTGATACAGAAATTCAAAATGTAAAAGACGGAAAACCTGCATATATTCGGTTAAAAATGAATAGTTTATCGAGCTTTCAGATGGCAGATAAGTTATATGAAGCCAGTAGAGCAGGAGTTAAAATTCAAATGATAATTCGTGGTATCTGTTGTTTAATTCCGGGAGTTAAAGGAATGAGCGAAAACATTGAAGTTATTAGTATTGTTGATAAATTTTTAGAACATACGAGACTCTACATGTTTTGTAACAATAACAATCCTAAAGTATATATTTCTTCGGCCGATTTTATGACTAGAAATATAGAAAATAGAGTAGAAGTAAGTTGTCCAATTTACGATGAAGACATTAAACAAGAACTTATAGAAACCTTCAACATTTCTTGGAGCGATAATGTTAAAGCTAGAATTCTCAATAAATCACAAAAAAATGAATATAGAAAAAGTAAAGCACCAAAAGTAAGGTCGCAATTTGCTTTGTACGATTATTATTCTAAAAAACTGGAAAATTAAATATGCTTTCAATAAAAAAATATGCTGCAATAGATATTGGTTCAAATGCTGTTAGGTTGCTTATAGCAAATATTATTGAGGAAAAAGGAAAAGAAACTCGCTTTAAAAAAAGCTCATTGGTACGTGTCCCTGTTCGTCTTGGAGCCGATGTTTTTTTAGAACAAACCATTTCAGAATACAATAAAAATCGAATTATCGATACTATGAAAGCTTTTAAGCTATTAATGAAAACGCATAATGTTGTAAAATATAAAGCTTGCGCAACTTCAGCCATGCGAGAAGCAATTAATGGAAATGAGATCACAGAATTAGTCTATAAAAACACTCAAATAAAAATTGATATTATAGAAGGCGAAGAGGAAGCAGCTATCATTGCAGCAACAGATTTACATTCGTATATAGATAAAAACAAAACCTATCTGTATGTAGATGTTGGTGGTGGAAGTAGTGAGTTTACTGTAATTAGTAAAGGAGAATCTATAACCTCTAAATCGTTTAAGATTGGAACCGTAAGACTGCTAAACGATATTGTGAAAAAAGAAACTTGGCAGGATCTAGAAAATTGGATTAAGCAAAACACAGAAGCTTATGAAAAAGTAGATGTCATTGGTTCTGGAGGGAATATCAATAAAATATTTAAAATTTCTGGTAAAGCCTTGGGTAAACCTTTGACTTATTTTTACTTAACGTCTTATTATAATACCTTACAATCTTATTCTTACGAAGAGCGTATTACAGAATTAGATCTTAATCAAGATCGTGCCGATGTTATTATTCCTGCAACAAGAATTTATCTTTCAGCAATGAAATGGAGTGGCGCAAAAGACATCTATGTTCCAAAGATAGGATTATCCGATGGGATTATTAAAAGCATCTACTACGACACAGTTTCTAGCAATACACAGTAAAAATTATACATTTAATCTTTATTATATATCACTTTTCATCAAAACATATATATTAGCCTCATTAGAAACCCGAAACTACTTTTTAAAATATTTTTATTATGAAAAAAACAATTTTTATTTTGGCTTTTGTAATATGCTCTACATATTCATTTTCACAAGGAAGCCTATATGGCGTTCGTGCTGGATTAAACATTTCCAATCTGGATTTCGATCCAAGTCCAGTGTTTGAAAACACACATAGAAATGGTTTTGCCATAGGATTTTTTGGTGAATACGACCTATCTAAAACAATTGCAATTGCTCCAGAAATTCAATTTTCTGCTGAAGGTGCTAAAGACAAAGATTTAAGAATAGATTATATACAAATCCCAATCTTATTTAAATATCGATTTGGCGAGAGGTTCTCTATAGGAGCAGGACCAATGGCTGGTGTTAAAGTGTGGGAACATGAAGACAATAGAAAAAACTTTGCTTTTTCGATGGTTGGAGGTTTAGAACTCTTTATTACAAACGATATTTTTATCGATGCTAGATATCATTATGGATTTACCAATGTTATTGATAACGAATCCACTTTCGAAGCAAAAAACAGCAACATCCAAATAGGTGTTGGTGTCAAGATTTAAACAATAATTGAAACATAAAAAAACTCCGATACTTATAGCATCGGAGTTTTTTTATGTTTATCCATGAATAGTTTCCTTCTTGCTCAAGTCTTTCATGATACCTGCTTCAAAATCAAGAAGGTCTTGCCATTTATCATCGACTTCTTTTCGGTCACCATATTGTCTCGCAAAACCTAAAAACATGGTATAATGGTTGGCTTCGCTTACCATTAAATTTCTATAAAACTCAGCAAGTTCTTTGTCTTCCAACTCTTCCGAAAGCAACCTAAAACGCTCACAACTTCTGGCTTCAATTAATGCTGCATAAAGCAACCTGTGTACTAGTTGTGTGGTTCTGCTACCTCCTTTAGGAAAGAATGTAAAGAGTTTTAAAACATACTCGTCTTTTCTATCGCGACCCAAAGTCCAACCGTTATCTAAAATACGATCGTGGACCATTTTAAAATGACTAATTTCTTCTTTTACCAAAGCAATCATTTCTTGTACAAGCTCTGTATATTCAGGAAAACCTACTATTAAAGAAATAGCTGTACTGGCAGCTTTTTGCTCGCAATAGGCATGATCTGTTAAGATGTCTTCAATATTTTTTTCTACAATGTTTACCCAACGTGGATCTGTTGGTAATTTTAAGCCTAACATGATTTTTTGTTTAGTCATTTTATAAAATTAACTAATTAGAATATGCATAAAGTTCTTTAACTTCCTGTAATTTATAAGTGCCTTCGGAATGAATTACAAGATCCCAAAAGTGTATGTTTTTACTATCTATTTTCTGAATCATTGCAGAAAGAACCACTTTGTTGTCTTCAATAGATGAAGATTCATCTAAGGATAATTTAACTATGGCATTGTTTAATTGTAGATCTTCTATAATTGTATCTAAAAACTGTTTATCAACTTTTTTATTAAAAATTTCTTTCGAATCTTTTGTAATTATAACTTCTGAAACAAACTCTCTATAATATTCTTTGTGGTTTATAGTGTCGCGATTAAAAGTGTTCAAGACACTTTGTTCCATGTTGGAGTATGTTTTCATTTTTATATGAAAACCATTACTTAGAATGGTGTCTGTTACAACTTCAGTATAGCTTTCTGGAATGTAAGTGATGTTTTCAGAAAAAGAATCTAATAATTTATTTTCTAATAAAACTTCAGTATTGGATTTAAAAACACGATCTCTGCCATCGCAACTAGCCAATAAAATAAATAAGATAAGGAATAAAGAAGAAAATAAAGTTTTCATAATTAAATATCTAAATCGAACGTTTTTCTTAAGGTCTCAATAGCTGGATTTTTCTCCAACAATTTCTCATACTTGTCCCTGGATGTATAAGCATATTTCTTTTCCATCTCTTCATTAACGTCAATGGATAAATGAAGATCGTAATTATTTAAGGATTTTTTTAAAAACACCATCAAATCGTATTGTTGACGTTCAACTTCAACTTTGTTCGTCGCATTTGGAAATTCTAAATATATGGTTGTTCCCTTAACTTTTGGCGTGTCTATAGAAAGAATTGAAGCTAGATTAAACTGTCCTTTTTCTTCTAATTGTTTGACAAAAGTGTTCCATAAAGACATGAATTCTTCGTTTGTAAAACTGTCTGTTGGTAAATTTTCTTCATCAACAACCACTTCCATCTGCTTGATTTGATGTTCTTTTTTAGCTCTAATACTTTTTAAAGACAAACCAGAAGTGGCTTTTTTACCACTATTTAATGAAATTTTAGGAGTTTCAATTTTTGGCTTAAGAACTTCCTTTTTTATATTCCCAGAAGTTTGAGCTATTTGTGTTGTGGCATTAGATGAAGTGTCCTGTATTGGTTTGTCAGTCTTTTTATTTTGAATTTCTGGTACAGCAACAGGAACTGGCTTAATGCCTTTTTTAATAAAGTAACTAGCAGGAATTATGAAGTTTTTGCTATTTTTTTTTTCTCCATCATAAGTGATAGAGGCAAGCTGCATAAGGCATAATTCAACAAGTAACCGTTGATTTTTACTGGTTTTATATTTCAAATCACATTCGTTTGCCATTTCAATACCTTGGAGTAAAAACGATTGTGATGTTTTTTGAGATTGAATGAGATATTTCTCTTTAGTTTCTTCGCCAACTTCTAATAGTTCTATGGTTTCAGAATTTTTACAAACTAATAAATCTCTAAAATGAGATGCTAATCCAGCAATGTAATGATGGCCATCAAAACCCTTGGCTAAAATACTATTAAACTGAACCAATAAGCTTGGAATATTATTTTCAAGTATGTAGTCTGTACTTGTAAAATAGGTTTCATAATCAAGGACGTTTAAGTTTTCGGTAACAGCCTGTCTGGTTAAATTTTTTCCTGTAAAGCTAACCACACGATCGAATATGGAAAGCGCATCACGCATAGCTCCATCTGCTTTTTGCGCAATAATATGAAGGGCATCGTCTTCAGCAGTAACACCTTGTTCTTTAGCAATATATTTTAAATACTCTTTAGCGTCTTTAACAGTAATGCGTTTAAAATCGAAAATTTGACAACGAGATAAAATCGTTGGAATAATTTTATGTTTTTCTGTTGTTGCAAGAATAAAAATACAATGTTTTGGAGGCTCTTCTAAGGTTTTTAAAAAAGCATTAAAAGCAGCTTGAGAAAGCATGTGGACTTCATCGATAATATACACCTTGTACTTTCCTACTTGTGGTGGAATACGAACCTGGTCTGTTAATTCTCTAATTTGATCGACGCCATTGTTTGAAGCAGCATCTAGCTCAAAAATGTTAAAAGCAAAATCTTCATCTTCTTTTTCAGTTCCATCACTATTAATCATCTTCGCTAAAATTCGCGCACATGTTGTTTTCCCTACACCACGAGGTCCAGTAAAAAGAAGTGCTTGTGCTAAATGATTGTTTTCAATAGCATTTAATAAGGTATTTGTAATAGCCTGCTGCCCCACAACATCTTTAAATGTTTGGGGTCTGTATTTACGTGCAGATACTACAAAATGTTCCATACAACAAAGTTAAAAATTCAATTCAGAATTTAGAATTCTGGCTTCAGTATTTAATAGTATTTATTAACAATTTGTGTACTTTTGCCAACAAGTAGATTGCCTTATCGAACCAAACTTGTTTTGGTTAGGAAAGTCCGAACACCAAAGTGCAACATAGTGGTTAATGGCCACCAGTCGTGAGGCTAGGAAAAGTGCAACAGAAAGTATGTACAGGTAATGCTGTAGTGAAACCAGGTAAACTCTATGTGGTGCAATGTCATGTAAACCAACGTTTGAGAGCTGCACGCTTGATGTTGGAGGGTAGGCAGCTAAAGTGTATTGGTAACAATGCACTCAGATAAATGATAAGGATGTTTTGAACTATTGTTGGGGAGATCCTGAAATGAGTTCAGGACATACAGAATTCGGCTTATAGATTTACTTAAATAAACAATCCCATTTAGTGTATGCTATTTGGGATTTTTTTTAACTATTCTTCTTCGTCATTATTTTTAATCTCAAAAAAGCTAAACATATTTCCACCATAACTTTTAGAATAATTATAATTATCAATTTGAGATAAGTCTGTATGTTTAGAATGTTCAACTATTAAAATGCCATTTTTTTCTAATAAGTTGTTTTTAAAAACGATTTCTGGAATTTTAGTAAAGTCTTCAATTGAAAAATCATAAGGCGGATCTGCAAATACGATTGTAGCTTTTTGCGTTGTTTTTTCAAGAAACTTAAACACTTCGCTTTTAATGGTTTGTATTGGCATCTCGAAACTACGAGCTGTTTCATTTATAAATTTGATGCAACCATAATCTTGATCGACACATGTTATTTGTGTTGTGCCTCTGGATGCAAATTCATAGCTAATGTTGCCAGTTCCAGCAAAAAGATCTAAAACGGAAATATTATTGAAATAATATAAGTTGTTTAGAATGTTAAATAAAGCTTCTTTAGCCATGTCTGTTGTTGGACGAACAGGTAATTTTTTTGGAGCAGTAATTCGTCTGCCTTTAAATTTTCCAGAAACGATGCGCATTAAAAGCTTTGTGTTAATACAAAATCTGAATAATTAGATTTTGGTTTGTTAGTATAATTATAGGTGTTCGGCTTAGTTCCAAAAGTTATATGTCTAATATATTTATAGGTAATTGTATATAAGTTGGATTCCTTATCAATATCACCTAGAAAGATAAGCTGTATTTTTTCAGGGTTTAATTTTAGTTGTTCTACAGTAAAAAGAATATAATAGATAAAATCTTCTTGACTAGAATAATCGAATGTGTTGTATAAGACTAATTTTCCTTTATCTGTAGCTACAATTTCAAAATGTTCTTTATTTACATGGACATAAAGTTTCGCATCTTCAGCATGTTTTTCTATTTGAAGTACTTTTTCAATTAAAATTGATGAAAAATGATTGTAAGTAAAACTACCAAAAGTGTCATAAATATAATTGTTAATATTTACGTATGGAACATAAACAGAGACACTTTCATTAATGTCTAATGAGTCATAAGCAATAAAATCGGATTTTAAAATTTTAGAATTAAATTTTAAATAGTCAGCTAGCAGTTCTTCATCAAATAGAGCTTTAGGAACAATAGTGGCTAACTCATTAACATAAATAACATGAATGTTGTTAAAATCTTGTTGTAACTCACTTTCAGTATTAAAAAGATGTTTTAGAAAATCTAAAGCATCAAAAGGAGAGAGTTTTTTTTCTTTCTCAAAATGCTTTAAATAGGTAATGGTATTTGATTTTTTATTTAGAACACAAAAAGAAAGTCCATTCAAACTTATTTGAATGGACAAATCTATATGTTTTAATGTTTTTGGCGTATTATTCGCTATCTCCATAGGTTTTTGGCCAGTTTCCATTGGTTTTAACTTCGGTCATAGAACCCACTCTTAAAGCGTCTCCATTAACACCATCGACAGAAACAACTTCGTTTTCTTGAGCTATTAAATCTTTATCTTGATCAGATAAAATAACAGCTTTTTTAACGCTAGCTTCAAAAACTGGTATTTTTAAATCGTTTTGTTCTAATAAACCAGCTTTCATCTCAAATTGTGTATCTGTATTTGGCACGTTCATCATTGTTCTAAATCTATCAGAATTCTTAAATAAAGAATCTTTCACAGACTTAAATCCTAAAGTATCAATAATTGTAATTTCTTTAGTAGTTTCTACGCCGCCATAACGTTTTGTTAACTCTTCATCTATTACTGTAGAGTCTCTACGTTGCGTAATAGTATATTTTGCAGTATCTAAAAATTTCACCAAGTTATCGAAATTAGGTGCAAATTTACCTGTAACTTGTTGATGCGCTAATTGAGCATCTCTAATATCAATTAGTTTATCAATAACTAGTGCATAACGTTTATCCTTTACTTTGTTAAATTGGATAGGTTCGTATACAGACATAAAAGTCTGGTATCCTAAAAAGATAATTAAAGCCCATAGAACAATTGTTAAAACAGGCTTCATTTTAGAAGGAATAAATTTGTCAATTAGCCATACTAAACCAATTGTAACTAGTATTACAGCAACAGCTATAAGAATTATTTTAAACATAGTGTTAGTTATTAAATTTAATTAAGGTACAACGCAAATCTACAATTTTTTTTTAATCGTTAAAACCAAAGCACGTAAAAATCATTAGTATCTTTGATGAAATATTAAAATTTAACACCTTTCATGACTTCTTCGGAATTTTATTCTCTTATAAAACAGCAATTTCCATTTCATCCAACGACTAAGCAAGATATTGTTTTATTACAATTATCTGATTTTATTTTTAGTAATAGTCCAAATGATTTGTATTTGTTAAAAGGCTATGCAGGAACAGGAAAAACAACCATAGTTGGTACTATTGTTTCCAATCTATGGAAAGCAAAAAAGAGTGCCGTTTTAATGGCACCAACAGGAAGAGCTGCAAAAGTGATAGCAAATTATTCAGGAAAAGAAGCTTTTACCATTCATAAAAAAATATATTTTCCAAAAAAAGAAAAAAGTGGCAGCGTTAAATTTGTATTACAACCAAACAAACATAAAAACACCATTTTTATTGTAGATGAAGCTTCGATGATTCCAGATACTCCAAGTGAATCCAAATTATTAGAAAACGGTTCCCTTCTTGATGATCTAATGCAATATGTTTATTCTGGACATAAATGTAAATTATTATTAATTGGAGATACAGCTCAATTACCACCAGTAAAGTTAGATTTAAGCCCAGCTTTAGATGCCAACACACTTGGTTTAAATTACAACAAAGAAGTCATTAAAATGGAACTAGATGAAGTTGTAAGACAAGAACAAGATTCTGGAATCCTTGTAAATGCTACTAATTTAAGAGAATCTTTATCCAATGCTTTTTTCGATACGTTTAAGTTTCATTTAAAAGGCTTTGAAGATATTGTTAGACTCATAGATGGTCAGGAAATTATGGATGCCATTAATGATTCTTATAGTCAATTAGGGAACGAGGAAACAGCCATTATTGTTAGAAGCAATAAACGTGCAAATATGTATAACGAGCAAATTAGAAATAGAATTCTTTTTAATGAAAATGAGCTAACTGCTGGAGATTACTTAATGGTTGTTAAGAATAATTACTTTTGGATAAAACCAACAACAGAAGCAGGATTTATTGCCAATGGAGATATTATTGAAGTTTTAGAAATCTTTAATATTATTAATCTTTATGGGTTTCGTTTTGCTGAAGTTAAATTAAGAATGGTCGATTATCCAAAAATGCAACCTTTTGAAACCGTTTTGTTGTTAGACACTATTTCTGCTGAAACTCCTTCGCTTACCTATGAGGATTCGAACAGGTTATATCAAGAAGTGATGAAAGACTATGAAAATGAAACCAGCAATTATAAAAAGTTTTTAAGTGTTAAAAACAATAAATATTTTAATGCGCTACAAGTCAAATTCTCTTATGCAATTACCTGTCATAAATCTCAAGGGGGTCAATGGAACACCGTTTTTGTAGAACAGCCTTATTTGCCTGATGGAATTACAAAAGATTATCTTAGATGGCTTTATACAGCTGTAACTCGAGCCAAAGACAAATTGTACCTTATCGGTTTTAAAGATGACTTTTTTGAAGAATAATTTTAGAAATTAATAATCATGTCAATAGAATCTATATTAAGTATTTTTTTAGGTGTCGGATTAGCAGCTTCGGTAGGATTTCGTGTCTTTGTACCATTATTTGTTTTAAGCCTGGCAGCACATTTTCAGGTATGGGAACTAAATGAATCATGGCTCTGGATTGGAAGTTTACCAGCAGTAATCGTTTTAGGTGTTGCCACCATTGTCGAGATTTTAGCCTACTATGTGCCTTTTATAGATAATTTGCTAGATACTATTGCAGTTCCTTTGGCAGCCATTGCAGGAACAGCTATCATGGTTTCTACAGCTATAGATTTAAGCCCTGTTTTTACATGGGCTTTGGCTATTATTGCCGGAGGAGGAACTGCAGCTGTAATTGCAGGTACCACCTCTGCAACTAGGTTAGCTTCAACATCTACAACTGCAGGATTTGCAAACCCCATAGTTTCAACCCTAGAAACAGGAACCTCAATATTGTTAGCCATTATTTCAATATTTTTGCCAATTTTAGCTATTGTTTTGGTTTTTATTATTGGTTTTATCATTTTTAAGATTTACCGAAAGTTTAAGCCCTTGAAACCTTAAAATATCTTTTAAAAATCCTATTTTTGAATTCATAAAGGAAAAACAATAGATGAAAATAATTTCCATGATTCCAGCACGATATAGTGCATCACGATTTCCAGGAAAACTTATGCAAGACTTGGAAGGGAAATCGGTAATAAGAAGAACGTATGAAGCAACTGTTAATACCAAGTTGTTTGATGATGTTTTTGTAGTTACAGACAGTCAGATTATTTTCGATGAAATTGTGAATCATGGTGGAAAAGCCATCATGAGTAAAAAAGATCATGACTGTGGAAGCGATAGAATTGCAGAAGCTGTTGAATTTATGGACATAGATATCGTGGTAAACGTTCAAGGAGATGAACCTTTTACTGAAGTGTCTTCATTAAAAAAACTCATTGAAGTTTTTAAAAACGATGTTGATAAAGGCATAGATTTAGCCTCTTTAATGGTTCATATTACAGATTGGGAAGAAATTAAAAACCCAAATACAGTTAAAGTTATTACAGACAAAAATAGTTTTGCCTTGTATTTTTCTAGAAGCCCAATTCCGTTTCCTAGAGACGAATCGGTCGATGTTAAATACTATAAGCACAAAGGTGTTTATGCATTTAGAAAAGAGGCCTTATTAGATTTTTATAGATTACCAATGCTTTCTTTAGAAGCTTCAGAAAAAATTGAATGTATTCGTTATTTAGAATATAGTAAAAAAATAAAAATGGTTGAAACTCACGTTCAAGGTGTTGAAATAGATACACCAGAAGATTTAGATCGTGCAAAAAAACTTTGGAAATAGATATTGAATAAAGAATACAAACATATTAAAGTAATAGGCTTTGATGCAGATGATACCCTTTGGGTTAACGAAACTTATTTTCGAGATGCCGAAGATGCTTTTGCTAACCTATTATCTAAATATGAAACTGTAAATAAAATAGATCAAGAGCTCTTTAAAATGGAGATGAAAAACCTGCCATTATATGGTTATGGTGTTAAGGGTTTTATTTTATCCATGGTCGAAATGGCATTGGAATTATCCAATAATAATGTGTCTAATAAAACTATTCAAACTATATTAGATATAGGAAAAGACATGATTAATAAACCTGTTGAATTACTTGAAGGTGTTGAAACTGTTTTAAAAATACTTTCAGAAAATTACAGATTAATTTTAGCAACCAAAGGCGATTTATTAGACCAAGAACGTAAACTAGAAAAATCTGGTCTTATAGATTACTTTCATCATATTGAGGTATTAAGCGATAAACAAGAGGCTAATTATTCTAAACTATTAAATCGGTTAGATATTAAACCCTCAGAGTTTTTAATGATTGGAAACTCGTTAAAATCAGATATATTACCTTTAGTAAACATTAAAGCACATGCTATACATGTTCCTTTTCATACTACTTGGACTCACGAACAAGTAGAGGAAAGCGAAACCAATGGCAAAACGTATAAAACGGTAAATAACTTATTAGATATTCTACCATTATTAAATGAATTATGAAATTTTAGTTACAATAAATACATGAGTTTTAAAAATTTTCCAATGGTGTCCAAGGTCGTTTTTGGACGTGGCTGTTTTAATCAATTAGGAGATATTATTTCCCCAAATAGATTAAGCACTAAAGCACCATTTATTTATATCGTTGACGACGTATTTAAAGGGAATCCTTGGCTAACCTCTAGAATCCCTTTATCTTACGATGATAAGATTTATTACATTTCTGCAAACGAAGAACCAAAAACTTCTCAAGTAGACGAACTTGTTGAAGAAATAATTCTTAGTTATAAAGAACTGCCTTCAGGAATTATTGGAATAGGAGGAGGAACCATTATGGATTTAGCCAAGGCCATTTCAATTATGCTTACTAACGATGGTGAATCTAAAGATTATCAAGGGTGGGATTTAGTTAAAAAACCAGCCATTTATCATGTTGGAGTGCCAACCATATCTGGAACTGGAGCAGAAGTATCGCGGACTACAATTCTAACTGGTCCCGAAAGAAAATTAGGTATTAATAGTGATTTTACACCTTTCGATCAAGTTGTTTTAGACCCAGAATTAACCAAAGATGTTCCTAAAGACCAATGGTTTTATACAGGCATGGACTGTTATGTACATTGTATAGAATCTTTAAATGGTACTTATCTTAATTCATTTAGTCAAAGTTATGGCGAAAAAGCCTTAGAATTATGCAAAGAGATTTTTTTAGGAGAAACGCTTTCTAAAGAAGAATCTGATGATAAGTTAATGATGGCTTCCTGGCATGGTGGCATGAGTATAGCTTATTCTCAAGTTGGAGTCGCACATGCTATGAGTTATGGGTTAGGATATTTATTAGGTGTTAAACATGGTGTAGGAAACTGTATCGTATTTGAACATCTGGAAGAGTATTATCCAGAAGGTGTGGCAATGTATAAAGCCATGCGTGAGAAACATAATATTAACATTCCACAAGGTATTTGTGCAAATTTATCTGATAAAGAATTTGACATTATGATTGATGTTGCTTTAAGTTTAGAACCTCTTTGGGAAAATGCATTAGGTAAACATTGGCAAAAATCTATGACTCGCGAAAAATTAAAAGACCTTTACCAGAAAATGTAATATGCAAAAACTTGCAAAATTTATATACTTTAAACTATTAGGTTGGAAATTAGTTGGTAATACCACAATGTCTAAGGATACAGTTAAAAAAGCTGTAGTGATAGCTTTGCCACATACCAGTTGGCACGATTTCTATATTGGGTTGTTACTTAGAACAGTAATTGGAATAAAATCGAATTTCGTTGGTAAAAAAGAACTTTTTGTTTGGCCATTTAAATATTATTTTAGAGCCATTGGTGGTAGACCAATAGATAGAACTTCTGGTCAAAATAAAGTGGAAGCCATTGCTAAATTATTTGATGAAGATGAAGAGTTTAGATTGACCTTAGCTCCTGAAGGTACACGAAAAAAAGTAACTGAGTGGCGAACAGGTTTTTATTATATTGCTAAAGCTGCAAATGTTCCAATTATCATGTTTACATTAGATTTTGAAAACAAACAAAATAGAATATCTGAACCATTTTATTTAACAGACAATATGGAAGCAGATTTCAAATTTATGAAACAATTTTATAAAGGAGTTGTTGGTAAATTTCCTGAATATTCTTAGAACTATAAATTTGGCATATATTTTGAGTCTATTAATTACGTTTAGTAGATGAAACATAAAGTAAACTTTTGTCCCTAAAAAGAAACATTTACTACTAAAAAAAGCTACTTATTTTTAAGTAGCTTTTGCTTTTTTGAGTTGTATTATTTCTAGTCTATCACTTTAAATTCTTTCATTTCTTTTAATGGCTCTAGTACATTATAATCTTGCCAATAATTTGGATCGAAAGCTTTAAGCGTTTCATATTCTATTTTTTGTTTTTCTTTAGTTGCATTATATTCTGAAGGCAGTATATCTTTTTGTCCCATGATTAAAATTTCATTTTTTTCCTTAAATACACCTTCAACTTTAAAATTGAAAGATACTTTTTCGCGACTGTCATTGTCTTTAAATTTAATAGGTCTGTCTACATAAAAATATCTATCTAATTGATCTGTCATATAATTCGGATAATAAAAGCCATCATCATGTTTTTTGTATATTACAAAGCCTTTTTTGTTTTGTTCAATGTATTTGATGCCTAATAAAAGTTTCAAATTTAGTTTTTCACCAATACGTCCTTTAGCAAATTTATAATCTGCTTTTAGAATGGCAAAGGTTTCATGAGAGACGTAGAATACACCTTCAAAATCTGCAGAACTTCTTCTAGGAGCATAAGCAATAACATATACCATTTCGGGACCTATAAAGGTAATATCCTTTATTTCGTATTTGTATTTTCTTGTATCTGTTATAAAATTTAAAATGGTTTCTGATGAAAATCCATGGCTTTCAACCATGTTGTGGATCATTTTTCGAACAAATTTTAGAGAATTTATAGTGTCCTCAGCTTTATCATTATCCTCGTTTAAAGAAACAGAATCAGACACTTTAAATAAACCAGATTTAACTGTATAAATTTTATCTTCATCTAAATGCTTTAAGACAATAGCCTTTCCTTTTTCTGCTAGTTTTTCAACAGATTGGTCGTTGCGTTCATCCAATAAACGAATGGCTTTTTCAACGTTTAGTTTAGACTCGTCTTTGTTTTTAATTTTTAATTGGCCAACAAGCTCTGTATATTGTTTCGATTTATTCGTTATTAAGGATCTTTCTAATTCGTCAAAATCTTTATTAAATGCTTCTAATTGTTTTTTCTTAAAACCTGATGACTTATCGATTTCAAAATCGGCATCTTTACCAAGAATGTATTCTGTTCTTCTACTAAAAATATTATATTCAATTAGATTGTTTTTATAGTTTCTTTTTAGGTTTCTATTTACATAATACATTATAGAATCTATGGTCAAAGGTTTGTTGGTTAAATAGACTTCATACAATTCGTTTACCTGCTCAGCAAGCTTATATTCTCTAGAAGTAAATTCTTTTAATTCAAGTCCCGATTTTTCAAAACCTAAACATGATATATATACAGAATCTGTTGGTTTAAAACCCTCTGTAGTAATTGAAAAGTTGCCCTCTTCATTTGTAATTACACCATAATTCTCACCAATTTGAATAGTTGCATAAGGAATAGGCTCATTCGTTTTTGTTAGTACTTTACCAGATACTTGTTGAGCAAATCCTAAAAAAATATAGCTAATTGACAATAGGATGGTTAAAGGTTTTTTATACATAAGTTTTTATTTTTAAAACGATTGACTTCTTGATTTGTTACCTATAAAGATGAAAAAACCCAAACAATTTGTTTGGGTTTTTTAGAAATATTTATGAATTTATATTAAAATAAAATTAATCTTCAGAACTTTCTTCCATTGTGTGATAGACATTCTGTACATCGTCATCTTCTTCTAATTTTTCAAGAAGTTTTTCTACATCAGCAGCATCTTCAAGGTTTAATTTTTTAGTTACTTGTGGAATACGTTCAAAACCAGATGAAAGTATTTCAATATCACGAGATTCTAATTCTGCTTGAATAGCTCCAAAACTTTCAAATGGCGCATAGATTAAAATACCATCGTCATCTAAAAACACTTCTTCAGCTCCAAAATCTATGAACTCTAATTCTAATTCTTCAGGATCTAAACCTTCGTTTGGAATTCTAAAATTACAGGTATGATCGAACATAAAAACCACAGAACCAGATGTACCTAGGCTGCCATCACATTTGTTAAAATAACTACGAACGTTAGCTACTGTTCTCGTGTTATTATCTGTTGCAGTTTCTACTAAAACAGCAATACCATGTGGTGCATAACCTTCAAAAATTACTTCTTTAAAATCGCCCTGGCTTTTATCGCTAGCTTTTTTAATAGCACGTTCTACATTATCCTTTGGCATGTTTACGGCTTTGGCATTCTGTATTACTGCTCGTAATCTCGAGTTACTAGCAGGGTCTGGACCACCTTCCTTAACTGCCATAACAATGTCTTTACCAATACGTGTAAAGGCTTTACTCATAGCAGACCAACGTTTCATTTTACGTGCTTTACGAAATTCAAAAGCTCTTCCCATCTAAAAATGTATATTTTAAGTTCCCACAAAAGTGGAAATCTATATTAATGATTTTTTATGAACACAAATGTAAAAAAATAAGATAATTGAGACTGATAGTATGAAGAAAATTATCAAATCTTAAAAAATATTTCTGAAAACTATAATTGAACATGGTGTCTGTTCATTTAATATTAGAATTACTCTTGTACTTCAACAATCATTTCAATAGCTTCAGCTAGCTTGAAATCTTTATTTGTTACACCTCCAGCATCATGTGTAGATAAAGAAATGGATAAAATGTTATAAGTGTTTGTCCATTCTGGATGATGATTTAATGCTTCACATTCAAACGCAATGCGACTCATAGCACTAAAGCAATCTCTAAAATTATCGAATTCAAATTCGGCATGAATTGCATTTTCATAATAATCCCAATCTGGAAAACGTAATAATTTTTTTTCTATGTCTTGTTCAGATAACTTACTCATGGTATTTATTTTTAAGTGTACTTAAATTTAAGCAATTTTAATGTGAAAATCAACTAAACTGCTAATTCAGTTAAAATGTCTTGACTTGAAAATTGGAGATGTTTT
This sequence comes from Xanthomarina sp. GH4-25, assembly GCF_045363175.1. Lineage (NCBI taxonomy): Bacteria > Pseudomonadati > Bacteroidota > Flavobacteriia > Flavobacteriales > Flavobacteriaceae > Xanthomarina > Xanthomarina sp. GH4-25. The sequence goes on from NZ_JBJFLO010000002.1 coordinate 23,453, forward strand.
GGTAATAGGTTGTATTTTGATAAAACGGCCAAATAGCGTTCGTCGTTTGTAGTATATACGTGTTTTAATGTGTAGTTTTCTATGTCTAGAGTCTTAATAATTTCTTCTATAAATTCATCATGATGTACTAAATCTTTACTACCTAAATGAAAAACACCTTTTTTATCTCTGTTGATAATGTAATGAATTTGTTGGGTTAATTTAGAGTCTGTTGAAACGTTCATTATTAAGTTAGGAAACACTTCAATTGGCTCTTTTTCGTTGATTAACATTTTTATTTCTTGAATTCTTGGCGATTGAACTCCAAAAACCATTGGCAATCTAATGATGACTGTTTGTTTTTTTGGTAATCGCATGAGCATGTTTTCAATTTTAATTTTAAAATGCCCATAAATACTGTGACTTAAAGTTTTATCTGTTTCATAACTAGGAAACTTGCTATAACCATCAAAAACATTTGCAGAAGATAAAAATATAAGTTTGCAGAGCTTGTTATATTTTAAATATTCGGTAATGTGTTTATGTGCAATTACTTGAGCAGAAAATTCACCTCGAATTGCCGAAATAATAATGGTTGGTTTTACAGCTTCTAAAATTTCGAAAACATCATCTTCTTCTACGTTATATTGAAAAAAATGGCTGTTCTTTTCAAATAATCTATTTTCAGTATTGTAAGTGCCAAAGGTTTTAAAATAGGAGCAGAGTTCCTTATAAATAGCATTTCCTAAAAAACCACTTGCGCCTAAAATTAGTACGCGATGTTTATCTTCTCTTTCTTTCATATTTGCCTAAAACGGAAGATTTGTATTTTAAAATATGGACTGATTGGTTTCTGATGTAAATATTTCAAGCGCTTGCATGCCTAGTTTCGAATTTCCTCTTTCGTTTAAACCAGGAGCCCAAACCGAAATAACAAACTCATTTGGGAGCAATGCTACAATACCACCTCCAACACCACTTTTTCCAGGAAGCCCAACTTCGAAAGCAAATTCTCCAGCTTCGTCGTAAAAACCACATGTAAGCATAATGGCGTTAATGCGTTTAGCCTGACTTTTAGTGAGTCTTGTTTTTTCTAACAAGCATTTTCCTTTATTTGCAAATACGTAAAAAGCTTTTGTTAATTGAGCACAGGTCATTTCTAAAGAACATTGATGGAAGTAAAAATCTAAGACATCTTCCACGTTATTATTTAAATTATCAAAGGACTTTAAAAGGTTTGCAGCTGCATAATTATTAAAACCAGTTTTCTTTTCAGAATTGGCAACTTTATAATTGTAATTGATACTGGAATCTCCAGTAATATCTCTAACATAAGCTAAAAAATCTTCTTTTGGGTTTTCAAATAATGACACTAAAACGTCAGCAATTACAATAGCTCCCGAATTTATAAGTGGATTTCTTGGAATGCCTTTTTCTAATTCTAATAAAGATAAATGATTAAAAGGATTTCCAGAAGGTTCCACGTCCAAACGGCTCCAAATATCTGAGCCAACTTTTGATATTGCTAAGGCTAAAGTCAATACCTTTGAAATACTTTGAATAGAAAATTTCTTTTCAGAATCTCCAACAGAAAAATTTTCTCCAGAAATAAGGTGTAAATGGATTCCAAAAGCATTCTTATCTACATTAGCCAATTCTGGAATATAGGTTGCTATCTCTCCCTTGTCTGTTTCCTTACTAACTTCTTGGTAGATGTTATTTAAAATCCCTTGGTAATCTATCATGTATTAACCTTTGTAAAATGGCAGTTTTATAACTGTAGCTGGAATAGCATTTTTTCTAATTTGAATATGTATTTTACTATCAACATCAGCAAAGACTTTAGGTACATACCCTAAACCAATCCCTATTCCTAAAGAAGGAGACATGGTTCCAGAAGTAACACGACCTATGGTTTTTCCTTGGCTATCTACAATGTCGTAACCTTGTCTTGGTATGCCACGATCGTCTAATTTAAAGGCTACTAATTTGTTTTCAACTCCATGTGCTTTTTCAGCTTCTAAGGCTTTAGAGTTTGTAAACTCTTTTGTGAATTTTGTTACCCAACCTAAACCAGCTTCAAATGGTGATGTAGTATCATCAATATCGTTTCCATAAAGACAATAACCCATTTCTAAACGCAATGTATCTCTTGCAGCAAGACCAATAGGCTTAATTCCATAATCTGCTCCAGCTTCAAAAACTTTATCCCAGACCTGTTTTACTTCGTTATTCTTGCAATAAATTTCAAAACCACCACTACCTGTATATCCAGTAGCAGAAATAATCACATTTTCAATTCCAGCAAAATCGCCAACAATAAAGTTATAAAATTTTATTTCTGATAGGTCATGACTTGTTAAACTTTGCATGGCTTCAACAGCTTTGGGTCCTTGGATTGCTAAAAGAGAATAGTCCTCACTTAAATCTTTCATTTCTGCTCCAACATCATTTTTAGATGAAATCCAGTTCCAATCTTTTTCTATATTACTAGCATTAACAACTAAGAGATAGGTTTCTTCTTTAATACGATAAATTATTAAATCATCAACAACACCTCCATCATCATTAGGTAAATAACTGTATTGGGCTTTGCCAATAGTTAGTTTTGAAGCGTCATTACTTGCAACTTTTTGAATAAGCTCCAAAGCATGAGGTCCTTCAATTAAAAATTCTCCCATATGAGATACATCAAAGACACCAACAGATTTTCTTACCGTCTCATGTTCTATATTGACTCCTTCATATTGAACTGGCATGTTATAACCAGCAAAAGGAACCATTTTTGCTCCAAGAGCTTCGTGTGTGGATGTTAATGCAGTGTTTTTCATATTTAGAATTTTTCAAATTTTGATAGACAAAAGTATTGAAAAATATCTGTTTTATTCATTAAGAGTTTCGTTAAAGTACGATTAAATATTTGTTAATTTTTTTAATGTTTAAAGAAAATCAAGATGTAAACTATTAATTTAGTTACTTCTAAAACAATCCAATATGAAATTGCAACTAACCACACTTTGTCTTTTTTTATTTTCTATGATCATTTCTGCTCAAGATGGTATTCCAATCGATTATTTAAAATCCGATTTTCATAAAAGTAGAAGGGAGGCTTTTAGAGAAAAGATGCCAGAAAACAGTGTGGCAGTTTTATTTTCGAATCCTGTAAGAAATAGAGCGAATGATGTAGATTATATTTATCATCAAGATCCAAATTTTTATTATTTAACAGGTTATAATGAGCCTAATGGAGTTCTGATGATTTTTTCAGATGAACAAGTAAATGATGCAGGAATAAATTATAATGAGATTCTTTATGTGCAAGAGAAAGACCCTAGAAAAGAACAATGGAATGGGTTTCGTTTAGGAACTGAAGGAGCCAAAGACAAATTAGGATTTGCCTTGGCTTATAATGGAAGTGATTTTAGTAATTCTGGAATTGATTATGTCTCGTTTGATAAAGTGATGTTTATTAATTTTGAAGATGATTACAGAGATTCAAAAAGAGATCAAGCAGATTTATACAGCTTAGTTGAGACCTTTAAAACCCAAATAAATTATAGTGAAGACGCAATTCCAGATCCAATAAAAGAGCGTGTATATGAGATGATAAAAGTTACTGATGTAGAAAACAGTGCCAATGTGGCTCAAAATATTGGTAGAGCTTTGGAATATTATCCAGATTTAAAGAATGATAAAATTATAACAGAGTACGTTAATACAACGGATAATAACACACGTATTGAATTAAAACAACAAGTTATTAAGATTGAAAGTGAAACTCCAAAAAGTAATTTAGATACAGAAACATTATCTAGAATTATGGGTGGATTACGCCAGATTAAAACGGAAGAAGAAATGGTGTTACTTACTAAAGCTGTTAGAATTTCTGCCATGGGACAACGTGAAATTATGAAAGCCATGCATCCTGGCATGTCAGAAACCGAAATTCAAGGTGTTCATGAATATGTTTATAAAAAATATGGTAGTGAGTATGAAGGCTATCCAAGTATTGTAGGTGCAGGAAATAATGGTTGCGTATTGCACTATATTGAAAACAATAAAATGAAAGTTGAAAACGATTTGGTTTTAATGGATTTGGGAGCCGAATATCATGGTTATACAGCAGATGTTACCAGAACTATTCCTGCAAATGGAACGTTTAATAAAGAACAAAAAATTATTTACGATTTAGTGTACAAATCTCAAGAAGCTGGTATTGCTGCAGCAACAGTTGGGAATGCTTTTAATGCAACAGATGCAGCCTGTAGGAAAGTTATTGATGAGGGATTAATAGCTTTAGGATTAATTAAAAGCAGCAAAGAATCTAGAAAATATTTTCCTCATGGTACATCGCATTATTTAGGATTAGATGTTCATGATGCCGGACTTTATGGGGCTTTCGAGCCAAATATGGTAATTACTGTAGAACCTGGAATTTATATTCCAGAAGGCAGTGATTGCGATGAAAAATGGTGGGGAATTGCTGTTAGAATTGAAGACGATATTTTAATTACTGAAAACGGACCAATTAATCTTTCTGCTGAAGCACCACGTAAATCGGATGAGATTGAAAAACTTATGAAAGAAAAGAGTGCTTTAGACGACTTTACATTGCCTAGTTTAGATTAAGAAACTTTTATAATTAATTTTAAAGCGTCAATAAAAAAATAGAAGTCAATTCTAACCTTTTTTGCTGTCGCTTTTTTTATTTAAGTTTTAATTATTTGTTACAAATTTAAAAGCTTCATCTAATTGTGAGACATCAAAATATTGTTCTTTCCTGCCTTTGCTTGCTCTTTCAAAAAAGATGTTATCTATTGGGACCAATGCTTTTAATACTTTGGAATGAGCAACAATAGCTTAATGACCTAAATTTTTATAATGCCTTAGAATGAAAATAATGTCTTCAAAAAAAGCTTTGGCTTGGGTATTAGACATTTTATATTCATCTATTTTAACTAAAACATTTACGGTATTAAACCCTTTATCTAATTTTTCCTTGAAGAATTTTTGAGCTAATTTTTCGTCTGTTTCAGAAAAGTTTTCAATTACTTCAAAAGCCAAGGTGTTTGTTTCGAATGTTTTTAAATGCTCTATCATAATTTTATATTTTAAGTTAAGCAACTAAGTATTTAAAAATAATGTTTTTATAAAAAAATATAAAACATTTTTTCATAATATAATCTTTTAATAGATACTCATTTAATTTGTTATTCTTTAGCTTTTTTTGTCATGATGTTATTTTTTTTCAAGTTGCTCCATTTTACAGAATTTTTAATATAGCAGTAGCATTTGATGGTTTGGATTGCTGTGGGTTTCAGAAATTTTAAAATCGTAACATCCAATTACATTAAAACCAGCTTTTTTATAAAAATGAATGGCTTTATGGTTTTCTATCCATGTGTATAGCCACATCCCAGATTGATGGTGATTTTTAGATAATGCCACATTGAAATTGAAGAGCTCCAAACCTAATTTTAAATGATGAAACTCTTCTAAAACATAGAGTCTTTCTAGTTTAGTAACATTTTTAAAAAGAATATTATTTTGCGAATAATTATAAATTATTTTGGAATATCCTATAGGTTCTTGGTTGAAGTATAAAATGTGATAAACATTATTCGAATCTTTCAATTCTGAGTCGAAGATGTCTTTTGTGAATTTGGATGATACATAATTAAAAATATCCTTTTTTGAAGCGCTCCTACCATGAGATTCTATAAAGGATTGCGATCCAATTTTGGATAGTAATTCAGCCTCTTTTATTGTGGCATTTTTAATTGTTGTCATTAGAAAAACAGAATAAATATGTTTATGATATCAAAAGTATTATTTTTACTTTTAATAAATCAATGGAATTTAAATGAAAATATTATCTAAAGAGCAAGTTTACGAAGGTGATAAATTAACAGCCGAAAGACAAAACATTTCATCTACAGAGTTAATGGAACGTGCAGGCATACAAATTTTTAGCTGGCTTGATGTTAGAATGCAAGGCGCTCAAGTTCCAATTCATGTTTTTTGTGGAATTGGAAATAATGGAGGAGATGGTTTGGTTGTTGCAAGGCATTTAGTGTTACATGGTTATAATGTGCATACTTATGTTGTAAATTGTAGTGATAAACGCTCAAAGGATTTTTTAAATAATTATGATAAAATTAAACATGTTACCAAAGAGTGGCCTACACTCTTGGACTGTAAAGACGACTTCCCTAAAATTGATGAAGACGATATTGTTATTGATGCTGTTTTTGGTATTGGTTTAAATAGAGAAGTAGACCTTTGGGTTAAAGAATTGTTTCAACATTTTAAAGCTTCAAAAGCATTTACTCTTGCTATAGATATTCCTTCAGGTTTGCATACAGATCAAGTGCCTAAAGATGAAAATGGTGTTGTATGGGCAAACCACACACTAAGTTTTCAATCGCCAAAATTAGTTTTCTTTTTACCCGATACAGCAAAATATTCCCAACAATGGGATGTTTTAGATATAGGAATTGATAGAGAGTACTTAATTAAAACAACGACTAAAGCTGAGTTAATAGGAAGACAAGAAGTAATTCCTATTTATAAACCAAGAGGTAAGTTTTCTAATAAAGGTGATTTTGGACATGTATTAATTATTGGTGGAAGTTATGGTAAAATTGGAGCTGTTACTTTAGCAAGTCGTGCTGCCTTAGCTTCAGGAGTAGGTTTAATTTCTGCTTATGTTCCAAAATGTGGTTATACCGTGCTCCAGTCTTCCTTTCCAGAAGCTATGGTAATAACTGATACAGATGAACATGTTATTACAAATATTGAGAATAAATTCACACCTTCATCTATTGGAATAGGAGTAGGCTTAGGAACAGATACAAAAACAGTCTTGGCTTTTGGAAATTTTCTAAAGCAAAATAAATCTCCTTTAGTTTTAGATGCAGATGGCATAAATATACTTTCTGAAAACAATGAGTTGTTAAAGTTACTGCCAGAAGGGACGGTATTAACACCACACCCAAAAGAACTAGAACGTTTAGTTGGTAGTTGGGAGGACGATTTTGATAAACTTAATAAAGTAAAGGCTTTTACTAAAAAACATCAAGTGATTGTTGTTATTAAGGGAGCACACACAATTACTGTTTTAGAAGAACAACTTTATATTAATTCTACTGGAAACCCTGGATTAGCTACAGGAGGAACAGGAGATGTTTTAACTGGAATTATTACAGGTTTGTTAGCACAAGGATATAATCCCTTAGTAGCAAGTATTTTTGGAGTGTATTTACACGGGAAATCGGCTGATATTGCCGTTGAAAAAACAGGTTATCAAAGTTTAATTGCTAGTCATGTTATTGAACACATAGGAGATGCTTACTTAGATCTATTCTGGCAACCTGAACCACCACAACCAGAAGCAGAAGCAAAAAGCAATAAAGAAGGAAGCAAGAAGAAATAAAAAAGGACAGTTTATAAAGGTGTTTTTCATCAAACTGAACTCGTTTTAGTATCCCTTAATTTTAGAAAAGTAAGATGTGATTCTGAAATTAATTCAGAATGATAATTGCTTAAACAATCAGAATAATTTATGGAAAAGAAATATATAAAAAAAGCCATTCGATTTGAGTGGCTTTTTAGTTTTGTAATGAAAATACTTTTATATTTCTAAAGAATTAAATAATTCTATTAATTTTTCGCTTGAAGGTCTTGGAGCATCTGGAGTTACTACATTTCCATTAGGATCTATTAAAATAAAACGAGGAATACCATTAATTTTATAATCCTTAATAAATTGCGATTGCCACCCTTGAGGAGCAAATAATTGAATACCAGTCAACTCTTTATCTGCAATCATAGCTTTCCAATCTTCACGAGCTTTATCCCAAGAACCTCCATGAGATCTATCGTCGTCAATTGAAAGACTTACAAAATTTATGTTTTTAGCATGATATTCTTTTTCCAAAGCTTTTAACGAAGGAATTTCGGCCTTACAAGGTCCACACCATGTAGCCCAAACATCTATGTATGTGTATTTTCCTTTTAAATCTTCAAGAGAAGTTGTGGTTCCATCCACATTTTCGTAATCAACAAATGTAGGCGAAGGAGCACCTTCTGGTAATTCTTTCTTCAAATTAATACCATCAGCAATATAGCCTCTATAGAATTTAAGCATAGGCTCGAGATCCTTTATTTTACTTTTAGTTAAAGATGAATCGATTCCAGTTTGAGATGCATAAAATTCATTTAATTGCGTTTTAATATTATCTAGAGCAATATCAAGTTCTTCCATTTCAGTAATGGTGCTCAATTCGTCCATATTTAGTAAAGATTCTTGTTTTAAAGATTCTTCAGCTAAAAAATTACTGTGCTCAGAACCCGTTCCAGTGTATTTAACAGTTTCATCAAATTCTTTCGCATCGATAGTCATGTTAATGTCAAAACCATTTTTTAGGAAAACAGAAGTGCTTTCATTTCCATCAAAAAAGCTGTAAACACCAGTTTCAACTTTTAAGGTATCACTAAAAGTTCCATCGCTATTTACTTTAATTGTTTTAGAATAATCGCGAGTTCTTAGAACTACAGAGTCACTATTTTTGTTAGTTATAGTTCCAGAAAAAGTTACATAATCTTTAGGGGCAACGTCTTCTTTGCAAGCAACAATAGCTATAGCGCTCAATAAAAGAATAATTTTTTTCATTTTTATTGTTTAAAATTTTATCAAAAATAAGAGATATTTTAAACTATTTATCAATTCTATTAATTATTAACAAATGTTTGCATAAAAGATTTGTAATGTTGAATTTTGGAATCTATTACAAATACTATGGACAACATTCATTATATATCTTCGAAAACTCTAGATTTAAAAACACTTCATGCTATAGTTTCTGAAGAAAAAAAGTTGCAACTTTCTGAAGAAGCAATTGAAAAAATCTCAAATTGTAGAAACTATTTAAACGAAAAGTTAAAGAATCAAGACAAACCTATCTATGGTATTAATACAGGATTTGGCTCGTTATATAATGTAAAGATTTCTAAAGAAAATCTAACAAAACTTCAAGAGAATTTAATGATGTCTCATGCTTGTGGCACAGGAGATTTGGTGCCTGAAGCTATAGTAAAACTCATGCTCTTGCTTAAAATACAGTCTTTAAGTTATGGACATAGTGGTGTTCAATTACTTACTGTTGAACGCTTAATTGATTTTTATAATAATAATATTACGCCAATAATTTTCACTCAAGGATCTTTGGGTGCATCAGGAGATTTAGCACCTTTAGCACATTTGGCATTACCCATAATTGGAAAGGGAGAAGTAACTTATAAAGGCAAACTTTTTTCTGGTGAAGAAATTTTAAAGACTTTTAATTGGGAACCGATAACACTGCAATCTAAAGAAGGATTAGCGCTTTTAAATGGAACGCAATTTATGAGTGCTTATGGTATTCATTTACTTTTTGAATCTTATAAATTATCTTATTTAGCAGATTTAATAGGAAGTGTTTCTTTAGATGCATTTGATGGTAGAATTGAACCGTTTAATGAGTTGGTACATCTAGTGAGACCTCACAATGGGCAATTAAAAACGGCCGAACGAGTTAGAGAGTTTCTTGAAGGAAGTGAATTGATAGCACAAGAGAAGGTACATGTCCAAGATCCATATTCGTTTAGGTGTATGCCTCAAGTGCATGGAGCTAGTAAAGACACTTTAGCTTTTGTAGAAAAAACGTTTATTACTGAGATAAATTCAGTTACTGATAACCCAAATATTTTCTCGAAAGAAGATGAGATTATTTCTGGCGGTAATTTTCATGGTCAGCCTTTAGCTCTTGCTTTAGATTACCTTAAAGTTGCTATGGCAGAATTTGGAAATATTTCTGAACGTCGGGTGTTTCAATTAGTTTCTGGTTTAAGAGGTTTGCCAGCTTTTTTAGTAGATAGTCCAGGATTAAATTCTGGTTTTATGATTCCACAATATACAGCAGCAAGCATTGTAAGTGCTAATAAACAATTAGCTTCTCCAGCTAGTATAGATAGTATCGTTTCTAGTAATGGACAAGAAGACCATGTGAGTATGGGAGCTAATGCGGCCACACAAGCATATAAGTTAATTGAAAATGTGAAACGTGTTTTAGCAATAGAGTTGTTTAATGCATCACAAGCATTAAGTTTAAGAACTCCTTTAAAATCTTCAAAATTTATTGAATCTTTTTTAAGTGTGTATAGAGAAGAAGTACCATTTGTAGCTTTCGATAGAGAATTATTTAAAGATATTGAAGCTTCTATTGCTTTTATTGATACCTTATCTATTGATAGTCATGAAGTACTCTAAATAATTAACTGTTTTCAATTAGTTTATTAGCCCAGTCAATAGCATCATTTAACTCTGTAAAACTTTTAAAAGGTTTAGAAAAAAATGTTTTTTCTAAAGCCACATTATCTCTATATATTTTATCTCCAGTAACAACTGCAAAACCAATAAGGTTTTCTATTTGAGAAGTTTTAAAATAAATATTAGGGTCTACAGAGTAGGAGTTGATACGGTGTGTTATATAAACAAATCTTTTATTTTTAAAAAAGGTAGTTGCAATCTCTACTAAAATTTCGTTGTATTCTGGTAAAACTGTAATACCTTCATTCATAACAAATATTAGAAAGTTGTCATGGATGGTAACTTTGCCAAATGGGTATGTTATTATATTTGACATATGATTAAGTATTTAATTTACTGGTAAAATTAACGAATAAATATAGATGTAAATAAAAAACGCCATTAAAAGTCAATAATGGCGTTGAAATAGTATTTGTTCTTAATTTAGGATTTAGTTGTATTTTTTGCTTTTTCAATTTTCACAGTCAATTCTTTTGTTTTAGAATCTAAATCCATAAGTATTATATCTCCTTCGTGGATTTTAGCATTGATAATCTCTTCAGCCAGTTTGTCTTCAATATACTTTTGAATGGCTCTTTTAAGAGGTCTGGCTCCATATTGTTTATCGAAACCTTTATCTGCAATATAATCTTTAGCTTTTTTACTTAATTTTAGAGTATAACCAAGAGCTTTAATTCGGTTAATTAATTGTTCTAATTCAATATCGATTATTTTATCAATATCTTTTCTTTCTAAAGCATTGAACACCACAACATCATCAATTCTATTTAAAAATTCTGGTGCGAAAGCTTTTTTAAGTGCATTTTCAATAACACTTCTTGCATTGGCATCTTCTTGGGCTTTTTGTGAAGCTGTTCCAAAACCAACACCAGTTCCAAAATCTTTTAGTTTTCTAGAACCAATATTTGAGGTCATAATTATAATAGTATTTCTAAAGTCAATTTTTCTTCCTAAACTATCCGTTAGAAAACCATCATCTAAAACTTGTAAAAGCATATTAAAGACATCTGGATGTGCTTTTTCAATTTCATCAAGTAGCACAACAGCATAAGGTTTACGTCTTATTTTTTCAGTTAATTGACCACCTTCCTCATAGCCTACGTAACCTGGAGGTGCACCAACCAATCTTGAGATAGCAAATTTCTCCATGTACTCACTCATATCAATTCTAATAAGCGAGTCTTCACTATCAAATAATTGTTTAGATAAGACTTTGGCTAATTGTGTTTTACCAACACCTGTTTGACCTAAGAAAATAAACGAACCAATAGGCTTGTTAGGGTCTTTTAATCCAGCTCTATTTCTTTGTATTGCTTTAACTACTTTTGCTACTGCTTCATCTTGCCCAATAACTTTGCCTTTAATAAGTTCTGGTAATTGTGCTAATTTGTTGCTTTCAGTTTGTGCAATTCTATTTACAGGGATTCCGGTCATCATAGAAACTACATCAGCGACATTATCTTCTGTTACAATTTCTCTATGTAAATTAGTTTCTTCTTCCCATTTTTCTTGAGCAATGGCTAATTCCTTTTCGATACGTTTTTCATCGTCTCTTAATTTAGCAGCTTCTTCATATTTCTGTTTTTTAACGACAGATGTTTTTGTTTCTCTAACATCTTCTAATTGCTTTTCTAAGTCTAAAACTTGTTTAGGCACATTGATGTTTTTAATATGAACTCGCGAACCTGCTTCATCTAAAGCATCAATAGCTTTGTCTGGTAAAAAACGATCGGTCATATATCTATTGGTTAATTTTACACACGCTTCAATGGCTTCAGGTGTATAATCAACATGATGATGACTTTCATATTTATCTTTAATATTGTTTAATATTTCTATAGTTTCTTCAACAGTAGTAGGCTCTATAATAACTTTTTGAAAACGACGCTCTAAAGCACCATCTTTCTCAATATATTGTCTGTATTCATCTAGTGTTGTTGCACCTACACATTGTATTTCACCACGAGCTAAAGCAGGTTTAAACATGTTAGAAGCATCTAAGCTTCCTGTAGCTCCACCAGCACCAACTATGGTATGAATTTCATCTATAAAAAGTATGATATCGTCATTCTTTTCAAGTTCATTCATAACAGCTTTCATACGTTCTTCAAACTGTCCTCTGTATTTTGTTCCTGCAACTAAGCTAGCTAAATCAAGGGTTACTACGCGCTTATTAAAAAGAATCCGCGATACTTTTTTGCTAACAATTCTGTTTGCTAATCCTTCGGCAATGGCAGATTTACCTACCCCAGGTTCACCAATTAAAAGTGGGTTGTTTTTCTTTCTTCTACTTAATATTTGAGAGACTCTTTCAATCTCTTTTTCTCTTCCAACAACTGGATCGAGTTTACCTTCTTCGGCCATAGCAGTAAGGTCACGTCCAAAATTATCTAATACAGGTGTTTTAGATTTTTTATTTGTTTTAGAAGTTGGAGTATTAAATAAATTCTCTTTGGAAGCATCATCTTCGGAAGATGCGTTATCATCATCCTGAAAAGATTCAGCTTTTGGTTCTATATAATCGTCGTCATTAGTTATCATATGTTTAAACTGTTCTTTAGCGTTATCGTAATCTACTTTCAATTTATTTAAAAGTTTGGTTGTAGGATCGTTTTCATTTCTTAAAATGCATAAAAGTAAATGAGCAGTATTAATGGACGTGCTTTGAAAAAGCTTTGCTTCTAAAAAGGTTGTTTTTAAAGCACGTTCAGCCTGCCTAGTAAGATGTAAATTCTTTTTTTCGTTTGAAACGACTGCAACATTAGGGTTTGCAGGACTAAGTATTTCTACTTTACGTCTTAAGTGATTTAAATCTATTTCTAGCGCATTTAAGATATTTATTGCTTTACCATTTCCATCGCGAAGCAAGCCAAGCATTAAGTGCTCTGTGCCAATAAAATCATGTCCTAAGCGCAACGCTTCTTCTTTACTATAAGCAATAACATCTTTAACTCTTGGTGAAAAATTATCATCCATATATTCTTTCCTTTCTACATTAAAAATAATAAATCTATACGATTAAAATCAAAAATCATACCTCAATTTATGGGTAATATGCTAATAGACAAAAAAAACTTAATAAAATCAAAATATTTAACAGCTTACTTATTAAATAAAAAACCTCGAAATTGTTAATAAAAAACTTCAAAAAACTATAGATAAACACTTACTGTAACTGCTGAAATGGTTATATTAGCACGATTTGAAAAACTAGAAAAAAACTAATTAAATTATATATGGCAGAAGGAGAAAAACTCATTCCAATTAACATTGAAGATGAAATGAAATCGGCTTACATTGATTATTCAATGTCAGTCATTGTGTCACGTGCTTTACCAGATGTAAGAGATGGTTTAAAGCCAGTTCATAGACGTGTGCTTTACGGCATGCATGAACTTGGTATTAGAGCCACTGGAGCCCATAAAAAATCGGCGAGAATCGTTGGGGAAGTTTTAGGTAAGTATCACCCACATGGAGATACCTCTGTTTACGATGCCATGGTTCGTATGGCTCAAGAGTGGAGTTTGCGTTACATGTTAGTAGATGGACAAGGGAATTTTGGGTCTGTAGATGGAGATAGCCCTGCAGCAATGCGTTATACAGAAGCTCGTATGCGCAAAATATCGGAAGATATGTTAGCAGATATCGATAAAGAAACAGTAGACCATAAACTTAATTTTGACGATACGTTACAAGAACCAACCGTTTTACCAACTAGAATACCTGGTTTATTGGTAAATGGAGCTTCTGGTATTGCTGTTGGTATGGCTACCAATATGCCTCCACATAATTTAAGTGAGGTAGTGGATGGTACCATAGCATATATTAACAATAACGATATTGAAATCGACGAGTTAATAACACATATTAAAGCTCCAGATTTTCCAACAGGAGGAACTATTTATGGCTACGATGGTGTAAAAGAAGCCTTTCAGACAGGTCGTGGACGAATTGTCATGCGAGGTAAAGCCATTATCGAAGAAGTTCAAGGTAGAGAATGTATTGTCGTAACTGAAATTCCTTATCAAGTGAATAAGGCAGATATGATTAAAAAAACTGCCGATTTGGTAAATGAAAAGAAAATGGATGGTATTGCAACCATTCGTGATGAATCCGATAGAAATGGGATGCGAATTGTTTACGTATTAAAACGTGATGCCATTCCAAACATTGTTTTAAATAAACTTTACAAATACACAGCGTTACAGTCTTCTTTTAGTGTGAATAATATTGCATTAGTAAATGGTAGACCACAAATGCTTAACCTAAAAGAACTAATTCACTATTTCGTTGAGCACAGACACGAAGTGGTTGTAAGAAGAACCACTTACGAATTACGTAAAGCAGAAGAACGTGCTCACATTCTTGAAGGATTAATTATTGCTTCAGATAATATTGATGAAGTAATTAAAATTATTCGTGCATCATCAAATGCAGATGAAGCTCGTGAGAAGTTAATTGAACGTTTTAAACTTTCAGAAATTCAAGCGAAAGCCATTGTCGAAATGCGTTTGCGTCAATTAACAGGTTTAGAACAAGACAAATTGCGTTCGGAATATGATGATTTAATGGTTACCATCGAAGATTTAAAAGACATTCTTGATAAAAAAGAACGGCGTATGGAAATTATTAAAACAGAATTAGAAGAAGTAAAACATAAATATGGTGACGAACGTCGTTCAGTAATTGAATATGCTGGTGGTGATTTAAGTATTGAAGATATGATTCCAGACGAAAAGGTAGTGATAACTATTTCGCATGCTGGTTATATTAAACGTACATCGCTTACAGAATATAAAACTCAAAATAGAGGAGGCGTAGGGCAAAAAGCATCAACAACTAGAAACGAAGATTTTTTAGAACATCTGTTTGTTGGTACTAATCACCAATACATGTTATTCTTTACACAAAAAGGAAAATGTTTCTGGATGCGTGTTTACGAAATCCCAGAAGGAAGTAAGACATCGAAAGGACGTGCTATTCAAAACTTAATAAATATTGAACAAGACGATGCTGTTAAAGCGTTTATCTGTACACAAGATTTAAAAGACGAAGATTACATTAATAGTCATTACGTAATTATGGCTACTAAAAAAGGTCAAGTAAAAAAGACGTCTTTAGAGCAATATTCTAGACCTAGAACAAATGGAATAAATGCCATTACTATTAAGGATGACGATATATTATTAGAAGCAAAACTAACAACAGGCGAAAGTCAAGTGATGTTAGCCTTAAAATCTGGTAAAGCCATTCGATTTGAAGAAGCTAAAACCAGACCTATGGGTAGAAATGCTTCTGGTGTTCGTGGCATTAGATTGCAAAACGAAAAAACGGACGAAGTTATAGGGATGATTGCTGTAGATGATATGGAAAGTGATATCCTAGTTGTTTCTGAAAATGGTTATGGAAAGCGCTCTAGCTTAGAAGATTATAGAATTACCAATAGAGGAGGAAAAGGTGTAAAAACTATTTCAATAACAGAAAAAACGGGTAATTTAGTAGCTATTAAAAATGTAACTGATAATGATGATTTAATGATTATCAATAAATCTGGAATTGCAATTAGAATGGCTGTTCAAGACCTAAGAGTAATGGGTAGAGCTACACAAGGAGTTAAATTAATTAACTTAAAAGGGAACGACTCTATAGCTGCAGTTGCTAAGGTTATGCATGATGAAGACGAAGTAGAATTAGATGAAGAAGGAAATATGATTGTTCCTGAAGCTTCAGAAAATACAAGTCAAAATGAAGATGGCACAACTCTTGATAATTCCAACGAAGAAGAATAAAAAACGTATAATTTAATATTAATTACAATGAAAAAACAATTTATAGTTGCTTTAGCAATCATGGTAACAACTTTTGGTTTTGCACAAAAAAAAGAATTAAAAGAAGTTGAAAAAGCAATTAAAAACAACAATTTTGCAGAAGCAAAATCTATTTTAAGTCAAGTAGAGCCGATGCTTTCTACTATGGATGATAAATATAAAGCTCAATATTATTACTTAAATGCTGAAGCTTTATATGCTAATGGATCTGCAAGTAATGACGATGTTACTAAAGCTCTAAAAAGTATAGGTTTGGTTGAAGGTGATTATGTTGAAGAATCAGCCGAATTAAAAAAGACCATGATTCAATCTTTTGTAAAAAAGGGGAATGATGCTTATGAACTTAAAGATTATAGCGTAGCTTCAAAAAACTTTGAAAATGCCTATAGAGTTTCAACTAAAGATACATTATATCTGTATTACGCTGCAGTAACTGCAAGTGGAGTTCAAGAGTTTGACAGATCTTTAGTTTTATTAGAAGAATTAGACGATTTAGGTTACACAGGTATTGAAACAGAATACTTTGCAACTAATAAAGACACTGGAGAAGAAGAAGTTTTTCAAAGTAAGTCTATTAGAGACATTTCTGTTAGAGGTGGAACCTATGTTAAACCTGGACAACGTACTACAGAATCTAAAAGCGAAGAAATTGTAAAAAGTATTGCCTCCATTTATAAAAATAAAGGTGAAAACGACAAAGCTTTAAATGCTATTTCTAAAGCGAGAAAAGCTAATCCTGAAGATTTAAATTTATTGATTTCAGAAGCTAATTTATATTTTGAATTAGGCAATCACGAAAAATTTAAAGAATTATTGAAAGAAGCGACATTAAAAGATCCTAATAATCCAGAATTGCAATTCAATTTAGGTGTAATGACTCAGGAATCCGGAGATTTTGAAGCAGCTAAGAAGTACTACGATAAAGCTATAGAATTAGACCCAAATTATACCAATGCTCAAATTAATATGGCTGCTATGATTTTAGATAAAGAAAAGCCATTAATTGAAGAAATGAATAACCTTGGTAGTTCTTCTGCTGATAACAAGCGTTACGATGAATTAAAGCTGCAACGTACTCAAATTTATAAAGATGCTATTCCATATTTAGAAGCTGTTTTAAAAACAGACGAAAAAAATATTGACGCCGCAAAGACATTAATGAATATTTATAGCGCAACTGGATTTACAGATAAATATAAAGCTATGAAAGTTAAAGTAGAATCTTTAGGAGGAAATTAATCCTTATAATTAAAAATATACTATAAAAAAAGCTGCAATTTATTTTGCAGCTTTTTTTTATATCACTTTTTTTATAACTCTTAATTTATGTGTGTGCATTCGTTTATCATGGTTGTAAATACCAGAATGATCTAATCGGTCAATTCGTACTTTACCATGTGCATGAATAATGTAGTTATCCTTCATAATAATACCTACATGAACAATCTGTCCTTCGCTATTATCAAAAAAAGCTAAATCTCCAGGTTCACTTTCTTCAATAAAACTTAAAGCCTCACCTTGCGTTGCTTGTTGCGAAGCATCTCTTAAAAGCTTATAACCACTAAGCTTGTAAACCATTTGTGTAAAACCAGAACAATCTATTCCAAATGGAGTTTTTCCACCCCAAAGATAAGGTGCATTTAAATACATAAAAGCGGTTTCTAAAATACTTGATTTTGGCATTCTTTCTTTTATAACCTGTCCTTCATGTGTATGGCCTAATAAAGAAAGCCCATTTAATGATGCTCCAAGTGGAATGGCATAAAGTTGTAGTTCTTTATCTTCCACAAACTCAACCAAGTTGTTAGACAGAATTGGAAATTCTTCATGAATGGATTTATACGCTACTTCAGAAATTTCAAGATATTGTTTGTTGTCAATCCAGCCTTCATAAGTATCAAAACCAAGACGGATTTTGCTCCAAGACTTACGTTGTTCAAGAACTTTAAAATAATCGCCGTATAATACTTGCGAAACTAATTCGCTAGTATCTGTTGGTTCAAGTCTTAAAGGAACAATGCTTAAATTACAAATTCCGTATTGCATGAATAATAATTATCAGGATTAATGTCTTTCAATTACAACAGCAGAAGCACCACCACCACCATTACAAATAGCTGCAGCACCAATTTTTGCATTGTTCTGTTTTAAAACATTTAATAAAGTAATAAGTATTCTAACTCCAGAGCAACCAAGTGGATGACCTAAAGAAACTGCACCACCATTAACGTTTACATTACTATCGTTAAGGCCTAAAATTTTCATGTTAGCTAAACCAACAATCGAAAAAGCTTCGTTAAATTCAAAAAAATCGACATCCTTTAAAGAAACACCAGCTTTAACTAAAGCTTTTGGTAAAGCTTTTGCAGGAGCTGTTGTAAACCATTCTGGTTCATGGGCAGCATCAGCATATCCAGTAATAGTTGCTAATGGTTTTAAACCTAGCTCTAGAGCTTTGTCTTTACTCATTAATACCATAGCTCCAGCGCCATCATTAATGGTTGAAGCATTTGCTGCAGTTACTGTTCCATCTTTTGTAAAAGCTGGACGTAAAGCAGGTATTTTTTCTATTTTAACGTTGCTGAACTCTTCATCTTTAGAAACTATTATCGCATCTCCACGACGTTGAGGTACTTCAACAGGGACAACTTCATTATCAAATTTCCCAGCTTCCCAGGCAGCAGCAGAACGCTTATATGATTGAATTGCAAAAGCATCTTGATCTTCGCGAGAAAATTTGTATTCTGTAGCACATGCATCGGCACAAACTCCCATAGCATTATTATCGTAAGCATCAACCAAACCATCTTTTTGCATGCCATCTTCCATTTTGGCAGGTCCAAATTTTGTGCCTGTTCTTGCATGGTAATAATGTGGAATTAAACTCATGTTTTCCATACCACCTGCAACTATAATATCTGCATCACCTAAAGCTATAGCTTGAGCTGCCTGCATCACACTTTTCATTCCTGAAGCACATACTTTATTTACTGTAGTACATGGAACTGTATTAGGAATGCCAGCATAAATAGCGGCTTGTCTAGCTGGTGCTTGACCTGTTCCAGCTTGAACTACATTTCCCATGATAACTTCCTGAACTAAGTTAGGATTTAAGTTAATTTTATCCAATGCTCCTTTAATTGCAATAGCCCCTAATCTTGGAGCTGGAATTGTTGATAAAGCTCCTAAAAAACTACCAATTGGAGTTCTGGCTGCAGATACAATAACGACTTCTTTACTCATTTTAAGTGTGTTTCATTTTAATTGATGCAAAATTAATCAATTTTTAGTAGAATCTAGAATGTTTACATTATTATAAGTCGTCTAATTCGGTGATATTTTTATTACATTTGAAATACTTAAAACAATCAATGAAAGACTTTATTAATTTTCTTTATAAAAATCATTCTTTAGCTTATAAACTGATTCTTTTTATAAGTACCACGTTTTTAATAGTCTATCTGTTCCCTAAAAGTGGAAAGTTTAAATATAATTTTGAAAAAGGTAAGCCTTGGCAATCTGAAAATTTATATGCTCCTTTCGATTTTGCTATTAAAAAAACAGAAGAGGAAATTCAATCTGAGAAAAATGAAATTAAAGATAATGCTATTCTATATTTTAATTTAGAGCCAAAAATTAAAGAAGCTGTCATTGAGTCTTATAAAACGGAATTCAAATTAGAATTTCCAGATTCTTTAGTAAAACAAAACAAAGATAATCTCTATGCCAAAGGGCTAGATTTATTAAAGAACTTCTATAATTATGGTGTTTTAAGTGAAAATTATGACTTTTCAAAAGAAAGAAAAGTCATTCTTCTAGAAGGAAGAACAGAAAAACAAACCATCAAATTTTCAGATTTAACCAATCAAGGAGAAATAAAGAATATAATAAGTAAATTGTTAAAGAATGAAAATCTAAGTCAATATACAACTCCATACATTTCTTTATTCTTTGATATTGTAGAACCAAACGTCTCTTACGATAAAGGTTTCACCGAAAAAGCATTGCAAAATGACTTAGAAAAAGTTGCTTTTACAAGAGGAAGTGTAGAAAAAGAAACACTTATCATTTCTAAAGGTGAAGTGGTTGAAGGTAATAAATATCAAATACTTAAATCTTTAGAGTCTGAATATGAATCTCAAGTTTGGACAAAATCAAATTATAATTGGATTCTATTTGCTTACACCTTATTAGTGTCATTAGCATTACTCATGTTGCTTTTATTTTTAAGAAAATATAGGAAAGATATTTTTGAGAATAACACCAAAGTAACATTTATATTTTTTAATGTTTTTTTAATGGTTTTTATAACAACAATAGTTGTTAATTATAATTCATTATATATTTATGTAGTACCAATTTGTATTCTCCCATTAGTCTTAAAAGCTTTTTTTGATGCTCGATTAGGACTATTTACCCACGTGATAACTGTATTGTTATTGGGTTTTATAGTTTCTAATAGTTACGAATATATGTTTCTTCAAATAATTGCAGGAATCGTTACTATTTTAACAGTTTCTGAACTCTATAAACGTGCCAATTTATTCATATCAGTTGGACAAATTACTCTTATATATATTATTGCTTATTTTGCGTTTTTCGTGATTCATGAAGGCAGTATTGAAACGCTAAAATGGGAAACCTTTGGTCTGTTTGTTTTGTGTGGATTAGCAACATTGTTTGTTCAGCCATTAATTTATGCTTATGAAAAATTATTTGGTTTGGTTTCAGATGTATCACTTTTAGAATTATCAGATACAAATACTAAATTATTAAAGGAATTATCTAATAAAGCGCCAGGAACATTTCATCATTCATTAAACGTTGCTAATTTAGCAGAAGCTTCCGCAAATGAAATTGGTGCTAATGCCATGTTAGTTAGGGTAGGAGCCTTATATCATGACATAGGAAAAATGATGAATCCAACGTATTTTACAGAAAATCAATCTACTGGAATTAATCCACATGATGAATTGTCTTCAAAAGAAAGTGCAAAAATTATTATCGATCATGTGATTAATGGTATAGAAATAGCTAAAAAAAATAACTTACCAGATAGAGTTATAGATTTCATTCGTACACATCATGGTACAAGTTTGGTTTATTATTTTTATAAAAAAGAAAAAGACTTAGACGATGCTATTGACGAAAATTTCTTTAAGTACCCAGGCCCAAAGCCGTTTAGTAAAGAAACAGCTATTTTAATGATGTGCGATAGTGTAGAAGCAGCATCAAAAAGCTTAAAAGAACCCACATCAAGTAAGATAGATACGTTTGTGGAAAATATAATTAATAAGCAAATGGTTGATGAACAATTTTTAAATGCAGACATAACTTTTAAAGAAATTCAATCCATAAAAAAAGTGTTAAAACACAAGCTTGCAAACATTTATCATTTGCGTATTGAGTATCCAGAATAAAAATTTAAAAAAGTAAATAAATTTGTTGCGTTATTTCAGATGATATGTTACATTTGCATCCGCAATTTATTGCTATGTTCATAAACAATCGGAGAGGTGCCTGAGTGGCCGAAAGGAGCGGTTTGCTAAATCGTCGTAGGTGGAAACACTTACCCAGGGTTCGAATCCCTGTCTCTCCGCAATTTTCTAATTACATTTAGATAACCTTCGGGGTGTAGCGTAGCCCGGTTATCGCGCCGCGTTTGGGACGCGGAGGTCGCAGGTTCGAATCCTGCCACCCCGACAATTTTTAAGAGTTACGGGCTCGTAGCTCAGCTGGATAGAGCACCTCCCTTCTAAGGAGGCGGTCATAGGTTCGAATCCTATCGGGCTCACAAAAAGCTTCACTAGTAATAGTGAGGCTTTTTTGTTTTTAATTTGTAATTTTAATTTTTAATGAAATTCGTTTCGCAAAATGGCAAAAACTGGTCGAGAAAAAAACACGAAGAACAAAGCCAAACATTCTAAATTGGTAAATAGAAAAAAGAATAAACTTAAAGATGAAGAATTTAAACGCAAAGAACGTTTAAAAGCAATTATTCAGAATGCCAACAAATCAAAAGACTAACTTCTAAATAGCTTTTGAACTTTAGAATAAGAAATCTCTTTAAAATCATTAATTACAACATTAGCTTTGCTATAGTCTTGATTTTTAGAATGTAGACTTTTATAGCCTACACAAAAAATATCAGCAGCATTTGCTGCTTTTATACCATTGGTAGAGTCTTCAATAACCATACAGTTTTCTTTTAGATAACCACTAGCTTCAGCAGCATTCAAGAAGATTTCTGGATGTGGTTTGGAAGCTTTCAAATCGGCTCCACTTAATTTAGTAATAAAGTATTTGTCTAATTCAAATCTTGTAAAAACACTATCTATAGTGCCCATAGATGCTGAAGATGCTAAAACCAATGTCAAACCTTTTTCGTGATATTCTTTAATTAAATCTAGAACGCCATCTAAAAGTTGTAGATCTGGATCCTTTTTGAATAAATCCTTGAAAACCTGTCTTTTAATTTGGACTAACTCTTCTGGATTATTTGAGAGTTTAAAATGATTACAAAGACTTTTACATACATTAATAGTAGATTGACCAGTAAAAGATTGGTAATGTGTTTCGCTGACATTTATTTTTAAAGTATTAAACATGCCAAAATAGGCTTTGTGGTGCAAAGGTTCTGTGTCTACAATTACACCATCCATATCAAATAATACTGCTTTTAACATGAGTCTTTTTTTTTGTAAATATACAGATGATATAAGTGATATTTATATGTTTCAATTAGGATTTATCCCATTTTTTGAGGCTTAATCAATTTTAACAATATTATTAATTGTATTTTTTGTAATATTCTGAAAAAAAGCAATCTAAGGTAGAGTTTAATGAAATTATTATAAATCATATTGCGGTTTATCGAATAAAATAGTCATTTTATCGATAAAAAATATTGCATTTTTAATATTTTAACATATATTAGCCAACTATTAATTTCATTTAAAACCCAAATATAAAATGAAAAACCTACTTAAAAGCGTTATGCTTATCACTCTTTTTTTGCCCTTTTTTGGTTGTGAAAGTGAGTCCTTTGAGATAGCAGAAGAAGCTATAATTCAAGATTCAGAAACAACAGAATTGTGTGCAAACCAAAAACCGCAAGTACAGTTAACAAATAATTGTAATTTGCCAGTTTCCTTAAAAATTCAAGATCAAAACGGAATCTTATTAGAATTTGTAGAAGAACTTCCAATTGGAGGAATCTCAGAATGGAAACCATTTAATCCTGGAACTGTTGTATTAACCATTTTTACAACATCTAGTACTAAAGAAATAACAATGAATTTTAATTATTGTAATTCTTTAGAAATTGGAATAGATGAAAACTTTCAATTATCAACCAATTTAATTACAGAGCTTTAATGCAAATAATTAATATTTTTTGATTTTCTAAATTGGTGGTCGCAAAGATATATTTGTTACCACCAACTTTTATTCCCAGCTTTTTTCTGATAGTTTCAACAGATTCTGG
The DNA here is from genome assembly GCF_045363175.1 of Xanthomarina sp. GH4-25. NCBI lineage: Bacteria > Pseudomonadati > Bacteroidota > Flavobacteriia > Flavobacteriales > Flavobacteriaceae > Xanthomarina > Xanthomarina sp. GH4-25. Next base: position 47,115 of record NZ_JBJFLO010000002.1, read on the forward strand.
GAAATTTCTAGTGGTTACATTCGCTTTATCGACTCCAATTTTTTTAAATTGCTTTTTATTGTAAGGGACTATTTGCTCTATAATAAACTGTCTTCCTGGAAACTCAATCAATCTATTAGATGTATATAAATGTGAATGTTGATGTAGTTTCTTTAATTGAAGTTGTATTGAAATACTGTTAAAACCTCCAGATTTTAAGATGGCTGCATTGGGCTCAAATAGATAGGTTAGAGGTAGGCTGTATTTAGACTCAGCTGTAGATTCATTAATCAAGTTAAAGCTGAAATGTTCTTCATTCTTACTAGAAATATTAACAGTTCTAATTTGAATATCAGTTTCAATATTGTTTTTTTCTAAAATCCAAAGTAATTCTTTTACTTCATTATTAACGGCAACAATATGTATTGTTTTTACATGCTTTAATTCGGTTATACCTATTGTTAAATCTAATAATGGAGATGTTTTAATTAAGATGTTTGTAGAACAATTAAATAATAGGTCTATATGTTCTGGTACATTAGGCAAACAATCGTAGAGAAAAAATACTTTTCCTTTACTGTCATGCCTTCTGGAAGGATCTATGTAGATCCAATCGAACTTTGAGTTTTCATCTTTAAGATATAAAACTCCATCTTTAGTAATAGTTTGAATATTAGAACTCTCTAATTGTTTAAAATTATGTGATACAATCTTTGAGAGTTCTTTGTCTATTTCACAATGGATAACCGTTCTAAAGTATTTTGAAAAGTAAAAACAATCTACACCAAAACCTCCAGTAATATCAATTATTGAGTTTCCCGAGATGAGACTTGCTTTGTATTTAGCTGTAATTTCCGAAGATGTTTGCTCTATATTAAGCTTATTTGGGTAATATATATTTGAAGTTTGAAACCAAGTAGGAAGTTTTTTTTTACACCTTTTTTTAGCTTCAATTTGCTCAATTAACACTTTAATATCAACTTGTAATTTTGTATGTTTCTTAAAAAGTAATACAGCTAAATCTGTATTTATATTTTTATTTATAAAAGCTTGATTTTCAATATTTAAAACAGCATTGTTCAAAGTGTTTTTATAAGTTTTTTGTGAGTTTTTGAACGACTTTGTTTTCAGATAAGAATTCTTTTAAAATAACTTTTATAACCGTATATGTAGGTACAGCAATAATCATTCCTATGATTCCAAAAAGTAAACCAGCTATAATGATAACCAGAAATATTTCTAAAGGATGAGACTTAACACTTTTAGAAAATATTACGGGTTGACTAATAAAATTATCTATTAGCTGTCCAATGGTAATTACAAGTATTACTTTAAGTGTAGTTGGTATAATAACATCACTAAAACCACTCCCTAAATTACTTGTCATGGTTAGAAGAATCATGATACAGCCTCCAATTAATGGGCCTAAATATGGAATTAAATTTATTAAAGCACATAAAAAAGCTATAACTATAGCGTTTTCAACTCCAACAATTAACAGACCAATGGTATAAATAATAAATAATACAGAAATTTGAAATACTAAGCCAACAAAATAACGAGATAGCAAATTTTTAATTTTATTGATAGAGTTTTTTAATCGTATTTCTTTATTATCAGGGATTAGTGTCATCAACCCATTTTCAAATAATTTACTGTCTTTTAAAAAGAAAAATGAAATAAAAAGCACAGAGAATAATCCCATACTAAAACTTCCGAAACCACTTACTACCGAATTTAAAAATTCTGGAATAACTGCAAAATCAATCTTAGAAAGTAGACTGGAACTAGCTAAAGGGTCTTCATCTTTTGCTATTTCTCCTAGGTTAAAATGAGAGATAAACTCTGTATAAATATGTTTAATATTACCTTGAAGCTGATCAATATTTAATAATGATAAATTTTGGCCTTGTTCTACTATCAACGGAATAAACAAGCCTATAAGTCCAACAATGACTCCTAATAATAGGAACATAGTCAAAGCAACTGCTAAGAGATTATTGAATTTTAGTCGATCCCTAAGAAAACCAATAATTGGTCTTCCAGTTAAAGAAATAACTGCAGATATTGCTATATAAACTATAACCGACTGAATTTTATACAGAAAGAATAATAAGACACCTATACCTACTATGGTCGCTATGGCTCTTAAAATCCCGTTAGAAATGTCTTTTGAATTCATTTAGTAAAGATACATTTTGTTTTAATTGCTCAAGAGTTTATTTTTTTTGGTCTGTTTTGTAATTTCATATAAGGTAACACTGGTGGCCTGGACTACATTCATACTACTATTTTGTCCATGCATGTTTATATGAATAATCGCATCTGATATATTTAAAATTGTTTCTGACACTCCAAAATTTTCATCTCCAATAATTAATGCAATTTTTTGATTTTCAGGAAAAACGAAAGAGTCTAAAGGCAAACTATTACTAGTGATTTCCAATGAAATAATCTGATAGTTTTCTGCTTTTAAGTAATTGATGGTTTCCAAAATAGATTCTTTTTCTACAAAAGGAACTGCTTTTTCGGTTGCTCTTGAGGTTTTTGTCATTTTTCTTCCCGATGGAATCTGAGAGCCACAAAAAATAATTCTTTCAATACCGAATGCATCTGCTGTTCTAAACAAACTGCCAATGTTTGGCGCATTGGTTATATTGTCGCATACTAAAGTAATTGGAAATGTTTGTTTAGTAAAATGAGTGTTATAATGAGTTAGTTGTTTCACAAAAATTAATTTTCAAACGCATATTTAACAATATTGGCTCCCATTTTAAGCGCTTTTTCTCTAATATCTGCTGGATCGTTATGGACAACTTCATCTTCCCAGCCATCTCCTAAATCGCTTTCAAAAGTAAAAAGCAATACCAATCTATTTTCGAAGAATACACCAAAAGCTTGGGGTCTTTTTCCGTCGTGTTCATGTATTTTAGGAAGACCTTTTGGAAAAGCAAAAGCCGTATTGAAAATGGGATGGTTTGCAGGTAGCTCTACAAGTTCTTTATCTGGAAAAACCTTTTTTAATTCTTCAGTAATATAAGGTTGCATTCCATAATTATCGTCTATATGCAAAAAACCACCAGAAATTAAGTAGTTTCTTAAGTTTTCGGCATCATTATCATCAAAAAAAACATTTCCATGACCAGTCATGTGGATGAATGGATATTGAAAAATTTCAGTACTACCAGTTTCAACTGTTTCTGGTTTTGGGTTAATTTTGGTATCAATATTCGCGTTACAAAAAGCAATTAAATTAGGTAAGGCTGTTGGATTTCCATACCAATCACCACCACCTTTATATTTTAAAATGGCAATGTCTTGTGAGATAATAGTTGAAGAATAAAGAAAAAAGACTAAAGATAAAAGAATCGTTTTTGCTAAGTTTTTCATTAAAAATAATATTTTTTAGGATTCATTTACAAAAGCAATTGAATGACAAGCTACAATTGCTGCAGTTTCAGTTCTAAGTCTTGTGTTTCCCAAAGTTACAGGAATAAATTGAGATTGAAGAGCTTGCTCGATTTCTTTAACACTAAAATCGCCTTCAGGACCAATTAATATGGTTAGGTCTTGGTTTGGGATGATTTCATTCTTTAAAGATTTTTTATCCGATTCTTCGCAATGTGCAATAAATTTTTGACCAGAAAAAGATTGGCTAATAAACTCTTTATAAGAAATAGCATCATGAAGTTTCGGTAAGTAGCAGGATAGGGATTGTTTCATGGCAGCCTGCAATATTTTTTCAAAACGCTCGATTTTAATTACCCTTCGTTCGCTATTTTCGCAAATAATAGGAGTAATGGAGTCGATACCAATTTCGGTTGCTTTTTCTAAAAACCATTCGTATCTATCGTTCATTTTAGTTGGAGCTACAGCTAAATGAACATAATAAGCTCTCTTTGCCTGTTTTTCTCTGGCATTTATAACTGCTACACAGTTTTTAATATCAGCCACAGTTATTTTTGCTGTAAAAAGCCAACCTAATCCATTGGTTATATGTAAAATGTCTCCTGCAGATTTTCGTAGTACTTTTACAATATGCCTACTTTCTTCTTTAGAAAAAATAATTTCTGTAACCTCTTGTGTAATATCTGGATTATAAAATAACTGCATTAATCTTTTAACTCTACAATTTTTAAAACTTTTACCTCTTTAATCTCTTTAGGTTGATATGTGTTTAGAATGATGTAATATAAACCATTCTCATCATCATCTAAGGTGAAAATATCGTTTTCAGAATAATTGGTTTTAGTAATATCTATGTTGTTAAAAAACATGGATGCTTCGTTTTTTGTAAACCAACCAGTATCTCCACCTCGTCGTGCATTATCTGCTACTGAGTATTTTTTAGCTAAAAAATCGAAAGGAGAACCATTGTTATAAGTAGTGATAATTCGGTCTCTAAAAGCGTTTATTTTCGAAACATCTGTATTTTTACTATCTAATAGAATATAACTCAGTCTATAGTGCGTAATGCTCGTTTTTTCAACCACTTTATATGTGGTTTTTTCATAATTATTTTCAGTGGTGGTTTTGCCTCCAACAGATAATTTAAAAAGATCTGTTGCTAATGTCGTTTTATGTTTCTCTTCATTGAAAGTAATTAGTTTATTGCCTTTTGTTTTATTGTTTTTAAGATATTCTTCTGCAGAAGCGGTGTCATTAATTAAATTTAAATCATTTAAATTTTCTTCTTGAGCATTTAAAGTTGTAGCAATAAGTGTGAAAACAAGCAAAAATCTTTTCATTATGGTCTGGATTTAATAGTATCACAAAAAAACAAAATTAATAGTTTAAAATAACATAAATCTGTAAGGTTATTAACAGAGCTTTTAACAAACTTTTAGAAAGGATTATTCGGTATGTTATAAATTAAGTAAAATGTTGTAAAGTAGTTTGTGTTTGTCGTTAGCACTTAAACAAACTCTTATAGAATAACTCGATTTGCATTGTAATTTTATTCGCTAATATTAAACTGAAAGTCTTATTTATTCTATAAATACAATATCAATTTTTGGTAAAAAATTATAAACATCTACTTCATCGTCACTCCAAATATCAATAAAGCGAGTAGATAAAATAGATAATTCGTTAAAAGTATAAGGTAGAAACTCAATATTGCCATTACTAATTCCATCAATAACAGTTCCTAAGGAGTTATTAGAGTCGTTATTCAACATGTTTTGAATTCTAGAAATAACATATTCTGTATTTGGTTCTAAAATTATATTTTGAGAAAGATTGACATAACTCATATTGTTTTGAGTAAATAAATGATTGCCAGAATATAAAATTGTATTTGTTGCTTCTTCTTTAATAATTATACCATAAGGTACTGTTACATCTTCATGAAAACTTTGGTAGCCAATACTGCATATCTGTTTTTGTGAAGAAACTTTAAACACATATGCATGCAAACTTGATTCTACTGTATCATAGCTTAGTAAATCTTCATTAATCACGATATCATCATAAAGATTTGAAAAATTACTGTTGGAATTATTACAAACTTGTTGAATTGAGTCATTATTATCATCATTCTGACAGGAAATCAATAAAAATGACAAAATAATTAAAATAGTAAAATGTAGAAATAGCTTCATGAAAAATGGTTTTTAACAAGATATAAAAATTAGTTGATTACGAAAATCAAATCTTTAACCTAGCAGAAGCTGTAACATGTTGTTCTGAAAAATCTTTTTCTAAATATTTTAAATAGCCAACAATAGCAATCATTGCAGCATTGTCTGTGGTGAATTCAAATTTTGGGACATATGTTGTCCATCCAAATTTGCTTTCTCCGGCTTTTAAAGCTTGTCTGATTCCTGAATTTGCCGAAACGCCACCACCAATAGCTATGTGCTTAATGCCTGTTTGCTTAACAGCTAATTTTAATTTATCGATTAGGATACCAATAATAGTATATTGAATGGATGCACAAATATCGTTGATGTTCTCTTCGATAAAATTTGGATTTGCTTTAGTTTCTTTTTGAATAAAATATAAAATTGCTGTTTTTAATCCTGAAAAGCTAAAATTTAATCCTTCTACTTTAGGTTTGGTAAACTGAAAAGCTTTCGGATTTCCTAATTGAGCACGTTTGTCTATTTCTGGGCCTGCTGGGTATCCTAGGCCTAAAACTTTACCACTTTTATCGTAGGCTTCTCCAACGGCATCATCGATAGTTTCGCCTATCACTTCCATATCAAAATAATTAGTAACCTTAACGATTTGTGTATGTCCTCCAGAAATGGTCATAGCTAAAAATGGAAAAGGAGGCTTATTAAAGCCTTCCTCGTCAATAAAATGTGCTAAAATATGAGCTTGCATATGGTTGACATCTATTAAAGGTATGTTTAACCCCATAGCAAGCGATTTTGCAAAAGATGTACCAACAAGCAATGAGCCCATTAAACCTGGACCGCGAGTAAAAGCAATGGCATGAAGTTGCTCTTTTGTAATGTTGGCTTTTTTTATGGCTTGATTAACCACAGGAACAATGTTTTGTTGGTGCGCTCTCGATGCAAGTTCAGGGACAACACCACCATATTCTTCATGGATTTTTTGACTGGCAATAACATTACTTAAAATCTGTCCGTTAAAGATTACAGAAGCAGCTGTATCATCGCATGAAGACTCAATTCCAAGAATGTAAATATTTTGTGAAGACATTAGTAAAAATTAGGCACAATAATTGTTAATTTTGGTTTCAAAGTTATAACTTTAAAACGTATCAAAAAATTTTTAAAAATACTATCTAAATTAGTAGCAATAATATTGCTGCTTTTCATCATTTTGGTGTTGTTGTTATCTATTCCTACTGTTCAAACATATTTAGGAAAAAAGGTAACAACACGAATAAATGAAGATTTTAAAACTAACATAAATATTGGTAAAGTAGGACTTCAATTCAATGGAGATGTAGAATTAAAAGAAATTCTTATTAGAGATTATAAAAAAGACACACTTTTTGCTGCCAAAGAATTAAATACTTCTATTTTAAACTTTAAAAATATTATGAATGCCAAATTAGCTTTTGGCGATATCGATTTGGAAGGATTAGTATTTAATTTAAAAACGTACAAAGGAGAGTCTGAGACAAATCTGGATATTTTTGTAGCTAAATTTGATGAAGATAACCCATCCGATAAAAAAAGTGAATTTTTACTTTCTTCAAGCGATGTAACCATAAATGGTGGGACGTTTAGATTAATCGATCAAAATAAGGAAACTCCTAAAATATTAGAATTTACAAACATTTACACCAATACCACAAATCTGTTAATTAATGGTAGTGATGTTAGTACACGAATAAATACCCTAGCTTTTTTAGATAGTAGGGGATTAGAAGTTAAAAATTTAGTCAGTAATTTCACATATACTCCTAGTAATATTTTACTAGAAGATTTAAGCATTAATACACGTAATTCGTCTTTAAACGGAGAGGTTAAATTTTTATTTAAAAGAGAAGAATTAAAAGATTTTACCAATAAAGTACAAGTTGACGCAACTTTCATAGAATCAGACATTGCATTAAATGAATTGAATACATTTTATAACGAATTTGGTATAAACCAAAGAGCCAAATTGAGTGCTAAAATTGACGGAACTTTAAACGATTTGCAATTAACTAATTTAAAGGTATTCACTAGTTCTAGGAGTGAAATTAATGGCGATATTAACTTTAAAAACTTATTTAATATTGAAGAAAATAATTTCTATATGCAAGGAGATTTTGATAAGTTATCTTCAAATTATAGAGATTTAAAAGCCTTGTTGCCAAACGTTCTAGGAGAGTCTATTCCTTCTGCCTTCGATAAATTAGGAAATTTTAATATTGTTGGTCAGACAGAAATAACAACATCTGAAATAGTTGCTAAATTAGAAATTTATACGCAAATAGGATTTATAGATGCAAATTTAGAAATGCAAAAAATTAACGACATTGACAATGCATCTTATTCTGGAAATGTGGTTTTCGAAGAGTTTGATATTGGAAAATTTATAAACGATGAAACTCTAGGTGTTGCTTCATTAAACTTAGATGTTAATGGTTCTGGATTTACTAAAGAGAATGTGGACACGCATCTAAATGGAGATATTTTTTCAGTGACGTATAATAATTACACCTATCAGAATATTGAAGTCTCTGGAGATTTAATGAATAAAATATTTGATGGAAAATTAAATTCTAATGATAAAAACTTGCAACTAGAATTTAATGGCTTAGCCAATTTTTCTGAAGAGATCAATACATTTGATTTTGTTGCAAATGTGTCTTATGCAAATCTTAACGCGTTAAATTTTATTAAGAAAAATGACATTTCTATTTTTAAAGGAATTGTCGACATGAAAATGGAGGGAACTACTATCAACGACGCTGTGGGTAGTATTCAATTCAATAAAACCTCTTATAAAAACGAAAACGATGAATACTTTTTTGACGATTTTGCCATAACCTCTTCTTTTAATGGAAAAGTAAGACACATAGAAGTTAATTCTCCAGATATTATTGAAGGCAAACTAAGTGGTGAATTTATGTTTGAGGATATTGGTTTGTTGTTTGAGAATGCTCTTGGAAGTATTTATACAAACTACAAACCTCATAAAGTGACATTAAATCAGTACATAGATTTTAATTTTAAGATTTATAATAAGATAGTCGAAGTTTTTGTTCCTGAATTATCCTTAGGAACAAACACCTATATTAGAGGAAGAGTTGAAAGCGATGAAAAAGAATTTAAATTAACTTTTAAATCTCCAGAGATAAAGCTTTACGATTATTTTGCAAATCATATTGAATTACAATTAGATAATAAAAACCCACTTTTTAATGCCTATGTAGAAGTGGATAGTTTAAATACTAAATACTACAACGTTTCTAAATTCAATTTAATTAACAAAACCCTAAACGACACCCTGTTTGTTAGAACAGAATTTCAAGGAGGTAATAAAAATGCTGATATTTATAATCTGAATTTTTATCACACCATTAATAAAGATAATAAGTCTGTTGTTGGATTTAAAGAATCGGATGTAACTTTTAAAGGAAACACTTGGACAATTAATGAGAAAAGAGATAATTTAAATAAGATAAAATTTGATAATAATTTGATGAATTTTGATATCGATCAAATTGTTATGAACCATGGTAACGAAGAGATACAACTCTCCGGAGTTTTAAAAGACTCAACCTATAAAAACATCCATTTAGATTTTAAAGATGTCGATTTAGCAAAAATCACTCCAACTGTTGAAGGATTAGATCTTCATGGTAATGTAAATGGAAAATTAGATGTCTTACAACAAAATGGTAGCTATTTACCAAACTCGTCAATAATTATTGACAATTTTGTTGTCAATGAATTGGCATTAGGATCATTTGATGCTAAAATCGTAGGGAATGAAGATCTTACAAATTATAATGTAAACATTAAGATTAAAGACGATTTTTCAGAATCGTTTACAGCGTCTGGAGATATTTATGTCAATGGCGAAGCTTCCTCAATAGATGTTGGTTTAAAGTTTAATAAGTTTGGTCTTCAAATTCTCAATCCCTTTTTAGTTGATGTTTTAGAAGACATTAGAGGCGATGTTTCAGGCATTGCAAGGGTTACTGGTAATTTAAAGAAACCAGATATAAGTGGCAATTTAGAATTGAACAATTCAGGTTTAAAAATTCCATATTTAAATGTGGACTATAAATTTGCAGAGAACTCTGTTGTAAGCTTAACAAACCAAAGTTTCGTATTTAATAACCTAAAATTAGCAGACACTAAATTCGACACCAAAGGAGAATTAAATGGAAGCATCAGTCATACAAATTTTTCCAAATGGAAATTAGATTTAAATGTAGAGACTTCAAATCTAGTGGTTTTAGATACAGATGGAGTTGTAGACGATGAAGAAGATGACGAAATTTTATATTACGGGACGGCTTTTATTGGTGGATCGGCTACTATAAAAGGACCTGCAGACGAATTGGTGATAAGTGTGATAGCAGAAACTAACCCTGGGACAACATTTGTAATTCCATTAAGCGACATGGAATCTTTTGGAGATAATTCTTTTATACATTTTTTATCACCTGAAGAGAAAGCTGCAAAACTTAAAGGCGAAGATATTGTAGTTAAAGAAGTTAAAGGATTAGAACTAGATTTTGATTTGGATATCACGCAAGATGCTGAAATTGAAATTGTTATAGATAAAGACTCTGGAAGTACAGTTAGAGGAAAAGGTGTTGGTGGTTTGTTAATAGAAATTAATACCAATGGAAAATTTAGAATGTTTGGTGATTTTGTAGTATTCCAAGGTTTTTATAACTTTAAATATGGTGGAATCGTTGAAAAACAGTTTGTAGTTGAAGAAGGAAGTTTAGGTTGGGATGGAGCACCATATGATGCCAGAATAGATATTAAAGCCATCTATAAAACCCAGGCAAACCCATCACCTTTGTTAGACAATCCAATAAATAGGAGCATTCCAGTACATGTTGTTACAACGCTTACTGGTCAATTAGAAAAACCGGATGTTGATTTCGATTTTACGTTTCCTAATTTAAGCTCAACAGTAAAATCCGAAATTCAATATCGATTAAGTTCTAAAGAGGATAGAGATAATCAGGCATTGTATTTACTAGCAACAGGATCTTTTTCTAATAGATTGAACGATGTTAATTTCACAGGTACCTTAACAGAACGACTTAATGGCATCATTAATGGGATGTTTACAAGCGACAATAAAGTAAATATAGGCTTGAATTATGAAGCAGGAGAGAACAATCCAGATTATCAGACTGAAAATAGATTAGGCGTTACGTTGCAAACTAATATTTCTGAACGAGTAATTATAAATGGAAAAGTTGGTGTGCCAGTAGGTGGTGCTAATGAGACGGTTGTTGCAGGTGATGTTCAAATAGATTTTTTGCTAAATGAAGAGGGAACTTTAACGGCAAAGGTGTTTAATAGAGAAAATAGTATTAGAAATTTTGGTGAAGAAATAGGGTATACCCAAGGAGTAGGAATTGCCTATAGTGTCGATTTTGACACTTTTAAAGAACTTATAAATAAAATTTTTAAAGGAAGTGTAAAAACACCTGAAAAAACGGAAAAAGTGAAAGAAACAGAAACTGAAGAAAGCATGTTGCCTTCTTATGTAGGTTTTAAGAATGACAAAAAGGAAGAATAAAATAGTCATGACATAAATCATGATTTTCTCAAGCTTTCTTTAGTAAATTTACGTTATAAAATAGTATCATAAATGGATGAAAAGATAAAAAAAATTGGCGTGATGACTTCTGGAGGAGATGCTCCAGGTATGAATGCAGCCATTCGTTCTGTAGTAAGAACTTGTGCCTTTCACAATATTGAATGTGTTGGTATTTATAGAGGGTTTGAAGGGATGATGGATGGCGATTTCAAATCGTTTTCAGCTAGGAATGTCAATCACATCATTCATACAGGAGGAACTGTTTTAAAATCGGCACGTTCTCAAGAATTCAGAACAAAAGAAGGCAGACAAAAAGCACACGAAAACCTTCTAAAGGAAGGTATTGATGCTTTGGTGTTAATTGGTGGAGATGGCACATTTACTGGAGGCTTAGTTTTTAATGAAGAATTCAACTTTCCTATTATAGGAATCCCAGGAACCATAGATAACGATATTTTTGGCACCAATTTTACCATTGGTTATGATACTGCTATTAATACCGTTGTTGAAGCAATAGATAAAATTAGAGACACAGCAAGTTCTCATAAACGATTATTTTTTGTAGAAGTTATGGGGCGAGATGTTGGTCATATAGCTTTAAATGCAGGCGTTGGAGCAGGAGCCGAAGAAATTTTAATCCCTGAAGAAGATTTAGGCCTTGACAGATTAGTAGAGTCTTTAAAACGAAGTAAGGCTTCAGGTAAATCTTCCAGTATTGTAGTGGTTGCTGAAGGAGACAAAATTGGTAAAAACGTGTTTGAATTAAAAGATTATATAGACGAAAATATGCCAGAGTACGATGTTCGCGTGTCTGTTTTAGGTCATATGCAACGTGGTGGTTCCCCTTCATGTTTCGATCGTGTTTTAGCTAGTAGAATGGGAGTGAAGGCTGTTGAGTCTCTATTGGAAGGTAAATCGAATTATATGGTGGGCATTTTAGATAACAAAATGGAACTAACAGCTTTAGAAAAAGCAGTAAAAGGAAAATCAGAAATAAACTTAGAATTATTGCGTGTATCTGATATCATGACTACATAGTAATTCAAAATGAAAAAATATTAATAAATAATAAATTAAAAAATGTCAAATATAAAATTAGCAATTAATGGTTTCGGAAGAATTGGAAGACTTGTATTTCGAGCAGCAATAAAACAACAAGTTGAAGTGGTAGCTATAAACGACTTATTAGAGGTCGATCATTTAGCATATTTACTTAAATATGATTCTGTTCATGGAAAATTTGAAGGAACAATAGACGTTGAAAAAGGACAATTAATTGTCAATGGAAAGACTATTAGAGTCACTTCAGAAAAAGACCCTAGGAATCTTAAATGGAATGAGGTTCAAGCAGATGTAGTGGCAGATTGTACAGGCATTTTTAAAACCCTAGAAACGGCTCATTATCATATTGAAGCAGGAGCAAAGAAAGTAGTTGTTTCAGCACCAAGTAAAGACATTCCAATGTTTGTTATGGGCGTAAACCACAAAGAATTAAAAGTGTCAAACAACATTATTTCCAATGCATCCTGTACTACAAATTGTTTAGCTCCAATGGCTAAAGTTATGGACGATAATTTTGGAATTGAAGAAGCTTTAATGACAACCATTCACGCTACAACAGCATCACAATTCACAGTAGACAGTCCTTCTAGAAAAGATTTTCGTTCAGGTAGAAGTGCATTATTAAATATCATTCCAGCTTCAACTGGAGCTGCTAAAGCAGTTGGAAAAGTCATTCCAAAATTAGATGGAAAATTAACAGGAATGGCCTTTAGAGTACCAACAGCAGATGTGTCTGTTGTAGACCTTACAGTTAGAACAGAAAAAGAAACTTCACTCGATGAAATTAAAGCAGCATTTAAAAGAGCTTCAGAGTATGAAATGAAAGGAATAATGGGATACACAGAAGAGAAAGTGGTCTCTCAAGATTTTGTTGGTGAAACTAGAATTTGTGTTTTTGATGCTGATGCAGCCATAGAATTAAACTCCAGATTTTTTAAGCTTGTTGGTTGGTATGATAACGAATATGCATATTCAGTAAAATTAGTTGAACTTGCAGAACTTATGCATTCATTATAAAATTTAATGTATGATATTAATTGTCGATAGTGGTTCTACAAAAAGCGATTGGATATCTGTTGATGTTCAATCTAATCAACAAGTAGATAAAATACTTACCAAAGGACTGAATCCAACAATAATAAAAGAAACTGAAATTTTAAAGATTTTAAATGAGAGTTCAGAATTAATGACTTTAAAATCTCAAGTATCTCATGTGTTTTTTTACGGAGCAGGTTGTGGTACTGAAAAACCCAGACAATTATTGAACACGATCTTGCAAAACTTTTTTTCTAATGCTTATGTAGAAGTAAAAGAAGATACATTTGCAGCTGTAAGAGCAACAATTAATTTTGAAAATGAAGCTGCAGTAGTCTGTATTTTAGGTACTGGTTCTAACTGTAGTTTTTTCGATGGAACTCATTTAAAACAACGTGTTACCTCATTAGGCTATTCTATAATGGATGATGCAGCTGGAAATTATTATGGCAAGCAATTATTACGAGATTATTTTTTTAACCACATGCCCGAAAATTTGAAAGCATTATTTCAAATAAAATATAACGTTGATGCAGATAACATTAAATTCAACCTTTATAAACAACCACACCCGAACGCTTATTTAGCATCTTTTGCTGAATTTATGTTTTCAAATAGTGATTCAGAATACATTAAAAACCTCTTAAAAAAAGGACTACGCGAATTTTCAAAAAATATGATTTTACAATTTCCTGAAGAAATAAAAACCGTTCCTGTTCATTTTGCAGGTTCCATAGCGCATTTTTCTAAAGAAGAAATTTTTGAGGTTGCAAAAGAATTTAATTTTAAAGTAGGAAATATTGTAAGGCGTCCTATAGATGGGCTTGTAACATATCATATGAAACAATTAGGATCATGGAAATAGCAATTATAGCTCACGATGGAAAGAAAGCTGAAATGGTTCAGTTTTTAAATGAACATAAAGAAGTACTACTTCAAAAAAGCATCTCATTGGTTTCTACAGGAACTACTGGCAAAAAAGTTAAAAAAGCAGGTTTTGAAGTAATGAGATTGCTTTCTGGACCTTTGGGAGGTGATGCGCAAATTGCAGCTCGAGTAGCTGAAGGAAAATGCCATATGGTCTTGTTTTTTAGAGATCCACTTGAAAAACACCCACACGAACCAGATGTTTTAATGCTCATGCGTTTATGTGATGTTCACGATGTGCCATTGGCTACCAATCCTGCTACAGCTGAATTATTAATGAAAGGACTGTAAGCGCTACAACTTAAACAAAAGTGTTATGTGTTTTAAAGTAAAGTTCTGAGTTAAATTTTAATTTTGTAAGAAAATTGCCTCTTTTAAGCTCTGTATTTTTTTTTTTTTTAAATTTGTATATATTTAGGTAACTAATAAACAAACTTAGTTTAAATTACTGACCACTAATAGATTATTACTTCTCAAATCATAATCTATTAAAATTTAAATTGGAACTATGTTTTTATATTAAATCACCTATTTACTTTATCACTATCAATTTTAACTTAATAATTTTAACCATGAAAAACACAAAAACGTTATCATTAATCATGATAGGACTGTTTTGCCTATCATTTTCTGTGACATTTGCACAGAAAAACAGTAAAAGACCAACAAAACCCAACATCATTATGTTAGTTTCTGATGATACAGGTTGGGGAGATTTAGGAGTCTATGGAGGAGGTGTAGGTAGAGGGATGCCTACCCCAAATTTAGACAAAGTAGCAAAAGAGGGTATGCAATTTTGGTCATTTTATGGACAACCAAGTTGTACTCCAGGAAGAGCTGCTATGCAAACAGGTAGAATCCCAAACCGTTCTGGTATGACCACGGTTGCCTTTCAAGGACAAGGTGGAGGACTTCCAGCAGCAGAATGGACACTAGCTTCTGTACTAAAAAAAGCAGATTATAACACGTATTTTTCTGGAAAATGGCATTTAGGTGAAGATGATTATGCCATGCCAACTGCACAAGGATATGATATTATGCAAAATGTGGTTTTATATCACTTAAATGCATATACTTATGCATTCCCTTCTTGGAATCCAGAAATGTCTCCAGAAATGGCAGCTTTCTTCCAAAAAGTAACTAAAGGTATTTTAGAAGGAGAAGCTGGTAAGCCGGTTAGAGAAATTTCTAAAGTTACTACAGAGAACATAGCGGAATTAGACATGAATATGACTGAAAACGTTTTAAAACAAATGGATATTTATGCAAAAGATAATAAACCATTTTTTATGAGCATAAACTTTGCGAAAAACCATCAGCCAAATTTACCTTCAAAGCAATTTGCAGGAAAATCTCCAGCTAAAAGTAAATATGCAGATTGCGTTGTTGAGATGGATTATAACGTAGGGCGTATCATGGATAAAATAAGAGAATTAGGGATTGAAGAAAATACTTTGGTTGTTTACACTGTAGATAATGGAGCTTGGCAGGATGTATATCCAGATGCTGGTTACACACCTTTTAGAGGGTCTAAAGGTACAGATAGAGAAGGTGGTAGCCTTGTTCCAGCATTAGCATGGTGGCCAGGACAAATTAAAGCAGGTTCTGATAATCATGATATTGTTGGTGGTTTAGACTATATGGCAACCTTTGCATCTTTAGCAGGAATAGAATTACCAACTAAAGATAGAGATGGCGTACCTATGGTTTTTGATAGTTATGATATGTCTAACATTTTGTTTGATGAAGGGAAACCATTACGTAGAAAATGGTTCTACTTTACAGAGGCAGAATTAAGCCCAGGTGCTGTACGTGTAGATAGATGGAAAGCTGTTTTCAATACACGTGGAGATAATGGTGCACAAGCAGGAAGTGATATGCCTGGTCAACAATTAGGTTGGAGAGGAGACCAAACCTATGTAGCAACTGTACCTGCTATATATGATTTATGGGCAGACCCACAAGAACGTTACGATATTTTTATGACTAGTTTTACAGAAAAAACATGGACCTTACCTATTTTTAGTAAAGCTACACAAGACTTAATGAAAACCTATGTAGAATATCCACCACGTCCATTACAAAGTGAAACATTCACAGGTCCTCTAGAAATTAAACAATTTAGAGATATTCAAAAAGCTAAAATATTATTGAAAGAAAAAGGGATTGTAATTCCTAAATTAGAAGGAGAATAAACTTTATATACTGAATAACAAAAGGGTGCATTCTGCACCCTTTTATTTCTATAAAACGAATTCGATGAAAAAAATAAACAAATCAATTTATTACTTTTCTGTTCTTACTATCCTAATCGCTTTTACATCTTGTAAAGAACAAACAAATGCAGAAGAGTCTGTGGTTTCTAACACAGTGCAACCAGCAGAAATTAAAGATCCTCTACCTTCTTGGAATGAAGGGAAAACAAAACAAGCAATCGTTAGTTTTGTAAATGCTGTTACTGATAAAAATAGTGCAGATTATGTATTGCCAAAAGACAGAATAGCAACTTTTGATAATGACGGAACCTTATGGGCTGAACAACCTGTTTATGCACAATTGCTTTTTGCTTTTGATAGAATTAAAACATTAGCTCCTGAACATCCAGAATGGAAAAACAAACAACCTTTTAAAGCCGTTTTAGAAAATGATCAAAAAACATTGATGGAATCTGGTGAGAAAGGAATATTAGAAATTGTAGCAATTACACATGCTGGTATGTCTACAAATGATTTTGAAACTATAGTAAACAATTGGATTACTGTAGCTAAACAACCTGACCCTAGATTTAAAGATAGACTATTTACTGAAATGATTTATCAACCAATGCTTGAATTATTGGATTATTTAAGAGTTAATGATTTTGAAGTCTTTATAGTTTCAGGAGGAGGAATTGAATTTATGCGTCCTTGGACTGAGAAAGTTTATGGAGTTCCAACACAAAATGTAGTTGGAAGTAGTGTTCAAGTTGCTTATGATTATAATGATGGGGAGCCAGTTCTCAAGAGAATAGCAAAAGTTGATTTTATTGACGACAAAGTTGGAAAGCCTGTTGGAATCAATTCGCATATTGGTAAAAAACCAATTCTTGCTTTTGGAAACTCAACAGGAGACCAGCAAATGTTAGAATGGAGTCAAAGTAAAGGAACAAAAACCTTCCAAGGATTGGTGCACCATACAGATGCAGATAGAGAATGGGCTTACGGTCCAGACTCTCATATTGGAACCTTTTCTGATGAATTAATGAAAAAAGCAGATTCTAGTGGTTGGCACGTAGTTGATATGAAAACTGAATGGAAAGTTGTTTTTCCATCTGATTTAAAATAAATAATGCCAATTAATTGAAAACAAAAAGGTTTAACTTTTTAGTAAAGTTAAACCTTTTTATATCGTATAAATTTTGTTTTCTTGCTCTGCAACACGAATAAAAGTCGTGCGCTTGGTCAATTCTTTTAAGCGTTGAGCACCTACATAAGTGCAAGTACTTCTTAATCCTCCTAATATATCTTGTAACGTAACTTCAACATCACCTTTATAAGGAACTTCAACTGTTTTACCTTCGCTTGCTCTATATTCTGCAACACCACCAACATGCTTGTCCATTGCAGTTTCAGAGCTCATGCCATAAAACTGTTTATAGATTTGTCCTCCACGTTCAATGGTTTCTCCACCACTTTCATTATGTCCAGCAAACATGCCTCCAAGCATCACAAAATCGGCTCCAGCACCAAAAGCTTTAGCAACATCTCCAGGTGTCGTACAGCCACCATCACTAATTATTTGACCGCCTAATCCATGAGCTGCATCAGCACATTCAATAATGGCTGATAATTGTGGATAACCAACGCCTGTTTTAACACGTGTTGTACATACAGAACCTGGTCCAATACCAACTTTAACAATGTCTGCTCCAGATAATAGAAGCTCTTCAACCATTTCGCCAGTAACCACATTTCCTGCGATAATTGTTTTATCAAGGTATTGCTCTCTTGTACGCTGAACAAAACTCACAAAATGCTCTGAATAGCCATTAGCTACATCGATACATATAAATTTTAATAGTGGATGTAATTTAAAAATATCGGCTAATTTTTTTAAGTCTTGTTTGCCTGTTCCAGTACTTACGGCAATATAATCTATTATGTTTTTAGGAGCATTTTGTAAAAAATGTTCCCATTCTGATATAGAATAATGTTTGTGTATTGCTGTAAATAATTTGTTCTTCGATAAGGCTAAAGCCATATCGAAAGTTCCAACTGTATCCATATTTGCTGCCATAATTGGAATGCCATGCCATTGCAAATCACTATTTAGAAATTTAAAGTCTCGTTCTAAATTTACTTGAGATCTGCTTTTTAAAGTCGATCGTTTTGGTCTAATCATCACGTCTTTAAAGCCTAATTTAATGTCTTGTTCTATGCGCATCTTTGGAAGATATTTGTTTTCTATCAAAAATACACGTTCTTAGAAAATTCATCATGAGAAATTGGAAATTTAAAGTGTGTTTTATTAACAATTGTTTAAAGAATAAAAACTCTTAAAAATAGTTTAGGTTTGAATTTCATAAAGAGAAAGAGTAACTTCGTTTCCTTATTATTTGCAATAATTATATGTGTTATGAAGCTAAGAAAAGTCCTAATGTTTTTCAGTATATGTCTCTTGAACCAGTTCAGTATAGCTCAAATAAATAATGTTTCTGAATTAACTATTAAAGAGATTATGCAAGGTTCCAACTTTATTGGTCATTTACCATCAAATGTTAGTTGGTCCAATAACAATGAATGCATTTATTTTAATTGGAATCCAGATTCGGATTTAAACGACTCGCTTTATGCGTATAATTTAAAAAATGATAAAATTACTAAAGTAGATTTTGAAACAGAATATGGTTTGCCTGCTTCAAAAGTGATTTTTAATAAAGATGAAACTAAAAAGATATATACTAAACATGGTGATGTTTTTATTGAGGATGTAACTACAAATTCAGTAATACAAATTACCAATACCTTGGATTATGAAGGAAACGTTCATTTTACAGATTTTGACTCGCAAGTGGCTTATGTTAAAGATAAAAATATTTATAAATGGAATTTAAAAAATGGAACAACAACACAAATCACAAATTTTTTAAATAAAGAGAAAAAAGAAAAAGAAAGAACCGATAAGGATGAATGGCTTAACAACGATCAATTAGAATTATTCGATATTTTAAGAGAACGAAAAGAGAAAAATGATATACGTGATACATTATTGAAGCGCTTTGATGTAAAAAAACCATTAAAAATCTATTTAGATGGGACATCGATTTTAAATCAGCAAATGAGTCCAGATGGCAATTATGTGACATACTTAACGGCTAAACGACCTAAAAATAAAAAGACTATCATGCCACATTATGTTACAGAATCTGGCTATACAGAAGATGAGAACACACGATCTAAAGTAGGAGATGAGCAGACAGAATATAGCATGTATGTATACGATATTGCCAATAGAAAAACCTATCCTGTTGTTTTAGATAATTTGGAGGGCTTAGATTATATTCCGGAATACACCAAAGATTATCCCGACAGACCTTATGCAAACGAAAATCGTATTGGTTATATCTCAGGGCCTACTTGGAGTCCAGATGGGAAATTTCCTGTTTTAGATATTATAGCAAACGATTATAAGGACCGTTGGATTGTATTATTAAATGTAAAAGAGGGAACGATTGAAAACATTGATCATCAGCATGACGAAGCTTGGATTGCAGGACCAGGAATAGGTGGTTATGGTGGTGGAGAATTAGGTTGGATGCCAGATAACAAGTCTATTTGGTACATGTCTGAGAAAACAGGTTACTCGCATATATATACAATGAATGTGAGGACAAAGCAAGTTAAAGCCCTTACAGAAGGAGCATTTGAAATATACCATCCACAGATTTCTAAAAATCAAAAACATTGGTATTTTATTGCAAATAAAAATCATCTTGGTGACCGTCAGTTTTATAGTATGCCTATACATGGAGGAAAATTCACTGCTCTAACAAATAAAATAGGTAAAAATGATGTCACGCTTTCACCAGACGAAACGCAAATGGCTATTTTGTATTCTTATTCAAACAAACCTACAGAATTGTATGTGCAAGAAAATCCGATGTTTGCTTCAAAAGAAGCAACACCAAAACAAATAACACATTCTACTACAACAGCTTTTAACGACTATTCTTGGAAAGATCCCGAAATAATCACTTTTAAAGCTGACGATGGTGCCAAAGTTCATGCCAGATTATATCAGCCAAAAACAGATGTTAAAAACAAAGCAGCTGTCATTTTTGTTCATGGAGCAGGTTATTTGCAAAATGCCCACAAATGGTGGAGTAGTTATTATAGAGAATACATGTTCCATAATCTGTTAGTGGATAATGGTTATACCGTTTTGGATATAGATTATCGTGGAAGTGCAGGATACGGAAGAGATTGGAGAACAGGGATCTACAGGCACATGGGAGGAAAAGATTTATCAGACCAAGTGGATGGCACCGAGTATTTAATGAGTGAATATGGAATAGATAAAGATAAAATAGGTATTTATGGAGGTTCTTATGGAGGTTTTATAACCCTTATGGCTATGTTTAACGAACCTGAAACGTTTAAAGCTGGAGCTGCAATTCGTTCTGTTGGAGATTGGGCAGCTTATAATCATGGTTATACAGCAAGAATTTTAAATACACCAGTAACCGATAGTTTGGCGTACAGGAGGAGTTCTCCTATTTATTTTGCCGATGGTTTACAAGGCGATTTATTAATCTTACATGGTATGATTGACGATAATGTTCATTTTCAAGATATGGTTCGTTTGTCTCAACGATTAATTGAATTGGGGAAAGAAAACTGGGAAATGGCTGTTTACCCCATGGAACGTCATGGTTTTGTAGAACCTAGTAGTTGGACAGACGAGTACCTTAGAATCTATAAATTATTTGAAGAAAGCTTATTAGGTAAGTAGTTTTTTTATGGAAGAACCTTACTTTGAAGCCATCATACTAATTTCAACATTAACAAATTTTGGTAGATTGGCAACTTCAACGGTTTCTCTAGCTGGAGCAGTTGTTTCGTTAAAATAAGTAGCATATACCTCATTTATTTCAGCGAAGTTGTGCATATCGCTTATAAAAATAGATGTTTTAAATACATTTTCAAACGTCATGTCTGCTGCTTTTAATACGGCTTTCATGTTTTCCATTACTTGTTTGGTTTCCGTTTTAATATCATCTAAAACCAATTCCATAGTTATCGGGTTTAAAGCTATTTGTCCAGACGTGTATAAAACATTATTGATTAATATGGCCTGGTTATAAGGTCCAATTGGAGCAGGAGCATGTGGCGTGTTGATTATTTTTTTCATAATTAAAATTGCTTATCAGGTTGTCTTCGTTTATCGTATTTAAGATCTTTAAGCAAGTTAGATTTAATTCCAATAAAGAAATTCCATGAACTTCTGTCGCTAAAAGGAATCCAATTAAAACTCATTCTCCAACTTAATAAATCTCTTTCAAAACGTAACGATGTATAAGAAAAACCTTTGTTTTTAAAATCATATCCCGAAGAAGCCCCAACTTTCCATCGTGGTGATAATTCAACATCTCCAGAAAACATTAATGAGTGTGATGAAATTTCGTCTTCGCGTCTAGCGTTTGTATAGTTAACGGCATAGGCTAGGCGTAAACTCCAGGGAATTACAGTGGTATACAAATCGCTAGGAGTTTTCTCTTCCTCATCGTCTTCGTAAAAACTGGAGTTGGCAAAATCTTGAGATCTACCAAATAAATCGTCGGCACGACCACCACTTCTTAGAGTTTCTGCTTGACTTTCTTCAGTTTCTCTTCCTGTAAATGTGGAGTTAGAAATGGTATAATTCATGGTCACATTAGCACTTGTTAGTCTAAAGATACTTCCACCATTATCTACATTCCATGTATTAATTAAATTGTTGTTATTATCTAAAGCATATGGGTTTAAAGAAGCACCAAAATTTACCGACATTTTATCTTTAAGTAATTGTGTGCTTCCGGTAATTCTTAGGTCACTCCAGTTTAAGGAATCTGCAGCAATATTGTAACCTGCATTAAAATTAAGATTGTCTAATAGCTTAATTTTTCTGGGTTCTGTAGCAGCAGAATCTTTGTCTCGCACTTTCATTTCTATGTTATTTCCTAAAGAAAATCCAACGGTATTCGAGAAGTTTTGATTAGGAGAACCATAAAGAGAGCCTTCAAATTTAGAGTATTCAACTTCTTCGATTGTTGTTCCATCTGCACTTACAACTTCATAAGTGTTGTAATATTGATCGAAAGACGGGTTTATGGTATAGCTTATAGAAGGTCTCATAACATGCCTAAGTGCTTTTATTTTTTTGTCTTCACCTTCTTTTTCAAAGTTAAACATCCCGTAAAGTGTGGTTCCTATACTAGCATTAAAATTATATGTTCTATAAGCAGCAAATCCATTATTAACTTCTGTAATAACAGTTTTATCTTCTTCATTATAATACTTGTTAACAGTTTCGAAGGCCCAAGTTTCACTGTAATTTGTTCCTGCACTCAAGCTTAAATATTTTAAGACTTTAAAATTAGTAGTAAGAGGGATACTATGGTTTACACCCATTTTAGCATCGTCCCACATTTCCTTTTTAAAAAATAAAGAATCTGTTGTGTCAATTCTATTTTCACCTCTAATATTATACTGAAAGTTTATGTTTTCAATAATCCCTTTCTTAGAACCTATTTTTGGTTCAAAAGGATATATTCTACTAACACTTGCCTGTATCGTAGGCAATGTCATATTAATGCTTTCAGTATTGGTGTTTTGCGAATGTGTAGCAGCAACACTCATATTTACTTGGGGCTCTCCTTGAAATGTTTTTGAATAAGAAACAGAAGATGCCATGGTATTATTTAAAAAACTTGGTGAATTGACCTGATTAATTGAGGTTTGGTAATACTTACTACTTCCTAAGTTTACAGAAGCAGAGAATCTGGAATTAGGACTAGATTTTACATCTTGGCTATGCGACCAACGTATATTATATATGGTCGTTTTTGAATAATCTGGAAACCCACGTTCACTACTTATTAAATTTTCATATCTAAAACCAAAATCACCAGCAAACTTATAACGTACAGCATAATTACTTTCAAAACGCAACCCATAACTTCCATTGGTATAATAATCTCCTAAAACAGCTAGATCTAAGTAATCGCTAATAGCAAAGTAATAACCACCGTTTTGTAAAAAATACCCACGACTACTTTGTTCTCCAAAACTAGGAATAAGCACTCCTGATGTTTGTTTTTTTGTTAATGGAAAAAAGCCGAAAGGCAACCCAATAGGTGTAGGAACATCGGCAATAACCATATTTGTTAATCCTACAACAATTTTCTTATTTGGAACTAATTTGATTTTGTTTGCCTGAAAGTAATATTCTGGATTCTCAATATTTGTGGAGGTTGTAAACCTACCTTTAGAAAGAAAAACAACCGAATCGTTTTCTTTTTTTGTAATTGGCGCATAGATCTGCATGCCTTGTTGCTCCGTTTTAGAATTGAAAATGAGCGCTTTTTCAGTTTTAAAATTAAAACGAATGGAGTCAGGTTCTACCAAATTATCTCCTTGTTTAAAAGATGGGTTTTGACTATAATTACCAAGAGAATCCTTAATACGTCCAGCATAAACTTCGTTTTTTGAATAGTCTATTACAATAATCCCAGCCTTTAGTTCCATATCTTCATAGTAAACTTCGGCTTCGTTATATAAATATAGTTTCTGTTCTTTATTGTTGAAAGATTGGTAATCTTTAGCTTTATAAGTAACTGTGGCAGATAAGAGTTCAGGTTTTGGTATTACAGAATCTTGTAAGGTAGAATCTTGCCCGATTTCTGAAAGCTCTATTTTTTCAAGGTTGTTTACATTAACTGTAACGCTATCGTTGCTTTTATTAGTAGGAACTTTTCCTCCAGAATTTGGAATATCTTGAGCGAAGCCAGAAGTGTTGATAAACACTGTAAAACTTAAGGCAAAAAGTATGTAAAAGTTGTTTGTACGCAACGCTTTTAAATGTATTTTTGTAAAAGTATGGCTCGGTTTTTGAATTGCCAAAATTACATATATTTTTTGTGATTAATTTAATATTAACGAAAATTCGAAAATTAAACTTGAACATCACTAAAGTAGGTAATAATCCTGCCAAAAAGCTGTTATTCTAAATATGAAAACGAAATCTGTATTATATATATTATCAATCATGTTTGTTTTATCACTTACAAACATGGTTTCACTTTATGCGCAAGATGCTTCAAATAAATTCATTGTGGTTCTTGATGCAGGTCATGGAGGAAAAGATCCTGGAAAACCATCGAAAGAAGGCTATAAAGAAAAAGACATAGCGCTAAAAATTGTTTTAGAAGTTGGAAAAGAACTAGAAAAAAATCCAGACATAAAAGTTGTTTATACTAGAACAAAAGATGTCTTTGTTGACTTATTTGTAAGAGGAAAAATTGCGAATGAAGCCAAAGCAGATTTGTTTGTATCCGTACATTGTAATGCTCACCATACACAGGCTTATGGCTCTGAAACTTATGTCTTAGGAATCCATAGAAATGATACTAATTTTAATGTAGCTAAGGCAGAGAACGAAGTTATTTACTTAGAAGATGATTACGAAAAAAATTACGATGGATTTAATCCAGATTCTCCAGGTTCTTATATAGGTTTAACACTCATGCAAGAAGAGTATTTAGATCAAAGTATTTTATTAGCTAGTTTGGTTCAAAATAACTTTACAAATATATTAAAACGCAAGAATAGAGGAGTTAAACAGGCTGGATTTATAGTTTTACATCAAACTATTATGCCAAGTATTCTTATTGAAGCAGGTTTTATTACAAACAAAAATGAAGGGGCTTATTTAAATTCTAAAAAAGGACAACATGAAATCTCTACTGCCATTAAAAATGCTGTTTTAGATTATAAAAAAGCCATCTATCAGAATATTGATGATTTTGTTTATCAGGAATCAGAAACTCAAATGACAGAAGATGCAGAACCTGACGAAATTTATAATAATATTGTATTTAAAGTGCAAATAGCTGCTAGTTCTAAAGAAATTGAATTAAAACCTTATAATTTTAAAGGCTTGGAAGATATTTCAAGAGATAAAATAAATGGGTTGTACAAATATTATTATGGTTATACCTCTAATTATTCTAAAATTAAAAACTTTCAAACCTATGCAAAAACTAAGGGTTACATCTCTAGTTTTATTGTAGCCTATAAAGACGGAGAGATTATACCTTTAGACGAAGCCTTAAAATCAACAGCAAATTAGAGTCATTCTTTATAAATTTATTTCTAATTTTGTTTAGTAACTAAATAAAATCAATTTGAAACTATCAAGAGAAGTCAAAACAGCCATATTAGTCATTCTTGGAATTGTATTTTTAATTTTTGGAATCAATTACTTAAATGGTAAAAATTTACTGAATTCTACAAAAACGTTTTATACAGAATTTGATTATAACGCCTTAACAACAGCATCTCCTGTAACCATAAAAGGCAATAATGTGGGAAAAATTAATGACATTATTTATGTTATTGAAACAGGTAAAACACGTGTGTCATTTACTGTAAACGACGAATTAAAATTTTCGAAAAACAGTATTATTAGACTCTATCCTTTAGGGCTTTTGGATGGTAATGGACTTGCTATTATTCCTGCTGAAGACAACCAATTTGCGGAAGATGGAGATGTTTTACAATCAGAAGTAGAGCAAGGACTAATTAAAGGTTTATCCGATAATTTCTCAGGAATAGGAGACGATTTAGGAAGTACTTTAAAATCAGCAGATTCTCTGTTATTAAACTTAAATGGTTTAGTAGAAGATGAGTCTGAAGAAGGCTTAAAGCACGCAATTAAAGAACTAAATGCCACCTTATCTTCGTTTAAAACCTTGTCAGGTTCATTCAATAATTTGATAGCAAAAAATCAAGATAGCTTAACTGCTGTTATTAGTAATTTTAGTACAGTTAGCAAAAACCTTGCATCTCTATCTGAAGATTTAAAAGATGTTGAAGTCTCTAAAACTGTTGCAACACTTGATGAAACCTTACAAAATGTCAATGCACTTTTGGCTGATTTAGATAAAGGTGAAGGTTCTTTAGGAAAATTACTTAAAGACGATAAACTATATAATAATCTGGAAATCGCATCTATGCAATTAAGAGAATTACTTCAAGATGTTAAATTGAATCCAAAACGCTATGTTAATGTGTCGGTTTTTGGAGGAAAGAATAAAGACGATTACGAAAAGCCAGAAGACGAAAGACAATAACCAACCCAACCACTTATGAACTATATTCCAAACATATTATTTGCTATAGCTCTTATTGCAGGCTTTGGATACTTTGCCAAAAATGTAAAAACTCTAATTAGAAACATTAAGTTAGGTCAAGATGTTGATGTTAGTGATAATAAGAGTCAGCGATGGAAAAACATGACTAGAATTGCTTTAGGTCAAAGCAAAATGGTTAAAAGACCTATTGCTGGTATCCTGCATGTGGTTGTTTATGTAGGTTTTATAATTATTAATATTGAAGTTTTAGAAATTATTATCGATGGGCTTTTTGGAACACATCGTATATTTTTAAGCATTTTACCAGAATCGATTTACGGTTTTTTAATCGGTAGCTTTGAAGTTTTAGCAATTTTAGTATTTATTTCTGTAACGATTTTTTGGATAAGAAGAAATATTATTAAAATTCAACGTTTCTGGAAAAGTGAAATGACCAGTTGGCCAAAGAACGATGCCAATTACATATTGTATTTCGAAATGGTATTAATGGCACTGTTTTTAATCATGAATGCAACAGATGTTCATTTTCAATCTCTAAATTCAGGGAATATTATCAGTCAATATATATCACCTTGGTTTAGTGGATTACCAGAAACATCCATTCACGTAATAGAGCGTACTGCTTGGTGGTTTCATATTTTGGGGATTTTAGTGTTCCTGAATTATTTATATTTCTCGAAGCATTTACACATTCTTTTAGCATTTCCAAATACCTATTATGGAAAAGTGAAACCTAAAGGGCAATTAAACAATCTGGAATCTGTAACCAAAGAAGTAAAAATGATGATGGATCCAAATGTCGATCCATTTGCAGCACCAGCTGAAGGCGCAGAAACTGAAATACCAGCAAAATTTGGAGCTAGCGATGTTCAAGATTTATCCTGGGTTCAATTATTAAATGCTTATACATGCACAGAATGCGGTCGTTGTACCAGCGAGTGCCCAGCCAATTTAACAGGAAAAAAATTGTCTCCTCGTAAAATCATGATGGATACCAGAGACAGGTTAGAAGAAGTTGGTAAAAACATGGATGCTAACAATGGCGAATTTAAAGATGATGGAAAACAATTATTAGGAGATTATATAACTGCTGAAGAACTTTGGGCATGTACCACGTGTAATGCTTGTGTTGAAGCTTGTCCTGTTAGTATCGATCCTTTGTCAATAATCATAGAAATGAGACGCTATTTAGTAATGGAGCAAAGTGCTGCTCCAGTAGAACTTAATAATATGATGACAAATATTGAAAATAATGGAGCTCCTTGGCCTTACAACCAGATGGACAGATTAAACTGGAAAGATGAGTAAGTTACCCAAGTTCTAAACAAAAATAATTTAAATTAAAATATACCTGCATTCGTAGGCATTTAGTATGAAAAGAGAAGACGCAGACAAATTATTACACGAAAAAGTAGAAGCAGGAGAAAAGGTAAGTCCGATTTTACCTGATGAAGTTAAAAATTATTTGATTGATATAGATGGAACGATCACAGACGATATTCCAAATGAAGAACCAGAAAGAATGGCGACCTGTGAACCTTATTTAGATGCTTTGGCAACTTGTAACAAGTGGTTTGAAGAAGGACATTTAATTTGCTTTTTTACATCAAGAACCGAAGATCACCGAGAGGTAACAATCAATTGGCTTAATAAGCATGGTTTTAAATTTCATAGTTTATTAATGGGGAAGCCAAGAGGAGGGAACTACCATTGGATAGATAATCATTTAGTGAAAGCGACTAGGTATAAAGGAAAATTTACCGATTTAGTAGATAAAAAAGTGACCATTCAAGTTTTTGATGATGGTCAGCATGAATAACAAATTCACTTACTTATCTCTTTGAGATATAGAAGGCTGAAAACATGGGGTTTAGCGTAGCTAACCTCAAAATTAAAGCATACAATAACATGAGCGAACAACTTAAAGTGCCAACTATGGCGCAATGTATGGCCGAAGGCAGACAACCAGACATTTTGTTTTGGGTAGGAGCAGCTGGAAGTTACGACGATAGAGCAAAAAAAATAACTAAGGCTTTTGTGAAAATTCTTAATAAAGCAAATGTCGATTTTGCTGTTTTAGGTACAGAAGAAAGTTCAACAGGCGATGTAGCTAAACGTGCTGGAAACGAGTTCTTGTTTCAAATGCAAGCTGTTACAAACATTGAGGTTCTGAATGCCTATGAGGTGAAGCATATTGTTACTGCTTGTCCGCATTCATTTAACACCTTAAAAAACGAATATCCAGAACTAGGTGGACACTATCAAGTGCAACATCATACAGAATTTATTAACGAGCTTATAAAATCTGGAAAATTAAGCATTGGAAGTTCTTCTCAATTTACAGGAAAACGCATTACTTTTCACGACCCTTGCTATTTAGGTCGTGCAAATGATGTTTATGAAGCACCAAGAGAGTTGTTAAAAACTTTAGGTGTCGAATTGGTTGAAATGAAACGCAATAGAAACTCGGCACTATGTTGTGGAGCTGGAGGTGCACAAATGTTCAAGGAGCCAGAAAAAGGCGATAAAGATATTAATGTACTTAGAACCGAAGATGCCTTAGAAACAAAACCAAATATTATTGCTACTGGCTGTCCTTACTGTAATACCATGATGACAGATGGTGTAAAAGCAAAAGAAAAAGAAGACAGTATTCAGGTATTGGATATTGCTGAATTAATTGCAAACTCTCAAGAATAATGTTAGTAGATTTTAATACGTTACCTGAAGAATCAAAAGTTTGGATTTATCAGTGTAATCGATCATTTTCAGATGAAGAACTTAAGGAGCTAGAGTCCAAGTTGGATCTGTTTATTGAAAACTGGACGGCTCATGGAAGCGATTTACAAGCAGGCTATAAAATAGTTTACAAGCGTTTTATAGTTATTGGGCTAAATCATCAGGCTGGAGCTGCTACAGGTTGTTCAATTGATGCGTCTGTACATTTTATCCAACAATTAGAGAAAGACTATCAAGTGGATTTATTAGATAAAATGAATGTGTCTTACAAGCAAGGGGACTTTATTGCTTATAAAACCTTATCAGATTTTAAGAAAATGGCTAAAGATAGAGCCGTGTCTAAAAACACCATTGTGTTCAATAATTTGGTTGTAAACATTGCAGAATTCAATGAAAATTGGGAAGTTCCTGCTAGCGATAGTTGGCACAGCCGATTTATAAAATAATTTTTTCTGAAATAACGCATATTTACAAAGCCTGAATTTTTATTCAGGCTTTTGTTATTTTTAGAATTCTTCGAAGTTTTTAAAACTGCCATCCGAATAAAAAATAACAATTCGTTCTATAGATTTTTCATTAGAACTCTTTTTTTCTGTTTGATTTTTATCGGATACAACATTTTCTGTCATTGGTTCCGAGATGTTTTTTTCAACTGGAATCTTTACTTGTAATTTTTCATTAGATGGAAATTCTCCTTTTCCATTTAACAACCAATACAATTCAACTTCGGGAAAAGAGGAGAGTACTTTTAAAACAAAATCCAAACTAGGTTTATTTCTTCCAGATAGAATATGCGAAATACTTGAACGTTGAACACCAATTTTTTCAGCGAAAGATGAGGCGCTTTCATTGTAATAATCTATGACTTTTTGGAGTCTCTTAGAGAAATCTTTAGTGTTTATCATTGTAAACTATAAATAGGTCGTTTTCTATTTACAAATGTAACAAATATAATGATAGTCTAAGTGTTTACATTTTAAAACTTCAAATTATACTGCAATTAATGCTTTATTTAATGTATCACAAAAAGCTGAAATAGAACTATATAGAGATAAATTATATATTTTGTTAAAATTTCACTAAAAAGCTATATACACATTTGTATAAATACATGAAAATTGTTTAGATATGTAAACATAAAGGCATGATTCTTTTGTTTACAATTGTAAATTGTTAATTGTTTACATTTGTATCAAACAATATTTAATGACTTCAGAATTTTTAAAAAACGTGTTCGATTCTTATAAAGAAAATCATCTTAAAAATCGATACATTCAGAATGAACATATCCAGCCTTTGCTTGATAAAATTAAAAGTGTTTTAGAGGTAAAAAAAATTGGAACATCGGTTTTAGGGAAACCAATTCATATTATAAAAATTGGAACTGGGTCCAAAAAAATATTAATGTGGTCTCAAATGCATGGTAACGAAAGCACAACTACCAAAGCTATTTTTGATATTTGTAATGTATTTGCATATCATTCTAATGGAGTTATAGGGCAGATACTTAAAAACTGTACAATTCAGATTATTCCCATATTAAATCCTGATGGTGCAGAGCGTTATACAAGACAAAATGCAAACGATATAGATTTAAATAGAGATGCAAAAAATCTATCTCAACCAGAAAGCAAGATTCTAAGAAATGTGTTTGATGATTTTAAACCTGATTTTTGTTTTAATTTGCATGGACAACGTACCATATTTGGTGTAGGTAACACAGGGAACTCTGCAGTACTATCATTTTTATCTCCAGCTCAAGATGTGGCATGTACAGTTACTCGAACTCGTAAAAAAGCTATGGAGATTATTTCTGTTATGAATACTTTGTTGCAAGCTCAAATTCCAAATCAAATCGGTCTTTATGATGATGCTTATAATGAAAACTGTGTTGGAGACACGTTTCAAGCCTTAAATTGTCCAACAATATTGTTTGAAGCTGGACACTATGAAAACGATTATAGTAGAGAAATAACAAGGTTTTATATGTTTGAGGCTATTATGTCTAGCCTTGATTATATTTCTAAAAGTGATGTATTGGGAGATTGTTATGAGTCTTATTTGTCGATTCCTGAGAATGATAAAAATTTTCTTGATATTATTATTAGACAGGCAAGTGTGAATTTGAACGGTAAAAAAACAATAGATATTGGAATACAATATGCCGAAACTTTAGTAGGTGGAGATGTTAAATTTATACCAACAGTTGAAAAAATAGGTGACTTAAATCATTTAAATGGGCATCGAAATATTATTGCTAAAAATAAAGAGTTTTCGTTACTTGATCTTTCTGCTTTATCTGAAGGAATGGTTGTGGAATCTATTTTCTTAAATACTATTGAATATTCATTAAAATTAACATAACCTTATATTTTAATAGAGAAAATTCAGCATTATTGTATTATTTTTGCTTTTTATATAAAAAATACTAAAAATGGGGAAATTTAAGTTAGATGATGTGGATCATCAAATTTTAGACATGTTAATAGATAATACAAGAGTTCCTTTTACAGATATAGCTAAAAAACTAGACATTTCTGCAGGAACGGTTCATGTAAGAGTTAAAAAAATGGAAGAAGGAGGGATTATTAAAGGGTCTTCTTTAACTCTTGATTATATGAAGTTAGGATACTCTTTTATTGCTTATGTTGGCATATTTCTGCAAAACACTTCACAAACCAAGTTTGTTTTAGAACGCATAAACGATATTCCTTTTGTTACTGTTGCTCATATTACAACTGGAAAATTTAATATATTTTGCAAAATTAGAGCTAAACATACAGAGCATGCCAAGGATATTATCTTTATGCTTGACGATATTGATGGTGTATATAGAACAGAAACAATGATTTCATTAGAAGAAAGTATTAACGATAAAAAACGTTTGATGCATTCTATATTTAATGAAATGTAAAAACAGCTAGAAATATTATAAAAACCTCTTTATTTAAAAGGGGTTTTTTGGTTAAAATCAAATATTATGAATGCTTCTCAAATTTTAGAAACTGAATATGCTCCATTTTATGCAAATTATATTAATAAATCAGGGAGTGAAGGGCTTATTTCTGGTCTAGAATCTAGTTTAAAGGAGGTTCTTGCGTTTTTTAATTCAATTCCAGAAGATAAGCTAGGGTTTAGTTATGATGTTGGCAAATGGACTATAAAAGATATTATGCAGCATTTAATTGATTCCGAACGTGTTTTTGCATACAGAGCATTGCGTTTTGCAAGACAAGACAAAACACCTTTGCCTGGATTTGAAGAAAACGCTTATGCACAAACAGCACAAGCAAATAGTAAGAGTAGAGAAGACTTGTTGAATGAGTACCAGCTGGTTAGAGGATCTTCAATAATGTTGTTTAAAAGTTTTAATAATGATATTTTGAAGTTAATTGGGTCTGCTAGTAATAGTGATATGTCTGTTCGAGCCATTGGATTTGTCATAGTTGGTCATGAAAAACACCATATAGACATTATAAAATCTCGTTATTTATAAAGTTACTCTTCTTCATCTTTATAAGATTCTTCCTTAATGTCGTCGTTAATAATCACATGTCCTAAGTCGTCGACTTCAGCTTCATCAATCCCATCAAAATTTGTCATGCTGTAATGTAATTTACTGCTTACTTTAACAAGGTATATGCTGTCTTTAGTACGAACCTCTACGGCCTCAATGATTTCATTTTTATGATTTTCGAACGTAATTACATCGTCATCGTTATAACCATCTGGGAATTTATCGGTCAATAACTTGAGGAGTTTTGGTGTAAGCTTTTTATAATCAACAATAATTCTTTTCATTACTAAAGGATTTTAAATTAATAAATAGCATTTACATTTTACTCTAGCAATTTTTATAAAGTTACAAATTATTTTAACGGGTTGTTAAGAATTGTAATAATTGAATGCTTCAATAATTAGATTATTTTCAACCTGACAATTTATTTTTGTTTCTCCAATTGTTTTCAACAGCACAAAATTAATTTTACCATGCTCGTTTTTTTTGTCAAATTTTAAAAGCTCAATAATAGGGTGGAAGTCTTCTTTTTGAATAATCGGTTTGCCAAATATTTGTGTAATAGTTTCTTTTATGTTTTTGCAATCTTGCTTCGGGAAATCTATTAATTTAGTAGAAATATATGTTGCTAAAACCATACCTATAGCAATAGCTTCTCCATGTAATAGAGGGGTTTTGCTTGTATGACTTAAATAATAGGATTCAATTGCGTGACCTAGTGTGTGTCCATAATTTAAAGTCTTTCTAAGATTGTTTTCAAAAGGATCTTTCTCAACGATGGTTTTTTTTATTTCAACAGATTCGTAAATTAATTTATCTAGCGTTTCTAGGTTTAGATTGTTAATAGATTGAAATTTATTCCAATAAGCCTCGTCATAAATTAAACCATGCTTTAACATTTCAGCCAGACCAGAACGCATGTGATTTTCAGGTAATGTGTTTAAAAAGGAGGTGTCAATTAACACCATTTCACCAGCATTAATAACTCCTATTTGATTCTTTAAATGTCCGAGATCCACGCCGTTTTTACCTCCAATAGAAGCATCTACCATGGCTAGCAAAGTTGTTGGTATATTAATAAAAGTAATGCCTCGTTTAAAGGTAGACGCGACAAAGCCTCCTAAGTCTGTAATAACGCCTCCACCAAGATTTAATAACAAGCTTTTTTTATCAGCTTCTAATTCTGATAATGCATTCCAAACGCCAGAACAGGTTTCGATGTTTTTATGTATTTCTCCAGACTCAATTTCAATAATTTCAATGTTTAAATCTGTTTCAAGATGAGCTAAAAACATAGGTAAGCAATGTTCATGAGTATTTTCGTCTACTAGGATGAATATTTTTGAATACTTAATCTTGCTCAAATGCAAATTTATTGCTTGGTAACAATTTGAATTAAAGTGAATTGAGTAGTCTGAAGTTGTAATTGAATTCATGTCTGTTTTAAGAATAATGAAGTGTGAAAATTAGAGATTTTTTTATAAATAAGTAGAAATACTATAATTATATTTGTGAATAATTTTTTCAACATGTCTAAAGAACAATTTTTTGATAATACAGAAGTTGCTTTTTCATTAAAAAGTAACTCCGAACTTAATAGAGCTTATCTTTTATTTAAAATGATTTCTTACGAACCACTAGTAAAGGTGGGAAAGACATTGAGTAATTTTGCTATTAAAGCAAATTTACCTGTAGATAGTGTAATAAGAGCAACTGTTTTCGATCATTTTTGTGGAGGAATTAACGAAAAAGATTGTTTACCTGTTATTGATGCTATGTTTGAAAAGGGTGTTAGTTCTGTGTTAGATTTTTCGGTAGAAGGAAAAGAGGAGGAATCTTTTTTCGATGCGGCAATGGAAAAAACACTAGAGATTATTAATTTTTCTGAAAAGAAAGAAGCAATGCCAATTGCCGTATTTAAACCAACAGGATTTGGTAAGCCAAGCTTATACACAAAAAAAGGGGAAGGAAAACCGTTTACAGCAGATGAACAAGAGCAATGGAATCGTGTTGTAACAAGATATAATAAGGTATGTAAGTTGGCAAAAGAAAAGGATGTTGAACTATTGATTGATGCTGAGGAGAGCTGGATGCAACAAGCAGTGGATGATTTGGTATCTGAAATGATGCAAAAATATAATACAGAGAAGGCTGTTGTGTATAATACATTACAAATGTATAGACACGATAGAATGGCTTTTTTAGAAGCAGAACACAAGCATGCTAAAGCGAATGGGTATTATTTAGGGTATAAAATTGTTCGTGGTGCTTATATGGAAAAAGAAAATGAACGTGCATTGAAGAAAGGCTACCCAACCCCAATATGCGAAAGTAAAGTTGCTACAGATGAGAATTTCAATGCTTCAGCCAAGTATATTTTAGAACATTTAGATGTTATTTCTCTTTTTGCAGGAACACACAACGAAATGAGTAGTTATATTATTTTAGACCTTATGAAAGATAAAGGCATAGCTAAAAATGATAATCGTGTATGGTTTGGTCAATTATATGGTATGAGTGACCATATAAGCTTCAATTTAGCAAATCGTGGTTATAATGTAGCTAAATACGTCCCTTTTGGTCCTGTGAAAGACGTATTGCCATACTTAATTCGTAGAGCTGAAGAAAACACTTCGGTAGCTGGACAAACAGGAAGAGAACTCATGTTGCTATCTAAAGAAAAAACACGTAGAAAAAACGCTAAGAATAATTAGTTAAGAGAACTTCCACCATTTCTTTTTGTGAGGATTTGTTCCGTAACCATAACCATAGCCAGTTCCTTTTTTGTGGTTGACACTATTTAATAGAATAGTCATGTTTGGCAACCTTTTTTCAGTGTACATGCGTTCGGCTAACTCTAATTGTTTTTTAGTGATATAATTAGCTTTGGCTACATATATAAACAAGTCAGCAAATTTACTAATTAGTAAGGTGTCGGTTACCAAACCAACAGCAGCAGTATCTACAATTATATAATCGTATTTGTCTGAAGCATAATCCAATAGTTCTTTCACGCGATTGCTCATAAGTAATTCAGCTGGATTAGGAGGGATGGTACCAGATGGTATCACGTCTAAAAACATATTATCTTTAAAATTAAAGATTACTTCTTTGATTTGGGTTTTAGTGTTTCCTATATAATTTGTAAGTCCAAAATTATTTTTAACACCTAAATAACTAGTAGCTTTTGGAACTCTAATATCAGTTTCAATAAGCAAGACTTTCTTTTCTGAAAAAGAAATCGACGATGCTAAATTTATAGCAGTATGAGATTTTCCTTCTTTACTGGTAGTGGAAGTAACAAAGATGATTTTTGCACGATCTTCAATATTTTGAAGCATAAATTCTAAATTTGTTCTTACCATTCTAAAAGCTTCAGCTTTAGGGGAATAGTCTACTTTAGATATTAATTGTTTGTTTTTTCCAGATTTTGGAATATCTCCAATAAATGGAATAGTAACCACGCTTTTCACATCGTTAATATTATGAACTTTATCATCTAATAAATTTAAAAGATAAATAAATCCGATAGGGAAACTAAATCCTAGAATTAACGCAGCTAAAATGATGATTGGTTTTTTAGGAGCAACTGGCAATGCAGAAGCATAAGCATGATCTATAATTTTAGCGTTTGGAGAGGATACACCATGTGTAATGGCAGCTTCTTCTCGTTTTTCTAATAGATATAAATACAAGGATTCTTTAATGTCTTGTTGGCGTTTTATATCTCTAAATTGCCTTTGTTTTCTTGGCGCAGAATAGATTTGCGAACTAATTCTATTGCTTTCTGCAACTAGCGTATTGTATGTAATTTCGTTAGTAGCTTTAATGCTATTTAAACTCTGTGCTAGATTGGTTTTAAGTTGGTTGATTTGATTGGTTAAATTAACGACTGTTGGATTTTTTTCACTCGAATTTTTTAAAAGTCTATTTTTCTCTAAAACCAATTCGTTGTATTGTTTGGTTAATTGTCCAACAGAATTATCTGAAATACCAATATTTGATGGTAATAACTCAGTTTCAGTATTATCCTGAGTTATATGTTGATTCATGTAATCAATTAGTTGAATTTGATTGGCTGTATTTATTAATTTTGCCTCATTTTCTTTTTCATTTTGTAGTGAAAGTGTTGATTGTGTAGCTAAATCTGTTAATTTATTGTTTTTTTGAAGCGCTTCAGCATTAGAATCCACATTCCCTAATTCTGAAGTAACAACTTCAAGTCTGTTGTTTATAAAATCTGAAGTTGCATCTACAACAAGTTGTTTGTCGCGTTGTACATCTTCGTTATATTTTTCGATAAGCTTGTCAATAAATAAACGAGCCTTAATAGCAACATTATCATTTATAGTTAATTTTAAAATGCTGGACATTTCTTGGTGTTCTATAAGTAATCTTTTTTTGTAATTAGATACAATACCATTAATAGGGGAGATCTTAATTTTAATATTTGCTCCAATTTTTGTTGAAGATTCTCCAATTCTTGGTGTGATAATGATATCGCCAAAACTTGTTGTAATACTTTCACCAAAAGCGTATTCTGTTCCAGAATCGTCTAATTCTTTCTCTTCTTGCTTACTAAAAGATATTTTTTCACTAAAATTGATACCTTTTAAAATAAATTTATTTGCAGATTGTATGCGAATATTAAAAGTAGTATCTATTTTATGTATGATAGAGTCCGTTGCGCTGAAGGTAATGTTTAAAGGAGGGTTCTTGTATTCTTCACGAGCTTTAATACGACCTTCTACAAAATATTGAATATTAAATTTTAAATCTTTAATAACTTCTTCAATAATAATTCTAGATTTAATGGCTTCAATTTCATCTAAAACATTGGTGTTATCTGTTTTAAACAGACCATAATTTTGTAAGGTTGATATTTCCGGAAGTTTGTTATTAGATTTCTCGTCTTTTATTTTAATTTTTGCAGAAGCCTGGTATTGGTAGTCTGTATAACGTAAATAAACAAAAGCACAAGCTAAGGCTACAATAACACAAAAAACAATAAATTTCCACTTGTGCAAATAAGGACTTATTAATTCTTTGAAATCGATTTTTTGATTCATATTTTTTGTACTCATTAGCTAAAGTTATTTTACTAAAATGGCTGCTATGGTCGCTAAAGTACCAACAGCAGAAATAATTATTACATAATTTTGATTATATGAAGCCGATCGAATTTTAGCTGGATTTGGTTCGACATAAATAACATCGTTTTGTTCTAAATAAAAGTTAGGCGAATTTACAACGTTTATAGATGTTAAATCGAACTTTGTAAATCGTTTAACGCCATCTTGTTCTCTAATTAAAAAAACATTTTCTCTTTTCCCATGGATTGTTAAATCGCCAGCAAGTCCAATAGCTTCTAATAAAGATATTTTTTCATCTTCAATGGTATATGTTCCAGGACCATTGACTTCCCCTAAAACTGTTACTGTAAAATTAGTTAATCTAATGTTAATAATAGGGTCTTTAACATAATCAGAGATCCGTTCTTTTAAATATAGTGTTAATTGAGCTCTTGTTAGGCCGCCAACTTTAATTGGACCTAAAACTGGAAAGTCAATATTCCCCTCTTTATCTACAATATACGTTTGCATTTTTATATTTCCTTGAACATTTAAGGTGGTTGTACTATTAGTGATAACAGGTAAGTTGAAGGGTCTTACTGTATCAGGATCTAGTGCAGAAACGTTAATGGTAAGTAAGTCGTTTGGTTTATAAACTATTTCGGTATTAATTTCTAAAGAATTTAAACTGCTAAGTGGTTCATCTTGAAAGTATATAATCTCTTTACTTGAAGTACATGATGAAAAGGAGATAATTATAGTTACTATAATTATTTTTAGATATATCTGCTTAATTTGTTTTACTTTCATACTTAAAGTTTTTATCTATTTTCTAATATTTAGAACGTCGTATTTAGAATTGTTTGGATTATATTCTAATACAATATCTTTAATTTTTGATACAATTTCTATATTTTGAGAATTTGGTCCAAGGTTGCATAATTCCTCAATGTTTTCTTGCATGTTACCTATGTTTATAGGTTTACACTTTGCAATCATGATTTTTTCGTTATAGGTTGGTTTTGTGTTTTCCCCATCAACTAACAATTCTTCAAATATTTTTTCTCCTGGTCTTAATCCGGTAATTTTAATGCTAATATCTTCTGGAAATCTAAAACCAGAAAGGGTTATCATATTAATTGCTAAATCGTATATTTTAACAGGCTTACCCATGTCAAAAACAAATATTTCATGGCCTAAACCCATAGCTGATGCTTCTAATACTAATTGCGCAGCTTCTGGAATGGTCATAAAGTATCTAATAATATCTTTGTGTGTCACTGTCAGTGGGCCTCCAGATTCAATTTGTTTTTTAAATAGAGGGATAACAGAACCGTTGGAACCTAAAACATTGCCAAATCTTGTAATAATAAATTTTGTTTTTCCAGATGGTGTATTGTTTTGACAACATACAATCATTTCGGCTATTCGTTTCGTAGCTCCCATGACATTTGTAGGGTTAACAGCTTTGTCAGTAGAAATTAAGATAAATTTATTTACACCATATTTAACGGATAAGTCAATTAGGTTTTTTGTACCTTTTACATTTACACTTACAGCTTCGTATGGACTTTGCTCCATTAAAGGAACATGTTTATAAGCTGCAGCATGGAAGACTATTTCTGGTTTATAAAAATCGAAAATGTTATTAATTCTAACTTTATTTCTTATATCGGCAACTATAGATTCTATATTAATTATGCCGCTTCTATGTAATTCTTGTTGAATATCGTATAAATTTGATTCGGCATTATCTACTAGTATTAATTTTTTAAAATCATATCGAGATAGTTTTCTAACCAATTCACTTCCAATGGATCCTGCTGCACCTGTAACAATAATTATTTTGTTATTGTACTCTTCGGCAAGCATTGGATTGTTTATGTTTATTGGTTCTCTCCCTAATAAATCTTCAAGATTTAAATCTTGAATTTGTCCGAAACTTAAATCTCCATCGATCCAGTTTTTTACAGCAGGAACAATTTTTACTTTTAGGTTTAAAGCGAATAAATTACTAGTTATTTGTAATAATTTATTCGAATCGATATTTTGAATAGAAATAATAACCTCATCAATTTTATTCTTTTCAATGAAAGCTTTAGTTATTTTTTCAGGATGATAAACATTTAAAAGGTTGATTTTTTTACCTGATTTACTGTCGTTATCGTCAATAAAACCGACAACTTCTATATTACTTTTTGGATCGTTAGTTACAGCGTCATAAGTTATCATGCCAGAAGTTCCTGCGCCATAAATTAAGACAGCCTTTTTAACTTCAAAATCTGTAACAATACTTCTATAAAGCGATTTAATGAAAAATTTAATTCCAACTAAGAAGAATATGTTTAATAGTAAATGAATATAGATTATCGAGCCTGGTATATCGAAAATTCTATCGAAATAATATTGTCTACTTAAAAAAGTTACAACAATTAGAATAGTAGCTAATATATTTATACCAATTATAAGGTTGATAACGTCTTTTACTCCAGTAAATCGAACAACTCCTTTATGTGAGTTTACTACTAGAAAACTTACTAATGCAGCTACTAATACAAAAGGTACTTGTTTTAAAAAAACAGTGAAATCGAAATCTATAACAAAGTTAAAGCGGATAATATATGCCAGAAAGAATGTAAATGCAACCACACATAAATCGAACAATAACACAAGCCATTTTGAAGCATACTTGTGAGAAATATTTTTTAATATGTTTATTAATTTATTCAAAATACTGTTTTATTAATGTAATAATTTTATC
This sequence comes from Xanthomarina sp. GH4-25, assembly GCF_045363175.1. Lineage (NCBI taxonomy): Bacteria > Pseudomonadati > Bacteroidota > Flavobacteriia > Flavobacteriales > Flavobacteriaceae > Xanthomarina > Xanthomarina sp. GH4-25. The sequence continues at coordinate 87,806 of NZ_JBJFLO010000002.1, forward strand.
TAACTCAGCTAGTGTTAAGTTAGATCCACTAGGCAAACAAAGGGCTTTTTGGTATAAATTATCTGAAACACCATTCAGGTATTTAGGATAATTTTTAAAAACTGGTTGTAAGTGCATAGGTTTCCAAGATGGTCTTGCTTCAATATTGTTTATTTCTAATAATTGTTGAATGTCATCTCGTATTTTGTTTGTTTCTAAAACCATACAGGTTAACCATCTGTTTGAGTAATAGCCTTCAGGTTCATCTAAAAAATGAATTTCATTTATAGTTCCTAGATGCTTTTTATAGTAATGATAATTTTTCCTTCTTAATTCGACATAGGTATCCAGCACTTCCATCTGTCCTCTTCCTATACCAGCTAATACATTAGACATCCTGTAATTGTAACCAGTTGTTATGTGAGAATATTCTAACCCAGGTTCTTTAGCCTGTGTTGCTAAATAAATAATTTTTGTTTTAACCTCTTTACTTCTAGAGACTAAAGCGCCACCACCAGAAGTTGTAATGATTTTATTTCCATTAAAAGATAAAACAGATAAATCTCCAAAAGTCCCACATTTTTGGTTGTTATATTGACTTCCAAGTGCTTCAGCACTATCCTCAACAACTGGGATATTATATTTTTGTGAGATGGTGTGTATTTCTTTTACTTTATATGGCATTCCATATAGGTTAATTACAATAATAGCTTTTGGTTTTTTCCCAATTTTAATTCTGTCTTTTATGGCTTTTTCTAACAAATTAGGACACATATTCCAGGTGTCTTTTTCGCTATCAACAAATACAGGTTTAGCATTTAAATATAAAACAGGATTTACAGAAGCTGCAAATGTTTTAGTTTGACAAATTACTTCATCATTTTCTTTTATATTTAATAAAACCAATGCTAAATGAATAGCAGCAGTTCCTGTTGTTAATGCTGCTACATGTGTCTTGTTTTCTAAATAGTTTTCAAGATCGTTCTCAAACCCGTTGACGTTAGGACCTAAAGGCGCAATCCAGTTAGAATTGAAAGCTTCTTTAATAAATTTTTCTTCATGCCCACTCATGTGTGGAGACGATAACCATATTTTAGAATTCAACTTCGATACATTTTTAGCCATAGTAAATATCTACGTTTAAATAGCAATCATCAAATAAATACGATAAATAACTAATTTTCACGTTCTTTAATTTAAAATAAAAGTGAGCTTAAGTTTTAACGCAATAATTAGACTTTTAATCGTTTTTTTATTTTTTTTTAAAAAGCTATTTTGTATAAAACAAACTTAGTGTTTTTTAAAAATTAATTCTAATAACTTATATATATTAAGGGAAAGATTTTAAACAGTTTCTGTTTAAAGAGCTATTAATTGAATGACTAAATATATGAAATTTTAAGTTTAAAAGATATTTATTTTACCGTTCATAATAGTTTTTATTTCATACATCTAAAATATGAGTTAATAAGACATATTTTCTTTGTAAATATTTACTTTAGTTCTTAAATCTACTAAATTTAAGAATGAAGATAAACCCATTTAATTCACAGACATATATTGATACATGGTCCAAGCATTTTAATAATTCTAAAAATGGTGTTTCATTTAATTTTATTGATTATGTAAGCTTTGTTAAGCATAAATTTTTACCATATTATGTAAATATTGGTAAAAATTTAACCAATGGAATTCAATATGTTATCTCAGATCATAATGCTTTGGATTATAAAAACAAAGTGTTTTTAATTAGAGATATTCCTTCTTATTATAACATTCCTGGATTTAAAAGACGTGGTTCTTTAAAGCTTAAAAAAATTTTTCAATATGAAGGATATATCACTAGGATTTCAGAATATGAAAATTTAGAAGCTTATTTAAAAACGATATATAAGTCTAATTCTCGATCTAAATTAAGGCGTAATGTAAGTAGGCTGGAGGCTAGTTTTGATGTAGAATATGTGATGTATCATGGAGATATTTCAACAGAACAATTTCAAATAGCTTTCGATGCTTTCTATAATCTATTAGAAAAGCGCTATGCTAATAAACAAGAACCATGTGGAGAATTAAACCCTGTAATTTGGAACTATTATACGGAATTGGCTTTTAAAATGATTCAAGAAAAAACAGCTTCATTATTTGTAATCTATTGTAATAAAAAGCCAATAGGTGTTACTTTTAGTTATCATTTTGGCTCCACGTTAATTGAAGCATTAACGGTTTTTGATATTGATTTTTACAGATATAATATAGGTCATACTACCATTTTAAAAATGCTTGAATGGAGTTTTGATAATCACATTCAAATTTTCGATTATACACAAGGCGATTTTGAGTATAAAAAGAGATGGAGTGACGATACTTACAAAACGCATTATCATTTGTTTTATGACTCAAAATCGATATTGAGTGTTTTGATTGCTAATTTTATTGAAAGCTATTTTAATTTTAAACGTGCCTTTAGAGAAAAGAATTACAATAAAATATATCATCAATTAAAGTATAAAATCCTTGGTAAAAACAAAGCAGAACCTATTGTTGTAGACACTTATAATGTAGAAATTATTAAAGAAAACATTCCAAATAAAGAGAATTTAGAAAGATTAGATTTAGAAGATTTTGAAATGCTTTCAATTCGTCGTGCTATTTACGATTTTCTTTATATGAATCCACAACCTGCTATTTCTTTAGAATTGTATAAACCTTCAGGTAATAGTCATTATTTTTATGCTTTTGGCAAGTTAAACACATTAATTATTACAAAAAATGAGTCGTAATCCATTTACATCAAATACGTATCAAGATTATTGGCTTAAGCATTTTGCACAAGGGAAACAGAGCTATTCATTTGATTTTATAAAGAACCTTCAGTTTATCAAACATCATTATTTACCCTATTATGTGAATGCCGGAAAAAACTCAACAAATGGTATTACATACGATTTAGATTGTGGCGAAGAAGATTTTAAAGGCAAAACCTGTTTAATTTACGATGTGCCCAATTATCAACCTTTAAACAATAGTGCAAAACCAAATGGTTTAAAAGTTTATAAAATAAGACAATACAAAGGGTTTTTGGCTAATTTGAATGGTTTTTCAAATTTGGAAGATTATATGGTTTCTGTAATGAGTTCCAAAAGTAGAACGAAATATAGAAGTACTTTAAAGAAGTTTGAGCATTGTTTTAATACAACATATAAAATAGATTATAAATCTATAACTAAAGAGAGATGTAGTGAGGCTCTTGCAGAATTTAAAGAATTATTACAAAAGCGTCATGAGTCTTTAGGTATAGATACGAGCATTATCGATAAATGGGAGTTCTATAACGACCTAATTTATCCAATGATAAATGAAGGGAAAGCTTTATTAATAAGTGTTTATGCAGATAACAAGCCTGTCTCGATGTCTTTGGCTTTTGTTGAAGAAACTAAATTAACAGGAGCTGTTAAAGCATTCGATCCAGATTATTACAAGTTTAACGTTGGTCATATTGAATTAGCTAAACTAATAGAATGGTGTTTTGAAAATTATGTTTCCATATTAGATTTTTCTAAAGGAGAATACGAGTATAAAACAAAATGGACCAATGAAAGCTACTTATATCATTGTCATGTTTTATTCGATTCATCAAATGTTTTTAGTCAAATCACAGCATATTTATTAGCTAAATTTTTTGAATTTAAACAATATCTAAGAGATAAAAATTTCAATTTATTTGTAGTTAAATTAAAGTATAAATTAAAAAACTTATTTAGAAACACATCTATTTTAGACACTAAAATTGAAGTAGAACCTTTAGCTAAAAATATCGATTTAAATTTGTTTAAACTCATTGATTTAAAGGATAGTAACTCTGTTTACTTAAAGCGTATTATTTTCGATTTAATCTACAGAAAACCAGAGCCTTTATCAAACATTAAGGTTTATACAACAAATCAAAAAAATAGTAAAAGCTTTATTGTTTTAGGAGAGCTAAACAAATTTAAGATACACATTAATTAGAATCTGCAATTTCAGACATTGTTAAGTTATTGAAATTATAAGTTTCATTCAATTTATTATAGTGTTTGAAGATGCTTTCAATTATTTCAAAATTCTCATCAATATTCTTACCGAAATTATGAGGATGCCACCATAAATGATACATCTCATTATGCATTGCAGCATAAGTCATGGCGTTTTTTACCCTAGCTGTTTTTAATGACTCAAACATTTTAAGTGATTGGCTATAGGGTCTTAAAAACCGACTTGAAGGAATGTTTAAAATCCCTGTATCCTTATTTACTTGATTTAGTTTATAAGTTTGATGCCCAGTTAAATTGATATAAGAATCTATTAAACGCAAGGCTCTTGTTGATTGTTTTTTATTAAATTTTCTATCAATAGTATTGTAAATAGAGTGTTTTTCAGTACCACGATAAGATGTTAAACCATGTTTCTTACAAATGTCTAAATACGCTTCATTTACTTGATTTCTTGGAAAAATAATACTTTTAATAACAGTGTTTCGCCTGGTAGCAACTGCAATAGCTGCAATTAAATCAGCCTCAAATTGTTCTTTTGTTTGTCCATCTTCTAAACAATAGTAATGAGAATAAGTGTGTGTGGCTATTTCGTGATTTTTTGACTTAGATATTAATTCAATTAACCTAGAAGCATAGTGGTACTCGTCTTCAGTTTCATCTTTGCCAATTTCATTTAAAATGGAGTAAGGAGAAAACTTTTTATCTGAATAACTAGGTAATAATTTAGGGTTATTATTAAGGAGGTCTTCTTTGTTTTTAGCAAATAGAAAGCCTATTGTAGCAAAAGTTAATTTTATATTATATGCATTTGCAAGTTCTATTAATCTTGGTATAACTAGTTTTACATTTCTTAAATTCTCTTCATAATCAGCAACATTTTTTTTATCAAAAATGCCCCAATGCAACTCAAAGTCAAGGGATAATATAAAGCAACCGGTAGAAACGTCCTTCATTCAATAATAATTATAAAAGTTTTAAAAATAATCTTCAAATCTGTAAACAGATTGTTGCTATTGATATATTCTTTATTAAGTTTTAATTTTTCTGGCAAAATATGTTCAATATAATAAGTTTCAGGGTTGTTGGTAGTTTTTAATAATTCGGCTTCGTTTCTAAAAGAGATAGAAGCATAATCAGTAATTCCAGGTTTTACAGAAAAAATGATATCATCTTCTTTCGAATAATAATTTACATACTTTCGTACTTCTGGTCTGGGTCCAACAAAACTCATATTGCCTATTAAAACATTAATTAGTTGAGGGAGTTCATCTAATTTATATTTTCTTAAAAAATATCCGATTTTTGTTATTCTTGGATCTCGGTCTCCAAGTGTTAATAATCCCTTTTTATCAGAATCTACTAACATGGTTCTAAATTTAAAGATTTTAAAATCTTTATGATGCTTACCAACTCTAGTTTGCAAATAAAAAAGCGAACCTTTAGATTCAATTTTTATTAAAAATGCTATTATTAGCAATATAGGTAATAATAAAGCTATTCCAACAAAAGAAAAAATGATATCAAATAATCTTTTTATCATAAGGTAGATTCTACAGCACCTTCAACCGTTTCAACTATATATTTTAATTGTTCTTTTGTTAGTTGAGGATAGATTGGTAGCGATATTTCACATTTATAATTATTATATGCTTTTGGAAAATAATCTATGTTATATCCCATGTCTTTAAACAAAGTGAGTAAAGGCAAAGGCTGAAAATGTACATTAACTGCAACTCCATTTTTAGAAATCTTATTTATAATAGTGTCTCTTGTTGCTTCAGAAATATCTTTAATTCTTAAAGCGTAAAGATGACAAGATGATAAGCGTTCCTCACTTTTATATGGAGGAAGAATAGCCCATGCTTTATCTGAAAAAAAAGTCTGATAGTATTTATAAATTTCTTTTCTGCTGTCTAGTGTTTTTTCAAAGTATTCTGGCATTTGTGCAACACCAATGGCAGCTAAAATGTCTGGCATGTTTATTTTTAATCCTGGATAAATAATATCGTATCTCCAACTTCCAGCTTTGGATTTTGTAAAGGCATCTTTTGTTTGACCATTCAAAGAAAAGCAACGTAGATAATTATACTCTTCTTGATTGCTAAAAGGTTCAGGTAAGTTAATGCAAACGGCGCCACCTTCGGCAGTTGTTACGTTTTTAACAGCATGAAATGAAAACACTGTGATATCTGTAACAGAGCCTAAAAATTTATTTTTATAAGTTGCGCCAATGGAATGAGCTGAATCTGCAATAATTAAAATTCTACCTAATTTTGTTTGGTTTTGATGAGTAGGATTGAAAAGTGTCTTCTTTTTAGTGATAAGGTCATAAATTGCATCATAATCGCAAGGCCAACCAGCAATATCAACAGGGATTATTGCTTTTGTTTTATTTGTGATGGCTTTTTCTATTTGAGCAACTGAAATGTTAAAATCATCTTCTACATCAACCATAACAGGTGTTGCTCCAGCATGTATTACAGCCAAGGCTGTTGCAGCATAAGTGTATGCAGGTATAATTACCTCATCTCCTGGTTTAACACCAAACCATTTTAAAGCTAAAATAAGTCCTGAAGTTGCTGAGTTGACACAAAGTGTGTTTGAGGCTAAAGTATATTTACATACAAGTTCTTCAAGTAGTTTTACTTTTGGTCCAGTTGTAATCCAGCCAGATTCTAGGGCACTGTTTACTTCATGTATAACTGCCTTATTTATATAAGGAGGTGAAAAAGGAATGATCATTTTTTAGTTGTGATTAATAGCAGCATTAAAGATAGTTATATATTGTTTAGATACATTTTCTAGACTAAACAGTTTAACGTGATTTATGGCATTTTCAGCTAATTTATTAGCTAACTCCTTGTTTGTAGCCAATTTAATCATCGCATTTGCTAAAGCTTCAGAGTTTTTAGGTTCCACCAAAAGAGCTTCTTTGTCATGTCTTGCAAATTCTCTAACTCCAGTAACATTTGTCGATATAATGGGTAGCCCGACAGCACCAGCTTCTAATAATACTCTGGAAAATCCTTCTCTAAAGGTTGGTAACACAAAAGCATCTGATGCAATAAGTAAATCTAAAATGTCATTTCTTGATCCTAAAATTTCAACAATATCATTGTATTGATTGAGAATGTCTCTATTTAGTTTTTTAGAGTTTTCTTCTAGAGGCCCAACCAAAAGGTATCTAAATTTAAATCCTTTATTATGACAAATTCTAGCGGCTTCTAATAGATTAATAATTCCTTTTTCAAAAACCAATCTGGCCACACAAATAAACGTAAAGTTTAAATTGTTTCGTTCGGCTTTTTGAGAAATAGTATTTAATTCAATGCCACTACTTAGAATTAAATCTTGGTTTGAATTAGTTATTAAATGGTACTTTAAATATAGATTTTTATCATCTTCATTTTGAAAAATTGTTTTGTAAACTCTATTTTTAATGGAAGTATGAATTAAAATATAAACCTTTCGTAATATCTTACTTGATATTGAATTAGACATAAAAATGGTTCCTAACCCTGTAACAGTTCTTGTAATAGGCGTCTTAGTTTTTAGTTGAGATAAAGGAACTAAAAAAGCAGGCTTAGTATCGAATGTATGAATAATATCGAAGTGATTTTTATTAAAAAATCGTTTAAGCCACAAAATGGTTTTGTAATCTGAAATAGGAGAGAAGCTTCGGTTTAAATTATATGAAATATAAGTTACAGAATCTGGAAACTCTTTAATGCTAGTGCCAACAATTGTTACTTGAAAACCAGCTTCGATTAAGTATTTAGACAAGGGAATGCGTTTATGTACATCTTCACCACCAATTAAACAGATTTTTTTTGTCATAAATAGATAATCTCCTCAAATTTAAAATATTATTTAAATATAAGCTTTCTGCTTTTTGAAAATAATTATAAATTAGATAAATATTTAAAATTATTAGTTTCATGTAACTTACAACATGAAAAAATAAACATATACTAAACCAGCTATCTTGAAAGACATTATTAAAAAAATATATTTTGAAACCACAATAGGACCCTATCTAATTCAACCTTTTTATGGGTTATATAATTATTTTAGATTTACCATTGTCTCAGATATTTCTAGGATAAATAGGGAGTTTACACATAATTTTGGATATAAGCCCGATTTAGAAAACCCGAAAACATATAATGAAAAAATGCAATGGCTTAAATTAAACGATAGAACACCATTGCATACACAATGTGCTGATAAATATGCAGTAAGAGACTATGTTAGAGAGAAAGTTGATGAAAAGTATTTAATTCCATTAGTTTTTGAAACAACCAGGTTAAAAGATATCAAGCCAGAGAATATTCCAGATTACCCTGTTATAGTAAAGGCTAATCACGACAGTTCTGGAGGTTCTATTATTTTGGATAAAGAAAAAACGAATTGGACTATTGTTAGAAATAAGTTATATAAGTCGCTTCATATAAATTATTACACAAAATATAAAGAATGGCAATATAAAAACATCAAACCAAGAATTATTGTTGAAAAATTACTTCAGCATGAAGATGGCTCCATTCCATTCGATTATAAAATGCATTATTTTAATGGAGAATTAGTTTTTATTCAAGTAGATATTGATAGACATGCAGACCATAGAAGAAACTTATACGATAAAGATTGGAATTTTATGGATATTGTATGGGTTTACGAAAATGGGAATCCTGTAGAGAAACCTATTTGTTTTGAAGAAATGAAAACAGTTTCAAAAGCATTGGCTCAAGATTTTTGTTATGTAAGAGTCGATTTATACACCTTAGGCGATAAAGTTTATTTTGGAGAAATTACGTTTCATTCAGAATCTGGTTTTAGTGGATTTAAACCAAAAGAATGGGATTTAAAATTGGGCAACATGTTAACCTTACCTTGAGATTAAACGCTTTCAATTAGCTCCTTAAATTGGTTGCCTATTTTATCTACTCCATAATCTTTAGATCGCGTATAACCTAAACCACTATATACAAGTCTTTCTTCGTTATGTTGTTGATAAAAAAGTAGTGCTTGCGCTAACCCTTCAACGTCATTTACATTTACTAAAAGACCATATTTCGCTTTATAGAAAGTGCCCATTTCGATATCTACAGGTTCGTTTTCGTTTAATAACTCTAAAGGGCCAGACATGCAATTGGTTGCAATAACAGGTAACCCCATAGACATTGCCTCTAGTAAAACATTAGGAAACCCTTCGGAAATTGAACTCAATATAAAACAATGATGGAGCTTAATATTGTAATGGATATTTAAAACATTGCCGTTTAAATGAACCCTGTTTTTTAAACTTAATTCTTTAGAGAGCATATTTAATTTAGTGCTTAATTCTCCATCTCCATAAACATCTAGACAAAAATTTTGTGGTAACTTACTTAAACTATGTAAAATATGTTGTTGGTTTTTTACAGGTATTAATCTACCAACAGTAACTATATTAAAGTTGTCTTCTAAGCTGTCGTAATTATTAATAGCTAATTTTTCAGTATTTAATACAATAGGATTATAAATAACGCTGGAGTCTATTTTAACATTAAAATTATTTTTTAAATCTTCGTTAATATGAATAGAGTTTGAAAAAAGCTTATTGTTTTTATTATAAAATAAAGGAATGATAATTTGAGTTAAAAATGAGGTGGTTCTATTGTTTTTATACCTTAAAGACGGGAAACATCTTTCGCTAATTATAGTCTTAACATTTTTATTAAACATTTTAGCAATACCAGTCATTACATTCTGGCGTAGCATAAATGAAATTACAACTTCTATGTTTTCATTTTTTAAAGTTTTATTATACTTGAAGATGAATTTTATATAGTCTAAATAATGTTGAATTTTAGAGGTTTTAAAAGATTCTCCTTCTTTTGAAAGTACGATAACTTTAACATCATCTGAAATGGGGAGTTTAATAACATTATACAGCAATATTAAGGTAACATCAAAATATTTTGTAAGTTCGAAAGTAAGCAAACTAACAACTTTTTCAGCGCCACCAAACCCAATAGCTGGGACAAATAAGGCTATTTTTTTTTTGTCTGACATTTAATTTGAATTAACTAAATTTAAAAATAAATTTTCATATTCAGTAATTATTTTTTCTTTTCCAAATCGCTCTTTAACGATATTACTTACTTTATCGACCTCAAAATCACGAGAGCTATTTATAATATTTAAGTAGTTTATAAATTCTTCGTTTGAATTAGCAATGTAACCATTAATCCCTTGCTCTATAATTTCATCTAAACCCCCAGGAGCATTAAATGCCAGAACGGGAGTGCCTACCACACAACTTTCAATTAGAATATTTGGAAATCCTTCTACATAAGATCCTTGTAAATACAAGTCGCTACGCGATAAATATGTATCAACTTCATTTGTATATTCAACATATTCAACTTGATCGCTAAGGTTTTTCTCTTTTAGATAATTAAAGATAGATTCTTTTTCTGAACCTTTGCCAATTATAGTATAATGAAATGGGAAATTTAATGTAGATAAAGCGTCAATAATACGTTTATGTCCTTTGTGCTTACTTAGTCTAGTGATTGTAATAAACCTAATGGCTTTAGTTGTATCGTGTATTTCTCTTTTTAATTGAAATGAATTTGTTATGGGATTATTAATTAAAACCGTTTTATGCAATGGTACTCCATAATTTGCCACAACATCTTGCTGCATGTCTTTTGACTGACAGATAATTTTATCAACCAATTTATAAGCAATTACAACCATTCTTTTTGAAAATAAAAAACTTTTCGATGGATTGTGTTGATTTAAGACCGAAAGCACATTAGCTTCTCTAGCAATAAATTTTGTTCTTGGAAAAACTAATGAAAAAAAGGCAGAAAACGTATTTAGATGAACAATCGAACTAATAACAATATGTGGTTTTTCTCTTAAAAATAAACGAAATAAACTGAAACCAGATTTTAAAACTCGAGACTTGTTTAAATAGATGACCTCTAAGTCTCCAGTATTATATACTGATTTACTCTTATAGCCAGTAACTATTAATTTGGTGTCAAATTGTTCCTTATTTAGGCTTTTAGCAACAAAAGACATAATGCGTTCTGCACCACCAGCTGCTAATGAAGGAAGTATAAATAGTATTTTTATTTTTTTAGAATTCATATAATCTCGTAACCTTTACCATTATTGTCTAACCATTGTTTTAGCACCAATAATTGCCAAATTATTGGAAAATAATCCCAACTACCATCCATATGTTGTTTGATATATTTACTAACTATTTTAGCATCAATGCCAGGAATTTGTTTTAAATTATCATTACTTAATTCTGTTAACACATACTCTTTTAAATCTGTTCTAAACCATTTAGCTAAAGGCATTCCAAATCCAGATTTAGGTCTGTCGAAAATATGTTCTGGAACATATTTGTAAAGCACATCTTTTAAAATGCGTTTTTGTGTTTGTCCTTTAAATTTAAATCTAGTAGGAAGGGATCTGGCAAAGTCTACAACACGATAATCCATAAGTGGTGCTCTAGCCTCAAGTGAATACGCCATAGTAGCTCTATCTACTTTGGTGTTAATGTCCCAATTTAAGTAGCATTTAATGTCAAAATCTGAAATACGTTCTAATAGGTTTTTTTTCTTGTGTGTAAGATATTTAGACTCTATTAAATCGTGTATATCAATATCACTCTTTATCCAAGATTGATTAAAGCTTGAACTATATGCCAGATATAATTCATTCTCATTTTTGTAAGATAAGACGTTTGCTATAATGTTCAATCTTTTATTTGAAGATAGATTTAAAAGTGTGGCACAAGCTTTCCTTATAAAAAAAGGTAAAAAGTACATCTTTCTTTTTTTGTTCATCCAGCTGTATCTGTGATAGCCTAAAAAACTTTCATCTCCAGCATCTCCAGAAAGTGCAACGGTTACCTTTTCTCTAGTATATTTCGCTAATAACATGGAAGGAATTGCTGAAGAGTCAGAAAAAGGTTCGTCATAAAAATAACAGAAATTCTTAATAAGATCTAAACCTTCTTCATAATTACATTCTATTACATGATGATCGGTTTGTAAATGGTTTGCAACTTGTTGTGCATAAACACTTTCGTCAAAACCTTCTTCATTAAATTTTACTGAAAAAGTTTTCACTTTGCTATTTGTACTTTTTGTAGCTAAAGCCGCAATTAACGATGAATCTACGCCACCTGAAAGGAACACACCAACAGGCACATCTGCAAATAGACGTTTGCTAACAGCATCTTTTAATGTGTTATCTAAAATAGTCGTTGCTTCTTTATAACTTCCTTTAAAAGGTTTTTTTGCTTTATAATCTATATCCCAATATGTTTTTTGTGTAAGTGTCGTGGAATTTAAATCGAATATAAAAGAATGACCTGCCGGAAGCTTCTGTATTTCATTAAATATTGAATAAGGATCTGGAATCGTCCCCCAGGCTAAATATAACGAGATGGCTTTTTTTGAAATTGATAAATTAGAATGATGTAATTGAATAACAGAAAGCTGGCTGGCAAATTCAAAATCTTTTCCGTTATGATAAAAATAGAAGGGTTTCTGACCAAGTCTGTCTCTAGCTCCAAAAAAAATATTTTTTGTTTGATCGTAAATAACAAAAGCAAACATACCATTAAAGTGGTGGACACAATCTTCGCCATATTCCAAATAGGCTGCACAAATAACTTCAGTATCACTAGTGGTATTAAAAGTATAGCCTTTTTCTAATAGGTTGTCTTTAATATCCTTAAAATTATAAATCTCACCATTAAAAACTAAATGTATTTTGTTTTGATAAGTAAATGGTTGGTTGGATCTTTCATCTAAATCTATAATAGCTAACCTGTTGTGACCAAAAACAACACTCTTATCGTCTCCAAAAGAATCAAATTTTAATTTGTCTGGACCTCTAAAATTAGAGCGTTCAAGTTTTTCTTTTACTTGTATATTGTTGTAAGGTATGGTTGAGCCATAGATGCCACACATAATGTTTAAGTATTTAAGTTGTTTAAAGTTTCTGGTTGCTTTTTAACTTTTAAATAGAGCCAAATAGACGTAAATAAAATAAAATAATTATCAAAATAATTATGAGATACTAATAAAAAAGTGATTAAAACAGCAGCAATACAAGTGTATTCTGGATTGAGTCTGATGTGTTTTAAACTTCTAAAAAACAGAGATAGATAAATAATAATTAATAGTAAGAATGTCACAATACCAGACTCTCCAATAGCCATTAAATAGGTGTTGTGAACTCCAGCTCCCACGCTACTAAAGTTTGATTGTCTTCCATGTAGTGCATTGTAACCGATTCCAGTTACAGGATTGTCCAAAATAACATCTGTGTATAATGCCCATGTTTCAGTTCTTGAGCCTTTAGTAATTGTTTTTGTTTCAACTTCTTGACTGCCAAAGAGACTTTGAAAGGCAGAAAATCGAGTAGTGTTAAGGTTGAATAAAGTGGATACAGATAGTACGACAGCAATACCAACAGTACCTGCTACCAAACTAATACTATTCTTTCTATTAGCTATAATAGCTATAACATTAACAATTACTAACAACATGATAAAATATCTTGAAAGCGTCATTATGCCAGCTGTTACAATTAACAACTGAATAAACAACTTTAAATATTTACTTTTAAAGTAAAGGGTTAGTGAAAAAGCGATTAAACAAACAACTCCTGCAGCATTTGGATTAATATAAAATCCTCCATATCTACCATAAGGAGTAGAGAAAGCTACAGCATTTACTAATACACTCATAGCACCAATAAAAGCATATATACCAAATTCTTTTTCGTTAGTTTCTTTTGCTAAAGAAACGGCTCCAATAATGAATATAAAATACTTAATTGCATCTGTGTAAAACTCCCTAAGTGGTCCTGTGTAATTTATGCCTGATATTAAAAAATAAGAAAGCCCTAAAACAATAAAAGCAATTGGTAGTTTTGGTTTTTTATTTAGAAAGTAATAAAAGAAGACACCTCCAAATAATAATACACTAAATAGACTACCAATACCTGAACCCAAAGCTGATAAGCTAAAAGACACGAGGTTTAGTAAAATTAAAGCTAATAAAAAGTACTTTAATATTTTCATAATTATAAAAACAGCCTATATTGAAGTGTGTTAACCAATTATTTTTAAAAATAGTTTTTTAAATGGCCAGCAAATATTCACTAACATTTTTATGCCTTTAGAATCTAGAGCATCTATATAATCTTGTCTTTTAAAATCTAAAAAGATAGCTGCTCTAATAAGCGAATACACTCTAATTAAAAATATTTTAGGGTTTTTCCAAAAATAGTCTTTGTAAAACCAATTAAGAATACATAAAGAAAAAACTGCCATGCCATAAGCATCTTTTGCATGATCTTGATTTGAAATTCTATTTCCAGTATCAAGATAATAGATTCTTAACACATCGTTTGTATACATGGTTTTATATTTATGTTTTGCAATTAGATTCCATAAAGTTCCTTCTGGAATATAACCTTTAGAGAAGGTTTCTGGGTTTACTTTTATACCTCTTAAAATATCCGTTTTAATAAATCCCCATTTTTCTGAAAGACTCAACTCGTTTAACCTGTTTTGAAACGAATCGCTATACAAGGGATCAACTTTAAATTTTTCATCTATATAATTGCCATCTTGGTCTACACATAAACAAGTAACACCACTAATATTAGGCTGCATTTCTTTTGGGATGCTGTTGTATCTTTCTAAAAACACTTCTAAGGCATTTTCTACACATTCATCGTCTGAATCTAATGGAAGAAAAAACTCTCCTTTTGCCAATTCCACACCTTGTACAATACAAGCCATTTTATGGCGGTTTTTTTCGTTATTAATATAACGAATATTCATGTTTGATTTACTTATCAATTCTTGAATAACTTCGTGAGAATTATCTTGAGAACCATCATTAATAATTAAAAATTCAAAATCTTTATAAGTTTGCTTTTCTAGAGAATTAAAAACTCGATGAATCGTATCTCCACGATTAAATACTGGAGTAAACATGGTGAATTTATATTCAAATTTAGACGGCTTATCTAATGGTGTATAGGTTGGTAATAATTCTTTTAATGTCATATTAATAATCTTTATTTAATCTATTCTATTCTTCACTTTAAAACAAGATATATATTTATATGCGTTTTGCATAACAATTTAAATCTTCTTTTGTTTGTTTGCATAGGAAAAAAGCACCAAACTCCTTATTATGTAAATGGTTGTTGTACAGAGAACAATACCATAAACACCATAGAGTTTCATGAAAATGAAATCTAAAATAATGTTTAATGTCATGCTTCCAAAAGATACATATGCCATAAATGCATTCTTATTAAGGCTTGTTAAATACTGAACAATAATATTATCGCAAATATAAAAAGGTGCACCAATTAAGAGAATGACTTGTAGTTTTGATACAAGTAATGTGTCTTCTGAAGTAAATTGATTGCGTTCAAAAATAAATGCAACAATACTATCTGAGAACAAGATAATTGGGATGATAAAAAACACTAAAGAAATAAATACAAATTTTAAAACTTTTCTTAATTGATTCGATGCTTCTTCTTTGTTTTCTGTTATAAGTTTCGAAAAATGTGGTAATAGAACTCTCGATAATGCTAAAACTACAATGGCAGTAAAAAATGCTGGTATTTTAAGGGCATAATTAATGGCAGCAATAGAACCAACAACCAACTGTGCAGCAAAATACTTATCTGTAATGGGTATTAATCCCGTTAAAAAACCAGAACTCACTTTTGCAGGCAACTGTTTAAACATAAAGATGGTGCCTTCTGCTTTAAAATCGGGTTTGTTAAGTTTTATAATGTTTTTAGATTTTGCTACAATGGCTAAAAATAAAAACTCTACAATACTACCTAATAACATTGCAACCGCTAATACTTTCTCTTGAAAAACATCTTTAAAAAAGAACAATAGTATTAATATAATAATCGAAGTAAAAACGGGATAAATTGTAGAATATTTAAATTCGTTATGGATGTTTAATAACCCACTTAATAAAGAGGAAAGTCCCCAAAATAAAATACATGGTAACAAATAGAAAAATTGTGTTTTAATTAAAGCATAGTAAGCTTCTGTATGATTTGGGAAAAACAGTTCCAAGAAAGTGTTTGTAAACAAGTAGGCGAGTACCATAAAAAAAATGGTTGTACCAATAGTTACCATAAAACTTGTTGATTGAAAAGAACCAATCGGTCGATCTGATTTTTGTTCACTAATATAATTTGGAATAAAAACAGATTTAAAAGCACCTAAAAAAACCTGATAAATAAACCCAGGAACTAAAGAGGCAATTAAAAAAGTGTCTAATAATTCAGAAAGCCCAAAACTACTCGCAACTACTATTTCTTTGTAAAAACCAAAACCTTTGACAATAAGTGTTACAGAAGCAACTGCAACAACATTCATGACCATTGGGTTTTTTCTAAGCGACTGAAACAATGACGTTATGTAGTTTTTTATATTCAAAAAAAGACAGTTTTTATTTTAGAATTAGTTTATTTATTAGTGTTGTCCATTCTAGAACAATTTTAGTTGGATGATAAGCTTCGGTTGTTTGCATGGCATTTTTTCCAAATTTTGCTTGTAAAGTAGCATCGTGCATAAGTTTTGTCAAACCTTTTTCTAACTCCTTTTGATTTCCAACAGGAATTAATAAGCCATTCTTATTATTTTCAATTATTTCTGAAGGGCCATAAGGACAATCAGTTGAAATACAAGCCAACCCATAGGCCATCGACTCAATAATAACATTTGGAAAACCTTCGTATTTTGAAGTAAAAGCAAATATTTTAGCTTTATTATAATGTGTAGATACTTCAGATGAGTTTCCTGTTAATATGATGTGATCATCCATTCTTAAAGAGGTTATTAATTCTTTAAGTTTACTGTAATTATTACCGTCTCCAACAAAAACTAACTTCCAATTCTCATGATTAATATTTGAAAATGCGTGGATTAAAAGGTCTTGATTTTTTGGTTCTGCCAATCTTCCAACATTTAATATGATGTTTTCTTTAGGAATAGTTTCATCTCTTTTTTCTAAAAGGTTTTGGTTAATAGGGTTTTTTAAGATTTCAATTTCAGATTTTATAAAAGATTTGAAATATTTCTTATTAGCTTTTGTTTGAACTACTAAACAGTTACTAAAAGGATAAGCTATTTTTCTAATACGACTCCATACTTTATTAATAGTACTGAATTCCGGGTTAGCCCTTTCGCTTATAATGTTTGGAATGCCAAGTATTTTAGATGCAACAATGGCATACACATTTGTTATAGGCATAAAACCTATGACAATATCAGTTTTATTCTTTTTTAATATTCTAATTAAGTTATTAATTAATTTAAAATTGTTTGTTAAAGACTGTAAGAGAGTTGGATTAGAATTATAATTTTTTTGACAATATTCTATTGTTACATCTGGATGTAACTTATAAAAGGACTCACAATTATAAAGCACAATAATACAAACATGGTATTCTTTAACAAGTAGGTTTGCCAGTGTGGTAACAACACGTTGTGCGCCACCTGCATTTAAACTTGGTAAAACAAAAGCAATGGTTTTTTTCAAATTAAAAATGGATTGTTATTGTACGAATTTGATGAGTTTTTAAGAAATGATATTTAATTTTTAAAAGTATGTATTTTTTTATTCTAAAATCCTGTCTCAATAATTAATTAGATGAACGAACCAATTTATAATTTAAAGTGCACGTTAATATTATATAATTAATAAGGAATTAATTAGAATGTTGATAACCTGTTAATTACTTTATTGTTTTTAAAAAATCCAAAACTAAATTCTCACCGTATATAAAACTGTTGTTCATTTTTTTCATGTAGTTTGTCGATCGGTAAATAGTTTAAAAGTCAATTTTATACTACAAAATACATTGTATGTAATATTATTACTACAAAATTAATGTATTTTATCGAATTTATAATTTTTTTAGTCGATTTATGAACTGCATTTTAATAGATTAGCAAACATTAATAGCAAGATTAATAGCAAAACCCCTAAGTATGAAACATTTATATGTTGGAAAATTCTCACGTAGTGAGGGTTTTCAGAGAATTTTATTTTTTTATTTTTTATTTTTAAGCTTTATACTAAAAGCACAAAACTATCCTGAAACAATTTCGTTAAATGCCATTGATTATAATCAATATCAACCACCAACTGGACCTGCTCCAGATTATTTGGAAGTAAAAACCAATGAATTTGGTAATGAGGTTATTAGAATTAGTGATGCTGCAGAATTTGGTACCACAGGACAAAACTTAAGACATCACTATTCTTTAGATCAACCATGGAATGCAGATGGTTCATTAATCAAGTTAGCAGGATATCCTGCTGCAATTTTAGATGCAGAAACAAATGAGTTCTTATATTGGGCATCCATTCCTAGTGCTGCAACTTGGTCTAATGTAAACCCATTAACCATGTATGGCACCTCTGGTAATAGATTAGTGCGATACAATGTATCTACAAATAATAATCAAATACTACATACATTTAGCGGATTTTCGTCTATAGAATATAGTAATAAAGGAAATATGTCTAATGATGATAAATATATTGGACTGATTGGTGAAAATGGAAATAACCAAACATTAATTGTATACAATATTGAAATCGATCAGATAGTTGCTACTCATTATATTGGAGCAAGTAATATGAGTTGGTTTTCTGTAAGTCCATCAGGTCAATATGCTATTATGTATTTTTCTGAAGATGGTAATGGAGAAAATCAAGGTATTAAAGTATTTGATATTGATTTAACCAATAAAAGACATTTAAACGATTATACAACGCATTCTGATTTAGGAACAAATACTGATGGTGAAGATGTTTTTGTTGCCTTTGGTGATCCAACTACAAGAAATAACGATTATTATTTAAAATCTGTACGTTTAAGAGATGGTATGGTAACTCCATTATTCCACTTTACGCAATCTACTGGTGTTTGGGGAGGACATATAAGTTGTAGAAATACAGATAGACCTGGTTGGGCATATGTTAGTGAAGGATGTTGTAATACGGTTGGTTATAAAGAAATTTTTGCAATTAAATTAGATGGCTCAGATATGATAGAAAGATTCGCAGTGCATCATACTGATGAAAATGCAGGATATGGACATCAAGCACATGCCGTTCCTAATAGAGATGGAAGTCAAGTGATGTTTGCTAGTAATTGGGCCAATAGTTTTACAGGAGCATACCCTCCATCGTTTATTGCAAGAGCGCCATCAACACTAGGTGTTGAAGATAATGAAGCAATAGCATCAAACGGAATTAAAGTATATCCAAATCCTTCAAGAGACGGATTAGTAAATGTTAAACTTGATGGAAATATTGCTGTTAAATCAATTCAGGTTTACGACATGTTAGGAAGAGCAATACAAACTCAAGAAATGGTAGCTAACAATATAACGTTAAATTTATCAAGTTTACCTCAAGGTGTTTACTTATTGGCTTTTAAAACAGAAAATAATGGTTCTGTTACCAAACGAATCATATTGAATTAAAAAAGTGAAATAATTTATAAAAAAAGCCTGAAATAATATTTCAGGCTTTTTTTATTCCCATTTCATTGTTTGAACAGTTGCAATACTATCGCAATTCTCGACCATTAAAACAAGGTCTTTATTATTTAACGTTCCTTCTATAGCATAAATACCACAAGGATCTTTTCTAGTCTCGCTTTTAGAGAAATTGATATCTCCACGCAATAAGATATTTCTTATTTCTAATGAATCAATGTCACCATTTATTATGGTATTCTCAATATTTTGAGAGTATTTAATGTGTTTTAAATTAATGTTTTTTAAAACTCTAGCTTCAGGACCATAATTGCAAGATACTTTTTTGCCATTTAAAAAAACAGCTAAAACAATCAACCCAATTGAAAATCCACCTAAATAATAGCCAATTCTATGTAATAATTTCATTTAGTTTAAGTTTATATATGAAATTTCAGAAGGCTTAACTATTTTAATTCATTTAAAAAATAAGCAAGTTTATATCGCTATGTTTTAAATCAAACCACTCTCCAACAGATTTGCTGGTTAAAATTCCGTGGTAAAAATACAATCCATTTTTTAATCCCTTATCAAATCTTAAAGAATTTTCTAATCCACCATCTTCAGCAATTTTTAAAAGATAAGGTGTAAAAATATTACTAATTGAAATTGAAGCAGTTCTGGAATAACGAGCAGGTATGTTAGGCACACAATAATGTATAACACCATGCTTCGTATAAGTTGGGTTTTTATGAGAAGTCACTTCACTAGTCTCAAAACAGCCTCCCATATCAATACTAACATCAATAACAACGGCACCATTTTTCATATTGGCAACCATAGAATCTGAAACTAAAATAGGTGATCTGTTTTTTCCTCTAACAGCTGCAATAACCACATCGCAACGCTTTAATGCTTTGCTTAGATTTTTTGGCTGTAGCGTAGATGTAAAAAAGGTTGTACCTAAATTTACTTGCATACGTCTTAATTTGGTTACAGAATTATCGAAAATTTTAACATTAGCTCCAAGTCCCATAGCACTTCTTGCTGCAAATTCCCCAACGGTTCCTGCTCCTAAAATAACCACCTCGATTGGTGGAACGCCACAAACGTTACCAAACATTAGTCCATTACCATCGTTTACATTGCTCAATAATTCTGAAGCGATAAGCACTGAAGCAGTTCCTGCAATTTCACTTAAAGAACGAACAGCAGGATAAGCACCTGTTTCATCTCTAATAAATTCGAATGCTAAGGCAGTAATACGTTTGGCAGCTAAAGTTTCAAAATATTTTTTTGTTTGGGTTTTTAGTTGAACAGCCGAAATTAATATGGTTTGCGGATTGATAAGTTGTATCTGTTCTAGGGTAGGAGGCTCTACTTTTAAAATCATGGGACATCCATATACTTTAGAAGTGTCTTTGGTAATTTCGGCACCAGCTTCGCTGTATTCTTTATCTTTAAAATTGGCACCTTCGCCTGCACCAGACTCAATTAAAACACGATGCCCATTATTTACCAAAGCTGAAACAGCATCTGGAGTTAAGCAAACTCGTTTTTCTTGATATGCAGTTTCTTTTGGAATACCAATAAATAATTCGCCTTTTCGCTTTAAAATTTCTAAAGTTTCTTCTTGAGGCAATAATTGTTGTTTGGTAAAAGGAGATAAAGATTTAGACATAAGTTGCTCGTTATAATAGGAGTCAAATTACGAATAAATTTTTTAATGTTAAGAGTGTAATTTAAAAATACTGTTTAATTTTTTCCCAAATGTTTTTAGGTTTAATCATAAATTCGTCTTCAAGTTCTTCCATAGTTTTAGAAGCCGTATTTAATTTATCGAACATTTTAGCTCTAATAAGATAAATGGTTGGGATAATTATAGCCATCAATGGAACCAAATACATTAGCTGAAACTCATCCACAAAAGAAATATTATCATTAAATATGCCAAATATTTGATATAAATACATAGCAATCGGTACTAAAATAACATGATACCACCAATGCCTGCAAGTAAAAAACCAAATAAATAATAATAATAGAGGTATAGCTTTACCAGTAAAAAGCCACATTACATAATTTGCATTTTCATAACTTCCACTATCGTATGAAAATAAAAAAGTGTCCCAAACTCTTTTAGTTGGAACACTTTCGTATAAATAAAATAAGTAAGGTGTGATAGCTAATATTGTAGCTACTACACTTCCTATAATTAAGCTCTTTTTATCCGTTTGACGGAATTGGATAAGCTCTTTTTTCAATTTTTGGTGCGTCTTCATTAGCTTGGAATAAATTAGCTGCTTGAGCTGTAAACAACATTCCACCGAAAATTGCAATTGCAATTACATACTTTTTAGTTTTCATAATATAAGGGATTTAATTAATTAATACCCCAAATGTATGTGAGTAAGCAGTATGTTAAAAGAGTCAAATGTTAAAATTATGTTAAAAACACGCTTTTTTCATTTTTCCGTTACGGTTTTTCCGTAATCGAACCTCTTTTTGGTAGATTTTGGTTGTTTATTATATATTTTTTTACTTATTAAACAATTATTTTAAAAATAGATGCCTTGTGTTTTTGTCTTTTATAGATAAATTCACACAATGGTAATTTTCTGTAATTAAATCTTCAATTATTTCTGGCCATTCAATAATAATCCAATGGTTTGAATCTAAATAATCTTCAATACCAAAATTCAATGCTTCATCAATATCTTTTATTCTGTATAAATCGAAATGAAATATTTTATCATTAAACAATTCATATTCATTTACTATAGAATATGTTGGACTACTTACTTCATCTGTACTACCTAGTTCATTAACAAGTTTTTTAATTAAAGTTGTTTTGCCAGCTCCCATCTCTCCATAAAGCAAAATAGTTTTGCTTTTTAGGTTCTTAAAGAGTTGTCTAGCAACAGAATCTAGCTCAGATAAACTATAATCAACATTCAAAATAGCTGAATTTTGCATACAATAATAGGAATAATAATTTAAAAAAACTAATAAAATGTGTATTTCGTCGGATTTTTATGCATTACACAGATTTATTTTGGGCTTAAAACTACAAATGGAATTATCATTTCTTCTAAAGAAACACCTCCATGTTGGTAAGTGTTTCTAAAGTAACTAACATAATGGTTATAGTTATTTGGATAAGCAAAAAACAAGTCTCCTTTTGCAAAAATAAAAGAACTACTCATAGTTATAGAAGGCAGGTGGATGTTTTTTGGATCTTTGGCAACTAATACGTCTTTATCTTCGTAAGTTAAACTTCGACCTGTTTTATAACGTAAATTTAAACTGGTGTCTTTATCTCCAATTACTTTTGATGGGTTCTTAACATTAATAGTTCCATGATCTGTAGTTAGTATTAATTTAAAACCTAGTTGTTGTGCTTGCTGAATCATTTCTAAAAGGGGAGAGTTTTTAAACCAGCTTTGTGTTAGAGAACGATAGGCTTTATCATTAGAAGCTAATTCCTTTACGACATCCATTTCTGTTTTGGAATGTGAAAGCATATCGACAAAATTATAAACAATAACAGATAAATCATTGTCTTTTAAAGATTTAAAATTTTCAACTAGTTTTTTTCCTGTTTTTAAATTAGTTATTTTATGATATTCAGTTTTTAAATGAGAAAGTCCTAGACGTTTTAATTGTGCTTCTAAAAAATCGTCTTCATGAAGGTTTTTTCCACCATCATCAGTATCGTTTTTCCATAAGTTTGGGTGTAACTTTTCCATGTCGCTAGGCATTAATCCAGAGAAAATAGCATTTCTAGCATATTGTGTTGCAGTTGGTAAAATGCTAAAAAATGGTGACTCAGATTCTTTTTTATAATAATTATTTACAATAGGTTCAAAAGCTTTCCACTGGTCGTATCTTAGATTATCGATAACTACTAAAAGTGTTGGTTGTTCTTTACTTATTTCTGGAACAATTTTGTTTTTAAATAATGTATGAGATAAGGTAGGTGCATCTGTATGTGGCTCAAACCAACTTGGATAATGTTTGTCAATAAACTTCCCAAATTGAGTGTTTGCTTCACTTTTTTGAGATTCTAGAATTTCAAACATGCCTGCATCTTCTATGTTTTCTAATTGGATTTCCCAATAAATTAATTTTTGATATAAAGAAACCCATTCTTCATAACTATTAACCATACTTAAATCCATGGCTATTTTTCGAAACTCTTGTTGATAGTTTGAAGTTGTTTTTTCTGAAACCAACCTAGAATGATCTAAGTTTTTCTTCAGACTCAATAAAATCTGATTTGGGTTAACAGGCTTAATTAAGTAATCGGCTATTTTATTACCAATAGCCTCTTCCATAATATACTCTTCTTCACTTTTGGTTATCATTACTACAGGTAGTGTATCTCGTTTTTCTTTTATTTCATTTAGAGTTTCAAGTCCAGTTAAACCTGGCATATTTTCATCTAAAAAAACAATATCAAAGTTTTTATCTTCTAAAACTTCAAGAGCTTCAGTACCACTTTGACAAGTAGTAACTAAATAGTTTTTCTTTTCAAGAAAGAGGATATGGGGTTTAAGTAAATCAATTTCATCGTCAACCCAAAGAATATTTATATGGTTCATGTATATTTGTTTAAATTATTATGTAAAAAGTATCAGCTTGATTGTGCAAAACAAACTCAAAATATTTAACGACCCAATTTACGGATTTATTACTATTCCAAATTCGTTAATCTACGATTTAATTGAACACAAATATTTTCAACGCTTGCGAAGAATTTCGCAAATGGGCATGTCTTATTTGGTATATCCAGGAGCGCATCATACCAGATTTCATCATGCTCTTGGTTGTATGCATTTAATGCAAAAAGCTGTTAATGTCTTGCGTTTTAAAGGGGTTAGCATTTCTGAAGATGAAGAGCAAGCGCTTTATATAGCCATTTTATTGCACGATATTGGTCACGGACCTTTCTCTCATGCTATGGAACATAGTATTGTAAATGGTGTTTCTCATGAGGAGATTTCCCTGTTTTTTATGGAACAACTCAATAGAGACTTTAACTTAAGTTTAACTCTAGCCATTCAGGTTTTTAAAGGAGAGCACCCTAGAAAATTTCTATGTCAGCTAATTTCAGGGCAATTAGACATGGATCGGGCAGATTATTTAAAACGTGATAGTTTTTATACTGGTGTTGCTGAAGGAAATATTAATAGCGAACGCTTAATTACCATGCTCAATGTGGTTAATAATAAATTAGTAGTTGAAGAAAAAGGAATTTATAGTGTTGAAAAGTTCTTGGTAGCACGAAGACTTATGTATTGGCAAGTCTATTTGCATAAAACCAGTTTGGCAGCAGAACAACTTTTAATTCGAGTTTTAAAACGTGCCAAAGAACTTACAAGTCAAGGTGTAGATTTAAAAGCTAGTAAAGCTTTACAATATTTTTTATCTAATGAAATCACTTTAGAAGATTTTAATAGAGAAACACTCGAAATTTTTGCAAGATTAGACGATTACGATATTGTTTCAGCCATGAAAGAATGGCAGTTTCATGACGATTTTGTTTTAAAAAACTTATGCGACATGCTTATAAATCGTGATTTGCTAAAAGTAAAACTAAAAAACAAAAGAATTAAACCCGAAAAACTTCAAGAGCATATTCAAAAACTAATAGACACTTATCAAATTAATAAAGAAGAAGCCGAATATTTTGTCTTTACTGGAGAGATTTCTAACCAAGCTTATCAAATAAAAAAACAACATATTAATATCTTGTATAAAAACGGTAAAGTTCAGGATATAATTAAAGCTTCAGATCAATTAAACTTAAAAGCACTCTCAAAAACAGTCACAAAATATTATATCTGTTACCCTAAAGAAAAACTTTAGCACTTTTTTCCTATTTTTGCTGGAATGAAATTTACAGCGCAACAAATAGCAGGAATATTAGAAGGAGACATTGTGGGCAATCCAGATGTTGAAGTTTCTAAGCTATCCAAAATAGAAGAAGGTACAGAAGGTTCGTTAACCTTCCTTGCTAACCCTAAATATCAGTCCTATATTTATTCAACAAAAGCTTCTGTAACAATAGTTAATAAAACGTTTGTCCCAGAAAACCACTTGGAAACAACTCTAATTAAAGTAGAAGATGCTTATAAGTCTTTTTCTAAATTATTGGAATATTATAATATGGTAAAGCTAAATAAACAAGGAATTGAAGTTCCTTCATATGTTTCTGAAACGGCAACCTATGGACCTAATATATATATAGGAGCATTTACTTATATTGGAGAAAACGTAAAAATTGGTGAAAACGTCAAAATATTTCCCAATTCATATATAGGCGATAATGTTGTTATTGGAAACAATACCATTATTTTTGCTGGAACTAAAATTTACTCTGAAACTATTATTGGTTCAAATTGTGTTTTAAACTCTGGAGTTATTATTGGAGCTGATGGTTTTGGCTTTATGCCTAATGAAAAGGGTGAGTACAATAAAGTACCACAAACAGGAAATGTAGTTATTGAAGACTTTGTAGATATTGGTGCAGCTACTACTATTGATAGAGCAACTTTAGGCTCTACAATAATTAGAAGAGGTGTAAAATTAGATAACCAAATTCAAATAGCTCATAATGTGGAAATTGGTAAAAACACTGTTATAGCAGCACAAACAGGAATTGCTGGTTCTACAAAAATTGGCGAAAATTGTATCATTGGTGGACAAGTTGGATTTGCTGGACATTTAATTATTGGAAATAATGTAAAAATTCAGGCACAATCTGGTATAGGAAAAAATATTAAAGACAACGAAGTTTTACAAGGTTCTCCTTCGTTTAATTATAGCGACTGGAATAAGTCTTATGTGCACTTTAAGAATCTTCCTAAAATTGTAAAGAATATAATCGAATTAGAAAAGAAAGTAGATGGCAATAATTAATACTGAAGTTAAGCAAAAAACCATTAAAGAAGAAGTGTCTTTAATTGGTGTTGGATTACACACAGGAAAAAATGTGACCTTAACTTTTAAACCAGCTCCTGTAAACTCAGGATTCGCTTTTAAACGTGTAGACCTAGAAGGTACACCGGTAATAGAAGCTGATGCTAATTATGTAACTAATACACAAAGAGGCACTTGTTTAGAAAAAAACGGAGTGACAATTCAAACATCAGAGCATGTTTTGGCTGCCTTGGTTGGATTAGATTTAGACAATGTCATTATAGAATTAAATGCTTCCGAGCCACCAATAATGGATGGTTCTTCTAAGTATTTTGTCGAAGCTATTGAGAAAGCTGGAATAGAAGAACAAGACGCTTTTAGAGAAGAATATGTAGTAACAGATGTCATTTCTTATACGGATGAAGAATCAGGAAGCGAAATTCTAGTAATGCCTTCTAGCGAATATCAAGTAACTACCATGGTAGATTTTGGTACCAAAGTTTTAGGAACACAAAATGCAACTTTAAAAAGAATATCAGATTTTAAAGATGAAATTTCAGACTCTAGAACGTTTAGTTTTCTTCATGAACTTGAAACACTTCTAGAGCATGGCTTAATAAAAGGAGGAGATTTAAATAATGCCATTGTGTATGTGGATAAAGAAATTTCACCCACTACAATAGAAAAATTAAAAATAGCGTTTAATAAAGATAATATTTCTGTTAAACCAAACGGTATTTTAGACAATTTAACGTTGCATCATCCAAACGAAGCTGCTAGACACAAGTTGTTAGATGTAATTGGTGATTTAGCTTTAATTGGTGTGAGGTTAAAAGGAAAAATTATAGCAAATAAACCGGGACACTTTGTAAATACACAATTTGCAAAAAAAATGTCTAAACTTATTAAAAATGAAAGACGTAACCACGTTCCGAAAATTGACTTGAATCAAGAACCATTAATGGATGTCAATCAAATTATGGATATGTTGCCACACAGACAGCCATTTTTATTAATTGATAAAATTTTTGAACTAACAGATTCTGGTGTTATTGGTATGAAAAACGTAACCATGAACGAACCGTTTTTTGCAGGACATTTTCCTGGAGCTCCTGTAATGCCTGGAGTTTTAATTGTAGAAGCAATGGCTCAAACAGGAGGAATACTTGTTTTAAGTACTGTTCCTGATCCAGAAAATTACCTTACATTCTTTATGAAGATTGATAATGTAAAATTTAAGCAAAAAGTAGTTCCTGGAGATACGTTAATCTTTAAATGCGATTTAATTTCGCCAATACGTCGTGGTATTTGCCATATGCAAGGCTATGCTTATGCTAATGGAAAATTATGTGCAGAAGCAGAGCTCATGGCTCAAATAGCAAAAGTTAAATAATCAAGTAAGTAAATAAAACTTAATCAAATGAATCAACCACTAGCTTACGTTCATCCTGGAGCTAAAATTGCAAAAAATGTTGTAATTGATCCTTTTACAACCATTCATAATAATGTTATTATTGGTGAAGGTACTTGGATTGGAAGTAACGTTACTATTATGGAAGGTGCTCGCATTGGTAAAAATTGCAATATTTTCCCAGGTGCTGTTATTTCAGCCGTTCCTCAAGATTTAAAGTTTGATGACGAAGATACTTTGACCATTATTGGAAACAATGTAACCATTAGAGAGTGTGTTACTATTAATAGAGGTACCACAGATAAAATGAAAACAGTTATTGGTGACAATTGTTTGATTATGGCATATTGTCATATTGCTCACGATTGTATTGTTGGTAACAATTGTATTTTCTCAAATAATAGTACTTTAGCAGGACATATAACTGTTGGAGATTATGTAGTTCTAGCTGGTATGACAGCTGTTCATCAATTTTGTTCAATTGGTAATCACGCATTTGTAACAGGAGGATCTCTTGTAAGAAAAGATGTGCCACCATTTGTTAAAGCTGGTCGAGAGCCATTATCTTATGTTGGAATTAACTCAGTAGGATTACGAAGACGTGGTTTTTCCACTGAAAAAATAAGAGAGATACAAGATATATATCGCATTTTATATCAAAAAAATTATAATAATACTCAAGCTTCAGATTTAATTGAAGCAGAAATGGAAGCAACACACGAACGTGATGAAATACTTCAGTTTATCAAGAATTCACATCGTGGTATTATGAAAGGGTATTTTAAATCAAATTAATGTAGTTTCAAAAGAAAACACACATACAACTTAACAACAAACAATAGAATGGCAAGTACAAGTGATATTAGAAACGGATTATGTATCAGATATAATAACGATATTTATAAAATAATTGAATTTTTGCATGTAAAACCAGGAAAAGGACCTGCTTTTGTTAGAACTAAAATGAAAAGTGTTACCAATGGAAAAGTGTTGGATAACACGTTTTCGGCTGGACATAAATTAGAAGATGTTCGTGTGGAAACACATAAATTTCAATTTTTATATCATGATGGCGAATTTTACCATTTCATGAATACAGAAGATTACACACAAATTCGTTTGCTTGAAGCAGCTTTAGATAGAGCAGATTTAATGAAAGAAGGCGAAGTAGTAACAGTTCTTATCAATTCAGAAGACAACATGCCTCTATCGGTAGATATGCCAGCTAGTGTTATTTTAGAAGTCACACATACTGAGCCTGGAATTAAAGGGAACACAGCAACCAATGCAACAAAACCAGCAACGGTTGAAACTGGGGCTGAAGTAAATGTGCCGTTGTTTATAAACGAAGGAGACAAGATTAAAATTGAAACAGAAAAGGGCACTTATAAAGAAAGAGTTAAAGAATAACTAATTTAGCAGTTAACAGAATCAGATAATAATTGTAAAACCGAGACTGAAACTGAAAACTAAGCCTATGAAGTTTCCAACGCCACATACTTTAGAACAAATATCTAAAATAATTGATTGTCAATTTTTAGGCGATGCCAATTTTCAAGTTTTAGGCATGAACGAAATCCATGTAGTGGAAGCAGGAGATATCGTTTTTGTGGATCACCCAAAATATTACGATAAAGCTTTAGAGTCTGCTGCAACTATTGTTTTAATTAACAAGGAAGTCGCTTGTCCAGAAGGTAAAGCCCTGCTAATTAGTGACGATCCTTTTAGGGATTTCAATAAATTAACGCAACATTTTAAACCTTTTGTTCCTTCGATTTCAGCCATCTCAACTTCAGCTAAAATCGGAAAAAACACCATTATTCAACCTAATAGTTTTATAGGCAATAATGTGGTAATTGGAGATAACTGTACTATCCATTCGAATGTGAGTATTTACGATGATACCGTAATTGGTAATCACGTAACCATTCATGCAGGAACTGTATTAGGAGCTAGTGCTTTTTATTACAAAAATAGACCTGAAGGTTTCGATCAATTAAAATCCAGTGGAAGAGTTGTTATAAAAGATCATGTAGATATTGGTGCATTATGTACCATAGATAAAGGAGTTACTGCAGATACAACCATTGGAGAAGGCTCAAAACTAGACAATCAAATTCAAGTTGGTCATGATACGGTTATTGGTAAAAAATGCCTTATTGCATCTCAAGTTGGAATTGCAGGTTGTGTTATTATTGAAGACGAAGTCACCATCTGGGGACAGGTAGGTATAACTAGTGGAATTACAATTGGTAAAAAAGCAGTAATTTCAGCTCAATCTGGTGTTAGTAAATCTTTAGAAGGTGGTAAAAGTTATTTTGGCACACCAGCTGATGATTTTAGATCAAAATACAAAGAAATAGCTTCCATTAGGATGATTCCAGAGATTTTAGAGAAATTAAAAATTAAATAAATGAGCCCTAAAGAAATAGTAAAACAATTTTATGAATACAACTTAGTTGAGAATAAAATTGCTGTTGAAAAATATTTTCATGAGAATTGTGAATTACATTGGAATAGCAGTAAAGGATTTCAATTATTGAATTTTGAAGATATTCAAGCCTTCTTTAATAATGTTAATGACACCTACTTTAATCTAAGGTCAGAAATTAGTCACTTACTTCAAGATGGAGATTTTGTTACTACTAGATATACTGTTTATGCTAGAACAATTGAAAATCCAGATGAAGAAATTCCTTTAGCACATTATATAAGCATATGGGAGTTAAAAGATGGTAAATTGTTTAAAGGTCATCAAATAAGTCAATTAGCAGATGATGATGCCATTCAAGCCAATTCTTTTTCAGAAATTAAAGTTTAAATTACTTTATAAATAGCAGTTAAAAACTTACTTTTGCAACGTTTTAAAAACATAAAAAATTAATCGATAATGAGCGTTTTAGTTAATAAAGATTCAAAAATAATAGTACAAGGTTTCACAGGAAGTGAAGGAACATTTCATGCAGGTCAAATGATAGAGTATGGAACGAATGTTGTTGGTGGTGTTACACCAGGAAAAGGAGGGCAAACACATTTAGACAGACCCGTTTTTAATACAGTTCAAGAAGCTGTAGAACAAGCAGGTGCAGATACAACTATTATATTTGTACCACCAGCTTTTGCAGCAGATGCCATTATGGAAGCTGCAGATGCAGGAATTAAAGTTATTATAACCATTACAGAAGGTATTCCTGTTGGAGATATGATTAAAGCTGCAGACTATATTAAAAATAGAGACTGTAGGTTAATTGGGCCTAACTGTCCAGGAGTTATTACTCCAGGTGAAGCTAAAGTTGGTATCATGCCAGGTTTTGTTTTCAAAAAAGGAAAAGTAGGGATTGTTTCTAAATCGGGTACTTTAACTTATGAAGCAGCAGATCAAGTAGTAAAACAAGGATTGGGCATTACAACTGCAATAGGTATTGGTGGAGATCCAATTATTGGAACAACAACCAAAGAAGCTGTGGAATTATTAATTAACGATCCAGAAACTGAAGCTGTAGTAATGATTGGTGAAATTGGTGGTCAATTGGAAGCAGATGCTGCTAATTGGTATAAAGCTAGCGGATCTAAAAAACCTATTATTGGCTTTATTGCTGGTGAAACTGCTCCTGCAGGTCGTACCATGGGTCACGCTGGGGCTATAGTTGGTGGTAGTGATGATACGGCTCAAGCAAAAAAGAAAATTATGAGAGCTTGTGGAATTCACGTAGTCGATTCACCTGCTGAAATTGGTAAAAAAGTAAAAGAAGTTTTAGGATAAAATCTTGTTTACATATAAATAAACCTCATAAATTCATCTTAATTTTATGAGGTTTTTTATTTCATATAACTTCTTATCGCTATATTTGATACTAGAAATCAACCAAACGAATCAACCATTTCGTACAATTGTGTTATTCGTACCAAAAATATATTAGAATGAAATTATTAGATGGAAAAACAGCCATTATTACTGGAGCAAGTCGAGGAATAGGCAAAGGTATTGCACAGGTTTTTGCTAAACAAGGTGCTAATGTAGCATTTACTTATAGTTCGTCTGTAGAAGCAGCTAATGAATTGGAAAATGAATTAAATGCACTTGGTATTAAAGCTAAAGGATATAAAAGTAATGCAGCCGATTTTAAAGAAGCTCAAGAATTAGCAGATGCTGTAGTAGCTGAATTTGGTGCCATAGATATTTTAATTAATAATGCAGGAATCACAAAAGACAATTTATTGATGCGTATTTCAGAAGAAGATTTTGATACCGTTATTGAAGTTAACTTAAAATCTGTTTTTAATATGACCAAAGCTGTACAACGTACGATGTTAAAACAGCGTAATGGTTCTATTATTAATATGAGTTCTGTAGTAGGTGTAAAAGGAAATGCTGGACAGACTAATTATGCAGCTTCTAAAGCAGGGATTATTGGTTTTTCAAAATCCGTAGCCTTAGAATTAGGTTCAAGAAATATTAGAAGTAATGTGATTGCTCCAGGTTTTATTGAAACTGAAATGACAGCAAAATTAGATGAAGCTACTGTAAAAGGATGGCGAGACGCTATTCCATTAAAACGTGGAGGAACACCTGAAGATATTGCTAATGTTTGTGTATTTTTAGCTAGTGATATGAGTTCTTATATTACAGGGCAAACCATCCATGTAGATGGTGGTATGCTAACTTAAAATTATACATGCAAACAGAAACAATTTTATATATAATATTATCTGGAATTATAGCGCTATTCGTAGCGCTTTTTCAGTATAAATATAAAGTGAAACAGCGCTCGAATCGGCAAATTATTTTGGCTACTCTAAGGTTTGTAACTGTTTTTTCATTATTGCTTTTACTTATAAATCCTAAATACGAAAGTCAAAGTGTTTATCTAGAAAAACCAAATTTGGTAGTAGCTGTAGATAATTCAAACTCTATAGCTTATTTAAAACAAGATGCGAATGCTTTGACTGCTTTAGAAAATATCACTTCTAATGCAGAAATTAATAATAAATTCAATGTGCAAACCTATGCCTTCGGAAAACAAGTAAAACAGTCTGATTCCATTACTTTTAATGAAGAGCAAACCAACCTTGATAAGGTGTTCCATGAGTTCAATCAAATATATAATCAAACTGTTTCTCCAACAGTTTTAATAACCGATGGGAACCAAACTATTGGGAACGATTATGTGTTTTCTGCAGCCAAATACAAACAACCCGTTTATTCAGTAATACTTGGAGATTCAACAGTTTACTCAGATCTAAAAATCCAACAGTTAAATGTGAATAGATATGCCTATTTAAAGAATAAATTTCCGGTAGAAATTATTTTGGTATATCATGGAGAAGAAGCTATAAACTCTGTGTTTAGAGTAAGAAGTGGATTAGCAACAGTTTTTTCTGAAAAAGTAAATTTTACCAAAGAAAATAATTCTCGAATATTAAATTTTTATTTGCCAGCCAATCAGGTTGGAGTTCATACCTATAAAGCGATTTTAGAACCTTTAGATAACGAAAAAAATACAGTAAATAATCAGAAGGATTTTGCTGTAGAGGTGATAGATCAAAAAACGAATGTTGCTATAGTGTCTGAAATATTACATCCAGATATAGGTGCTCTTAAAAAAAGTATCGAGGCTAATGAGCAACGACAAGTCGAAATTTTAAAACCTATTAATTATTTAAATAAACATAATGATTTTCAATTAGTTATATTATATCAGCCAAATAATAACTTTAATTCTGTATTTGAACATTTAAAAAGTACAAATAGCAATTATTTTTTGATTTCAGGAACAAAAACCAACTGGAGATATTTAAATAGCCTCGACTTAAATGTCACTCACGAAATCACTAATCAAACCGAGGATTACCAAGCAGTTTTAAATTCAGGGTTTTCAAATTTTATTGTTGAAGATTTAGAGTTTGAATCGTTTCCACCTTTGAAATCTAGTTTTGGTGAAGCCCAGTTTAAAATACCATTTCAATCCATTTTATATAAAAAAGTTGGAAATTATGCTACAGAAAATAGCTTACTAGCCACTTTAGAGCAAAATGGTACGAGAAAAGCTGTATTGTTTGGAGAAAACATTTGGCAATGGCGAGCACACAGCTATTTAATCGATAAGTCTTTCAATAATTTTGATAATTTTATTGGAAAATTAGTTCAATATTTAGCTTCTACTGAAAGAAAAACCAGACTAAATGTGGATTATAAGTCTTTCTATGAAGGAAATTCAAGTGTGCTAATAAAAGCGCAGTTCTTTAATAAGAATTATGAATTCGATTCCAAGGAATCTCTTTCAATAATAGTAACTAATAAGGTTTCTAAAGAAACCAAAAGCTTTCCATTTATTTTAAAAAACAATTACTATCAAGTAGATTTAAGTAACTTGTCTGCTTCCGAATACGACTTTACTGTAAATGCTGCCAACGAAAAAATATCTAAATCTGGAAGTTTTAGAATCTTGGAATATAATATTGAACAGCAGTTCTTAAATGCGAATTTTGAAAAACTTCAACAACTTGCAAAATCTAATAAAGGAAATAGTTATTTCGCAACAAATAGCAATAATTTAATTAACGATATTTTACAAGATGAAAGGTACAAACCAATCCAAAAGAGCCATAAAAATGTTGTACCTTTGATCGACTGGAAATATCTTCTAGCATTAATTGTTTTTTGCCTATCGGCAGAATGGTTTATTAGAAAATATAACGGATTAATTTAAAAAAAAAACATGGAAAAATTACCAAAAATTGCTTTACCTACTATCATTATTGCTATAGTACTTGTTATTTTACTTGCTAAATCTGCTGTGACCATTGGTTCTGGAGAAGCAGGTGTTTTATATAAAACGTTCGATAATGGAGTCGTTACAGACCAACCACCTTTAGGTGAAGGATTTCATATTGTAGCACCTTGGAATAAGGTATTTATTTACGAAGTAAGACAACAAGAGATTCTAGAGAGAATGAGTGTATTATCGTCTAATGGATTAGATATTAAATTAGAAGCCTCAATTTGGTTTCAGCCAGATTTTGCTCAATTAGGAAAATTACACCAAGAAAAAAGTGAAATGTATAAAGAGCGTGTATTATTACCAGCTATTCGTTCGGCAGCAAGAAGTGTTGTAGGACGTTATACACCAGAACAGTTGTATTCAAGTAAGCGTGATGCTATTCAACAAGAAATTTTTGAAGAAACTAAAAAAATTGTCGAAGATCAATATGTTCAATTAAATGAGGTTTTAGTTAGAGATGTTACTTTACCACCAACTATTAAAGAGGCTATTGAACGTAAATTAAAACAAGAGCAAGAATCTTTAGAATATGAGTTTAGATTAGTTACAGCAGCTAAAGAAGCTCAAAAAGTAATTATTGAAGCAGAAGGTAAAGCAGAATCTAACAGAATTTTAAGCGCTTCTCTTACTGATAAAATCTTACAGGATAAAGGGATTGATGCAACCGTTAAATTATCAGAATCTCCTAACAGTAAAGTTATTGTTATTGGTTCTGGAGACTCTGGAATGCCTTTAATACTTGGGAATCAATAAAAAAAATAATATTTATTTAGGAATTGTAATTAATTATTTACAATCTTTGTACTCACAAATAAGAAACATGACTTTTATTCAATTACATCATCATCATTTTCATTCTGGCACTCAAGCGAGCTGAAAATGTATTGAATAAAATCAACATATTTAAAAACCCGTTTGAGTAAATCAAACGGGTTTTTTATTTCTTAAAAGTAGAAATTTCTTTCCAAAAGATTTACTCAAACATATTTAAACAAACAATGAGTAAATTAAAAATTGCAGTGCAAAAATCTGGTCGTCTTCATGAAGACTCCATGAAATTACTTAAAGATGTTGGTATTTCTATCGATAATGGTAGAGACCAACTAAAAGCATCAGCCAAAAACTTTCCTATTGAGGTTTTTTATTTACGAAATGGAGATATCCCACAATACTTAAGAGATGGTGTTGTAGATGCTGCCATTATTGGTGAAAATATTTTATTTGAAAAAGGAAACGATATTCCTATTACAGAAAAATTAGGCTTTTCGAACTGTAAAGTATCTCTTGCTGTTCCAAAATCTTCAACCTATAAATCGATTCAGGATTTACAAGGCAAGCGTATTGCTACTTCTTATCCCAATACGGTTAATCAGTATCTAATTAAAAATAAGATTGAAGCACAACTTCATATCATTAATGGTTCCGTAGAAATAGCGCCAAATATTGGTCTTGCTGATGCTATTGTAGATATTGTTTCAAGTGGTAGCACCTTATTTAAAAATAACTTGAAGGAAGTAGAAGTGCTATTACAGTCTGAAGCGGTTTTAGCTGTATCACCTTTAATTTCTAAAGAAAATCTAGAGATTCTAAATAAATTGAAGTTTCGCTTTCAATCGGTTTTAAAAGGAAGGCAATCTAAATATGTGCTTTTAAATGCTCCCAACGATAGAATTCAAGATATAATTAATATCCTTCCAGGAATGAAAAGCCCAACAGTTCTACCATTAGCTGAAACAGGTTGGAGTTCATTACATTCAGTCATTAACAAAAATGATTTTTGGCACATAATTGACGAATTAAAACTTCAAGGAGCTCAAGGAATTTTAGTTTGTCCAATTGAAAATATGGTTATATGAAAAAAATAATAAATCCAAGTAGAGAAGATTGGTCAACCTTATTACAAAGACCAACACAGAAAGTTGAAAACATTGAGTCTACAGTTAATCAAATTTTTGAGGATGTAAAAAAACATGGAGACACTGCCATTTCAAAATATACAGAACTCTTTGATGGAGCTGTTTTAGAGTCCAATATGGTAATTAAAGAAGAGTTTGAAAAAGCTTCAGAATTAGTTTCAAACGACTTAAAAGAAGCTATTTCAATAGCAAAAACAAATATTGAAAAATTTCACCAAGCTCAAAAAACAGATAATGTAGAAGTGGAAACATCAAAAGGGGTTATTTGTTGGCAAGAACAAAGACCTATAGAAAAAATTGGTTTGTATGTTCCTGGAGGAACAGCTCCTTTGTTTTCAACGGTTTTAATGCTAGCCATTCCTGCTCAAATTGCAGGCTGCAAAGAAATAATATTGTGCTCTCCTCCAAATCAAAAAGGCAATATTGCAAACGAGATTTTGTATGCTGCACAACTTTGCGGTATCACTAAAATATTTAAAGTTGGAGGTATTCAAGCTATAGCTGGTTTGACTTTTGGAACAGAAACCATGCCTCAGGTTTATAAAATATTTGGACCAGGAAATCAATTTGTAACAGTGGCTAAACAGTTAGCTACAAAATTCGGAGTAGCCATCGATATGCCAGCTGGACCAAGTGAGTTATTGGTAGTTGCAGATAGTACAGCTAATGCAAGCTATGTAGCATCAGATTTGTTAAGTCAAGCTGAACATGGTGCAGACAGTCAGGTTATTTTAGTGTCTTCTTCAAGAAAACTGATTAAGAACGTTGAGCTTGAAATTAAGATGCAAATCAAGGAATTACCAAGGAAAGAGATTGCAGAGAAAGCATTATCCAATTCAAAATTAATTTATATGGAAAAGGATGCAGATGCCTTGAATTTAATAAACGGTTATGGACCAGAACATTTTATTATTTGTACTGAAAATGAGGATTATTTTATAGACAATATTATAAATGCAGGTTCGGTCTTTATTGGTAATTACACACCGGAAAGTGCAGGAGATTATGCATCTGGCACCAATCATACCTTGCCAACTAATGGCTTTAGTAAAGCGTATTCTGGCGTAAATTTAGATAGCTTTACTAAGAATATCACCTTTCAAAAGATATCAAAGGTAGGTTTAAAAAACATTGGCAAAACAATCGAATTAATGGCTGAAGCAGAAGGTTTACAAGCTCATAAAAACGCGGTTTCAATAAGATTAAAAGACTTGATATCATGAAGATTTTAGAACTAGTAAGAAATAACGTAAAAGAATTGAACCCTTATGCATCTGCAAGAGATGAATATCAGGATAGTTCAAACAACATGCTGTTTTTAGACGCCAATGAGAATCCGTTTGATAATGGTGTGAACCGTTATCCAGATCCTCAGCAACTTCAAGTAAAATCTAAACTCTCAAAAATTAAAAACCTCTCTACTAATAACATGCTTTTAGGGAATGGAAGTGATGAAATACTCGATTTAATATTTCGCGTTTTTTGCGAGCCAAATAAAGATAAGGTTATAACCTTACCACCAACTTATGGTATGTATCAAGTGTTAGCGAATATTAATGCTGTTGAAGTTGTAGAAGTGCCTTTATCTAACACTTTTCAGCCTCAAATAGACAAAATTTTAGAGGTCACAAATGCAAAAATTTTGTTTTTATGCTCACCAAATAATCCGACTGGTAATTGTTTTGCAGTTTCTGATGTTGAAAAATTACTTGAAAATTTTCAAGGAATTGTCGTTTTAGATGAAGCCTATATAGATTTTTCGGAACAGAAAAGCTGGTTAAATAAGTTAGATGATTTCCCAAACCTAATCATTACACAAACCTTTTCAAAGGCTTATGGTCTGGCTGGAATTAGATTGGGAATTGGTTACGCATCAACAGAAATTATTTCAGTGTTGAATAAAATAAAACCACCTTATAATGTGAATAGTTTGACACAACAGTCGGTTTTAGATAGATTAATAAATAGAAAAGAAGTAGCTTTTGAAATTCAACAAATCAAAGCTGAAAGAGAGAATCTAATTATAGAATTACAGACCATTTCCTTTATATCTAAAATCTATCATTCAGATGCTAATTTCTTACTTGTTAAAGTAGACGATGCAAATTTTAGGTATCAACAATTCATAGAAAAAGGCATTGTAATTCGCAATAGAACCAATCAGTTAGGTTGTAAAAACTGTTTGCGTTTAACCGTAGGAACTAAAGCCGAAAACACAAGATTAATAAACACTTTAAAAGCCATACAATGAAGAAAGTACTTTTTATAGATAGAGATGGAACACTAATAAAAGAAACACCAGATGAGCAAATAGATGCATTCGATAAAGTAGAGTTTTACCCAAATGTATTTCAATATTTAAGTAGGATAACCAAAGAGTTGGATTTTGAAATAGTTATGGTTACCAATCAAGATGGTTTAGGAACAAACACATTTCCCGAAAACACGTTTTGGCCAGTTCATAATTTTATCATTAAAACATTTCAAGCTGAAGGTATCGAGTTTAAAGAGCAATTTATTGATAAAACATTTGCTAGTGAGAATGCTCCAACTAGAAAGCCAAATACAGGTTTATTAACTCAATATTTTTCTGAAGATTATGATTTAAAAAACTCATACGTTATAGGAGATCGATTAACTGATATTGAATTAGCAAAAAACTTAGGTTCTAAGAGCATTTTTATTAATGACAATACCAACCTAGGAACAAATGAAATTACCGTTAAACGCGAAGAGTTAAATAGTATTATTGCTTTAGAAACCAACGATTGGAAAAAGATTTATACCTTTTTAAAAGCAGAAGTAAGAACAGGTTCAATTGAAAGATACACTAATGAAACTAAGATTAAAATCAATTTAAACCTAGATGGAACAGGACAAAGTAACATAGAAACTGGTATTGCTTTTTTCGATCATATGTTAGATCAAATAGCTAGACACGGACAATTAGATTTGGTTATTAAAGTTGTTGGTGATTTAGAAGTGGATGAACACCATACCATAGAAGACACAGCGATTGCCTTAGGTGAACTTTTTGCAACGACATTAGGAGATAAATTAGGTATAGAACGATATGGGTTTTGTTTACCAATGGACGATTGTTTAGCACAAGTAGCTATAGATTTTGGTGGTAGAAACTGGTTGGTTTGGGATGCGGAATTTAATCGCGAAATGATAGGAAAAATGCCAACTGAAATGTTTATGCACTTTTTTAAATCCTTCACCGATGGAGCAAAATGCAATCTAAATATAAAAGCAGAAGGAACAAACGAACACCATAAAATCGAAGCTATTTTTAAAGCTTTTGCAAAAGCTATTAAAATGGCTGTTAAACGAGATGTAGATAATATGATCTTACCAACAACAAAAGGTATATTATAAATTAAAAAAAGATGCCTCTCTGAGGCTATCGAAGCGTTTTAAAAATATGAAAGTAGTCATTATAGATTATGGAGCAGGAAATATTAAAAGTATTCAGTTTGCATTTAAGAGACTTAATATAGATGCCATATTAACTAATAATCCAAAAGAAATTTTAGAAGCAGATAAAGTTGTTTTCCCTGGTGTTGGTGAAGCAAAAAGTGCTATGGATATGTTGAAAGAAAGTGGTTTAGATATTATTATACCAAAGCTAAAACAGCCCGTTTTGGGTATTTGTTTGGGCATGCAATTACTTTGTAATGAAACTGAAGAAGGTAGTACAAGAGGCTTAGGAGTCTTTAATGTTTCTGTAAAACGGTTTTCAAATCAGGTAAAAGTGCCACAAATAGGATGGAATACTATCAATAATTTAAAATCTAAGCTTTTTAATGGTATTTCTGAAAATGAATATATGTATCTTGTACATAGTTATTATGTCGAAAACTGCAAAGAAACCATAGCTACAACTAATTATAGCCAAATCTATTCATCAGCTTTACAAAAAGACAATTTTTTTGGTGTTCAATTTCACCCAGAAAAGAGTAGTTATGTAGGGGAACAATTATTAAAGAATTTTTTAGAATTATAATATGAGAATCATACCAGCAATAGATATTATAGATGGAAAGTGTGTAAGACTTACAAAAGGGGATTATAACACAAAAAAAATATACAACGAAAACCCACTTGAAGTGGCCAAACAATTTGAAGCTGCAGGCATTGAATACTTGCATTTAGTAGATTTAGATGGCGCAAAGGCTAAACAAATAATAAATTATAAAGTGTTAGAGCAAATAGCCTCTAAAACAAAATTAAAAATTGATTTTGGAGGTGGAATTCGTGCAAATGAAGATCTGCATATCGCTTTTAATTCTGGTGCTAAACAGATAACAGGAGGAAGTATTGCTGTTAAAAACTCTAAAGTTTTTGAAGGTTGGCTTGAGAAATACGGTGG
This sequence comes from Xanthomarina sp. GH4-25, assembly GCF_045363175.1. NCBI lineage: Bacteria > Pseudomonadati > Bacteroidota > Flavobacteriia > Flavobacteriales > Flavobacteriaceae > Xanthomarina > Xanthomarina sp. GH4-25. The sequence goes on from NZ_JBJFLO010000002.1 coordinate 128,795, forward strand.
TACAAAAATTATTCTTGGTGCAGACTGTAGAAATGAAAAAATTGCCATTAGTGGCTGGCAAGAAGAAAGTTCTTTAGAGGTCATTCCATTTATAAAGAATTATCAAAAAAAAAGTATTCAATATGTTATTTGCACAGATATTTCAAAAGACGGCATGCTTGAAGGCCCTTCAATCGAGTTATATAAAAACATTATAGATTCTTGTTCTAATAGCAATGGCCAATCCGTTAAATTAATTGCTTCAGGTGGTATTTCTAGTATAGATGACATTAATTTACTAGAAGATATTGGTTGCGAAGCTGTTATTATTGGTAAAGCTTTGTATGAAGGAAATATTAAACTAAAGGATTTAGAAACTCATTTTTAACATGCTTACAAAACGAATTATCCCGTGTTTGGATATTAAAAACGGGCGCACTGTAAAAGGTGTCAACTTTATAGATTTAAAAGATGCAGGAGATCCAATAGAATTAGCTAAGAGGTATGCAGATAATGGTGCAGACGAATTAGTTTTTTTAGATATCTCGGCAACATTGGAAGGAAGGAAAACGATGTTAGATATGGTTTTAAAAGTGGCTGAACAAGTAAATATTCCATTTACGGTTGGTGGAGGCATTTCTTCTATAGAAGATGTTGAGGCTCTTTTAAAATGTGGAGCAGATAAGATTTCTGTAAATTCATCAGCTGTTAAACGCCCAGATTTAATTAACGAATTATCAAAAAGGTTTGGCAGTCAGTGTATCGTGGTTGCCATAGATGCTAAACAGATTGATGGACAATGGAAAGTGTATCTTGCAGGTGGAACCATTCCAACAGAATTGGATTTATTATGTTGGGCAAAAGAAGTTGAAATGCGTGGAGCTGGAGAGATCTTATTCACTTCTATGGATCATGATGGCACTAAAGATGGATTTGCAAATACAGTCTTAAAGAAACTTTCAGAAGAATTGAATATTCCAATTATTGCTTCTGGTGGAGCTGGAAGTATACAGCATTTTTCAGATACTTTTCAACTAGGGAAAGCAGATGCTGCATTGGCAGCAAGTGTTTTTCATTTTGGTGAAATAGAAATTATAGATTTAAAAAGAGAGTTAAAAAAACAGAGAATTCCTGTGCGACTTTAAGTTGTTTTGCTGAATTTATTCAGCCACACATAAGCATTATAAAAATGAATATAGATTACGATAAACATAACGGACTCGTTCCAGCTATTATCCAAGATAACACAACAAACAATGTGTTAATGTTGGGTTATATGAATGAGGAAGCACTCAATAAAACATTAGAAACAAAACTTGTAACATTTTTCAGCCGAACAAAGCAACGCATATGGACCAAAGGTGAAGAAAGTGGTCATGTATTAAATCTAGTGTCTATTAAATTAGATTGTGATAGCGATACACTATTAATAAAAGTAAATCCAAAAGGACCAACCTGTCATAAAGGATCCGATACCTGTTGGAATGATAATAACACTCAAAATTTCGGATTTCTATCAGATTTAGAAACTGTCATTGAAAACAGAAAAAATAATGCTTCAGAAGACACATCTTATGTTGCTTCATTATTTTCAAAGGGCATTAATAAAATAGCACAAAAAGTAGGAGAGGAGGCCGTAGAAGTTGTTATTGAAGCTAAAGACAGCAATGACGATTTATTCTTAAATGAAAGCGCCGATCTACTGTTTCATTACTTAATTCTCTTACAAGCCAAAGGTTTTAAGCTTCAGGATATTGTTAATATTTTAAAAGAAAGGCATTAGAAAAACATCTAACACCTTTTCATTCTTTAAAAAATAAGTTTATGAAATCCAGTTTTTTGAAATACATTTATTAGAAAAACCAATAAGATAAAAACCAATAATTATAATCATTACAGGCATAATCATTCCTCCAGGACCATATACATCCATAGCTTCACTAATGAAAAAATTATAAATCATTTGTACAACAATTCCTAATAATGATATAACATAGAGTGTTTTTGCTAATTTTTTTCTAAGTAATAATGCAATGGATGCAATAGAACCACCAAAAACAGCAATGGCAAAAGCAGCAGTTGCCCAAGCAGGATAATTGGCATATAAGGCTTGTTCGGCTTCAGGTAAAGATGCTAAGTCAGCATCTGTCATATAGGCTTGTCCAATATAAGCCATAACTCCCATAAGGTTCCAAATAAGTGCAACAACACCTACTATCCAAAACCAAAGAGGTGGCTTGTTTGTTGAAATGTTAGTCATAAGTTAGTATGTTTTAATGGTTAATATAATTACAAGGTATAAAAAATTTGGCAGTTACTTAAAATGACTTATTTTTCAACATTCAAATAAAGAGTTGTGTTTAATAAAAAATATTTCTACGTTTTAAAAGTTCAATATTTAGGTTATCGTTTTCATGGTTGGCAAAAGCAGCCTAATATAAAAACGGTTCACTTAATGATAGACAGAACCTTAAACTATATATTTGAGGGCAAACGATTTAAAACGTTAGGCTCAGGGAGAACAGATGCTATGGTTTCTGCTCAGGAAGCCGCTTTCGAGCTTTTTGTATATGAGCCTTTAGATGATTTAGATGAGTTTTTAGCATTGTTTAATCATAATTTGCCACAGGATATTCGAGCTCTTTCTGTGAGGCAAGTAGATGAAAGTTTTAATATTATTAATCATGCAAAAGTTAAAGAATACCTGTATGTCTTTGCTCATGGAAATAAATTTCATCCGTTTTGTGCTCCTATTATGACTACCATTTTGGAACCCTTGGATATTGAATTAATGAAAAAAGGGGCCAAACTATTTGAGGGTTTTCATAATTTTAAAACGTATTGCTATAAAGCGACAGAAAATGGCATCTTCGATAGAGAGATACTTACCTGTGAAATTGTAGAAAATACTATTTTTACTGCTAATTTTTTTCCAGAAACATCCTTTTTACTTCGTGTACGAGGACAAGGTTTTATGAGAAATCAAATTAGATTAATGATGGGGGCTTTAATTAAATTAGGAAGAGGAGATCTTACTTTAGAATACATAAAAGACTCTTTAAGTCCTGAAAGCATAGAGGTTATGGATTATATAGCTCCTGCTTCAGGCTTGATTTTAAATAAAGTTGACTTCGAATAAATCGATTATATTTCTAGTTTCATAATTTTTTTAACACTTCAAATCTAATTTAACTTAATTTAAGTTAATCAAAACTTATAACCGTTAAACCCTGTTAAACCACTTGACTTTCTGTATTCAAACCTTAGTTTGTTTGGTATATAAACCAATAAAACAAGATAGATTATGAGTTATTTGAATATGCAAGATGAAAAATTATTACCAGTTGTGGTAGAGCTAAATACGTTATTAGCAGATTATCAAGTTTACTATCAAAACCTAAGAAGCAACCATTGGAATATATTAGGAAAAAGCTTCTTCAATTTACACATTAAATTTGAGGAGCTTTATACAGATGCAAGAGAGAAAATTGATGATATAGCCGAACGTATTTTAACACTTAGATATCACCCTATGAGTAAGTTTAGCGATTATTTAAAAGTTTCCTCAATCGAAGAAGCTTCAGCTTTACAAACTGATAAAGAAATGGTTATGGAAACTTTAAAAGATCATAAAATACTTTTAAAACAAATGAATGTCGTTATCGAAAAAGCAAATGCAGTTTCAGATGAAGGAACAGTCGATTTAATAGGCGCATATATTAGAGAGTTAGAAAAATCCAGCTGGATGTTAGATGCTTGGAACAAAGAAACAACAGATTCACTTAAGGATCATATTATTGAAGCATAGTATAAAATGTTTTAAATATCTATTAGAGTTAAGATGCATTTCATTTAAGCTAAACATTATAAGCATTTAGTGTCATATTTGTTGTAGAAGTTTGATAATCAAGTTTTGTATGAACCATTAAAAATTAAATCATGAAAAGAATACTATTAATATTTGCTCTTTTATTTTCCTTTTCAACTGTATTTACTAGTTGTAGAGATGAAAAAAAGGCAGACGAACAAATTGAAGAAACAATGGATGAAGTAGGAGATGACGTTGAAGATGCAGCTGAAGATGTTGGTGACGCAGTCGAAGATGCTGCAGACGATGTTGAAGATGCATTTGACGGCAATTAATACTTAATCTCAATTAATTTATTAACCTTTAAAAACAAACAAAAATGAAAAATTTAATATATATAGTTATGTTTTTAGTTCCAACTGTCTTTTTTGCGCAGGAGAAACCTAAAAATGTATCTGAAGAAACAACCACAAAAACCATAACAGTAGATGATGGTAGAGAAGTGGTAGAGAAAAAAGTAAAAGTTACAACTAAAGAAGAACAAGAAATCAAATTGGCTGAAGATGATAAAAATAAAGTGAACCAAGAGATTGTTGCTTCACCTTCAAAAGTAACTCAAACTGTTGAAGTTGATAACGATATGGATCCAATGTACGATTCTAAAACACAATCGGTGTATTATAGCTATAATGATGAGAATTTTGTTTTCAAAAGAAATAAAGATGGTTTTGTAGTTTCAGAAATTGGAACCGATGTTCAAACAGATTATGGACATGTCTTAAATACAAGTAGAAATAATAATTATGTTTTTACCTCAAGCGATTATAATGGTGTTGGATATTTTGATGCCAATAATAATTTTATAGTAGAGTATTACGATGTTAATAGTAAATCTGTTATTAAAAAAACATTTACAATAGCTAAATAAGCTTTTTGAAATTCAATTTAAAAGTCCTGCTAATTAGCAGGACTTTTTTGTACTTTTAACTTAAATACATCAATCATGAAACCAACTATCTCTAAAGACATTTTCGATTTTTTAAACAAACTAGAAAGAAATAATAATCGCGATTGGTTTAATAATCATAAAAACGAGTTTAAAGAGGTAGAAAAACAATCAAAAACTTTCTACAATCAAGTCTTAGATGCTTTAAGAGTCCACGATGACATAGACAAACTTAAAGTTTTTAGAATTTATAGGGATGTTCGTTTTTCTAAAAACAAACTCCCATATAAAACACATTTTGGAGGTTCTTTTCATAGAAAAAAACCAGAATTAAGAGGTGGCTACTATTTGCATTTAGCACCTAACAATCAATCTTTTATAGCAACTGGTTTTTGGGAACCTAACAAAGATGATTTATTTAGAATACGAAAAGAATTTGAAATGGACGATTCCGAAATTAGAAAAATTATTACTAATAAAACCTTTAAAAATATCTGGGGAGATTTTGTTGGTGACGAATTAAAAACGGCTCCAAGAGATTTTGATAAAGAGCATCCTGCCATTGATTTAATTAGAAAAAAACAATACATTTTCACAAAAAAATATTCTGATAAGGAGGTTTTATCAGATGATTTCTTTGAAGATATTATTAGGTCTTTCAAAGCTGTTCGACCTTATTTTAATTATATGAGCGATGTACTTACAACCAATTTAAATGGTGAATCTATTATTTAATTTCTGTAACAGTAAATGTGTTATTATTAAAACTTACAGTATCTCCAACAGACTTACCTTTTAATAATTGTCCAATAGGTGAGTGTTGAGAAATACCGAAATAGGTGTCATTTTCTATCTCAATTTTTCCAACGCTTATTGAAATAAAGTATGTATTGGAAGTTGTTTTAACCAAGCTACCTAAAACCACATTGGTATTTGCTATTTTAGAATTAATGAGTTTTAAAGTGTCTAACATTTTTGATGCGTCACTTAAATACTGTGCATGTAATTCTAAATCGTTAAAAAGTTTTCCGTTACCAGAATCATCTCCTTCGTCATTGCTCTTGTCGTTATTTTCAATAGACTCTTTAATAGTTTCTATTTCATCTTTATAACTTGCAATGCGTTTGTTTACATAGCTATAACAGGCTTGTAACAAGTGTTCTTTCAAATTCATATCTTAAACAAAGATAGAATGAAAAACTTGAATATTACTAATTAATTTTTCCTTAACTAGGTGCATCATGCGTTTATTTAAAGCTGAAGAATTAGTTATGTAACATTGATATTCTTCAACTGTAAATTGACCAATGACCATACCCTTTAAAGAGTTTCTAAATTTCATGTCTTTATGAATGGCATTTTCTATGTAATCTATTTGTTTTTCTATAGATAAGTCTAAGAATACATTTTTATGTTTGTTTACATAATTTTTAAACACTTCAATAAACAAGTCGTTTTGAAGTTTAATAATAGGTCTTAGAGTTGCATTTTGAAAGCGTTCGTCATCGCTCATAGAATCGGAAAATAATGTTGAGGATAATTGTGGGCGACATTCTAAAAGGTCTGTAGATCTGTTCATTTTTAGTAAGTTTTTTTAAACTTACAAATTATGTGTTCTAAATTGGGGAAGGCTCTTAATCAATATTAACAGGGTTATTAACAAATAGATTAATTAAATATTTGTATTGATACAAAAGATATTATTATGCTTCCAAAACTTTTAGATAAAGTATCTTTGATAAAAATTAAATATATGAGATTTCATACACGAAAATGGGTAAAACCTGAAGATTTAAACCCAAATGGAACCTTATTTGGAGGACGATTATTGGCTTGGATAGACGAAGAAGCAGCGCTTTATACCGTAATTCAACTTGATAATAATAAAATTGTTACAAAATATATTTCTGAAATAAATTTTATGAGTTCGGCAACACAAGGCGATATAATTGAAATTGGGATGGATGTTGTGAAATTTGGAAAAACGTCCATTACGCTAAAATGTGAAGCACGTAATAAAATGACACGTGAAACTATTTTAACAGTCGATAATATTATTATGGTGAATTTAGGAGAGGATGGGAAGCCAGCGCTTCATGGTAAAGATAAAATAGAGTTTATTAAAGACAGATTAAAATAACTATTTTTTTAGAATAGGATATTGCGTAGGATATTCAAATAATTCCAAATCGAAATAAGAGACAGCTGCAATAGCATGATCGAAAATATCTGCCATAATATATTCGTAATTTACCCAACGTTTATCACTACTAAAAGCATAAATCTCTAAAGGTAATCCGTTTGGTGTAGGCTCTAATTGTCTAACCATAATGGACATCTCTTTGTTTATAGCAGAATGATTTTGTATGTAAGAAAGCATATATTTTCTAAACACACCTAAATTAGTCATATTCCTTCCGTTTATTAAAGTAGATTTATCCACTTCGTGAGTTTCATTATAACTAAAAATATCCTTTTGTCTTTGAGATAAATATTCAGAAATTAATTCAATTCTTTTAAGGTCTTCAATTTGAGCATCTGTTAAATAATGCACACTTTTTGCTTTTAAAATAAGAGCTCTTTTTATACGTCTACCACCTGAAGACTGCATGCCTCTCCAGTTTTTAAAAGAATCTGTTAAAATAGCATAGGTAGGGATATTTGTAATTGTCATGTCGAAATTCTGAACCTGAATGGTAGACAAGTTAATTTCAATAACATCACCATCTGCTCCGTATTTATCCATAGTAATCCAATCTCCAATTCTTACAGTATCGTTTATTGAAACTTGGATACTGGCTACAAAACCAAGAATGGTATCTTTAAAGATTAATAATAATACAGCTGATGCAGCCCCAAGTGTCGTGAAAAATTTAAGAAAAGAAAGATCGATAAGTATCGCTAAACAAGTGGCAAAACCTATAACCCATAGAAAAAGCATGGCTACTTGTATGTAACTATCTATAGGCTTGTCTTTTAATCTGGGTAAAGTTTTAAAGTAAGATTCGAAAGTTTGTAACACACTTCTTATAATCCAGATGGTTAAAATAACACCATAGACTTTTAGAATCATTACAATATAACCCTCAAAATGAGGGAAATCGTAAAAAACAATAGGGAATATCTTAATAGTAATAACTAAAGGAACAATATGTGCAATGTTTCTAGGAGCTTTATGGTCTACCAATAAATCGTCGAAATTAGTTTTAGATTTATTAGAAAACTTGGCAAAAGCATTCACTAATATTTTACGAGTAACATAATCTGTTATGTAAATTAATACAGCTAAAATTAGTAGTAAACAAAACATGTTTAGATACTTTGATGCTGTTTCAGAGATATGTATTGAAGTAAAATAATCGTAAAAAAAACACTGTAAGTCTTTCATTAAGATACTTGTTTTAAATAAACTTTATCTACATAAAAAGTTCCAAACGGTATAACTGAAGCTGAGAGAATAAAAAGCAAGGTTTTTGTTTTCCATTTTAATTTAGAACCGAGAATGACTGCTAAAATAATATAACCAATAAATAGTATACCATGAGGCATACCTAATAATTTTACATATTGTGGATCGTTGCCAAAATATTTAATTGGTACTGCAATAAACAGTAATAAAATATAGGAGATTCCTTCTAAAAAAGCGATAATCCTAAAAGTGTTTAATAATGAAAGCATAAGATATTTTTAATGAACAAAAATACAATTCAATAAATTAATATCCACATTTTTAGAATGTTTTTAACGTATTGAAAATTACTAATAAATAATTCATATTTAGGTATAAAACAGCAAGTTATCGGATAAATTCTACAAATAACGAATAAATGCATCAGCCGTTTAAGAAAATAATACTTTTATATTATTATTTGTAAGCTATTAATAAAATAACTAATCACTAACAAACCAAATATGCAACCTACATTTATTGGCATATATAAACATATTACGTTTTTTTCTATTTTGTTTAGTTGCGTTTTCCAATTTCAAGGGTTTTCGCAAACGACAGATATTATAGATTCTAATTTCGAAGAAGTCCTTGTTAACTTAAACATTGATACCAACGGATTGAATGGTAATATATTAAATACTGATGCAGTTGGTGTTTTTTATTTAAATGTAAGTGGAAATGATATTCATGACCTTTCAGGAATTGAAGCTTTTACTAGCCTAAAAACTTTAGATTGCTCATTAAATAACCTAGAAGAACTAAACGTTTCTAATAATATTCATTTAGAAGAATTAAATGCAAACGATAATGAGTTAGTTGCTATTGATGTTTCATTAAATACAAAATTAGAAATTCTAAAACTAAGCTCAAATCTATTAAATACTATAGACCTTACTTATAATGTGGATTTGGAAAGTTTATCTGTAGATTTAAATAATTTAACAACGCTAAATGTTATTAACAACTCGAAACTTGAATTTCTAGGTTGTTATTCTAATTATTTAACAACATTAAATGTTACAAATAATACTAAATTAAAATATTTATTCGCAAATTTTAATGAATTAACAACGTTAGATTTAACGCAAAACAATCTTTTAAAGACACTTTCTTGTAGTTCTAATAATTTAACTGAAATAAATCTGGATAACAATCCACAATTAAGTTATTTAGATTGTAGAGAGAACAGTATTTCAAGTTTAGATCTAAGTGATTGTCTTGGTTTAAAAAGATTGTTTGTTAGTAACAACTTACTAACTGAATTAGATTTATCAAATCATTCTAACTTATTACTATTATACGCAAGATATAATAATCTTTCGGCCTTAGACATCTCTAGTAATTCAGGATTGAGATGGATTAAATGTGAAGGAAATAATCTATCTACAGTAGATTTTAGAAATGGAAATAATAGTTATATTTCCGAATTCACTATGACCGAAAACGCGAATCTAAGCTGTATTTTTGTCGATGATGCCGAAGCTGGTTATTTATCTGGATGGTCAATAGATGCTACCTGTGCATTTGTAGAAAATGAATGGGATTGTGAAGCATTATCAACTACAGAAGTAAAAGAACCTATAGGATTTCATATGTTTCCAAATCCAGCTTCAGATAGGCTTACTATTAGTATTGATTCGCAACAAGCAGATTTAGAAATATATTCAATTAATGGACAATTATTATTAAGCAAACCATTAACTTTTGGTAAAAATAATATTCAATTAACCTCTTTAAGTGCAGGAATGTATTTGGTTCAAATAACTTCGGAGAATCTTTCAGAAACTAAGAAATTACTTCTTAATTAATTTCTTATTATTAGAATTTACTTTTTTTTTTAAGAAAACGTCCAAGCTAATATGTGACTGATTTTGTTTCCTTGAGACATTTTAATAATTTGATATGTTGCCTTTAACTTCTCTAATTGCTTTTTTAATTTAGTTAAATGCTCTTTTTTAGAAACTAGAGTAGTAAACCAATTTACTTGGTCTCTAAAATCGACACTTTGCTTAATCATGCGTTTAATAAATAACGCTTCGCCACCATTACACCATAACTCATTAGCTTGGCCACCAAAATTTAGAGTAGTTGCACCATCTTTTTTAAGGTTTTTCAGTTTTAATCTTGTTCCTTTTAACGCTTCTTCTTTAGATCCATGGAATGGAGGGTTACACATAGTAAAATGATAATATTCTTTTTGCTTAATAATTCCTTCAAAAATATAAGCAGGATTTGTTTGATGTCTTATCTCAATAGAATCTCTTAGATTATTTGTTAAACTTACATTGTATTTTGCAGCATTTACAGATTCTAATTGCGTATCACTTCCTACCATATGCCAGCCGTATATTCGAGTTCCTAAAATAGGATAGATACAATTAGCCCCAACACCTATATCGAGACCATTAATTTCGCCTTTAGAGTTATTTACTTGGAGTAAATCGGCTATTTGGTGAATATAATCAGCTCTCCCTGGAATCGGCGCACATAAATAGCCCTTTGGAATATGCCAATCGGTAATCTGATAATGGGTCTTCAATAACGCTTTGTTTAAATGAAATACAGCTTCAGGATTTGAAAAATCAATGGTTTTATTCTTGTAAACATTAGTAAAAACATAACGCTCCAATAAATGATTATTGTTAATTAATTCATCAAAATTATAATCTTTACAATGTAAGTTTCTGGAATGCATTTAATTAATTTTAACACTTAAATACCAAAGGTAATTTAATAAATAACTAAAAGAGTTTAATGTTAAAGTAATTCAACCAGAGTAAATAGCATTACCTTTGCCACTTAATTAAATATTATGGCCACATTTTCAGATTTAGGAATACATAAAGAATACGTAAAAGCTCTTAAAGAACTAGGAATTAAAACACCAACTCATATTCAAGAACAAGCCATTCCAATCTTACTTAACTCTCAAACAGATTTTATTGGTTTAGCACAAACTGGAACTGGAAAAACAGCAGCTTTTGGATTACCAATATTACATCAAATAGATACTTCATCTAATCAAATTCAAGCTTTAGTTTTAGCTCCAACTAGAGAATTAGTACAACAAATAAAAAAGCAACTCTTTAAGTTTACTAAATATACAGATTCAAAAATATTTGTTGAAGGAGTTTATGGAGGCGAAAAAATAGATAGACAAATTAGTGCTTTAAATAGAACCACACATATAGTAGTCGCAACACCTGGACGTTTAATCGATTTAATAGAACGCAACACTATTGACATTAAAAACATCAAAACATTAGTGTTAGATGAAGCAGATGAAATGCTTAGCATGGGTTTTAAGGAGGAGTTAAACAAAATTTTAAAGTTTACAACAGGAAACAGACATACTTGGTTGTTTTCTGCAACGATGCCTGATGAGATTAAACAAATTATAAAAACCTATATGTCTGAAAAGGCCGTTCGAATTGAAGTTAATAAGGAGCATCAGGTTAATGAAAATATTACACATCAATATCTTACCACAACCATAAAAGATAAAGTGAATATTATTTCTAGAATTCTGGATAGAAGGAAAGATGAACGTGGTATTATCTTTTGCAGAACAAAGGCAGGAACTCAAAGTTTGATGGAAAACCTTAAAAACGAGGGGTTCTCTGTTGGTGCGCTTGAGGGAGACATGCAACAAAAAGAACGGGATAAAGTAATGCGGGCTTTTAAAAATGAATCTCTACGAGTGCTTATTTCTACAGATGTTTCTGCACGTGGTATTGATGTTAATAACCTGGCATTTGTTATACATCATCAACTTCCTGAACAGTTGGAATACTATACACATAGAAGTGGTAGAACAGCCAGAGCTGGAAAATCTGGACACTCAATTGCTCTAATTATTCCTGGTGAATTGCAACGTGTACACGACTTACAAAAAGTGTTAGGAATTACTTTTAGAGAGATTGTTATGTAAATTAATTTCATATTATTTTTAAGCTCTAAAAAAAGACGAGCAATTCTCTAAATAAATTAAAATGAATGCCTTATCTTTGTAGGAGTTTAAAGGAGATATACCTAGCTTGTGCACTATTATTTTACAAGACATATCTTTAGGTTCATTAATAATATACATGGTTCTTATCGAAACATTCGTTTAGTATTTTAACATCTTCTTAAGCAATACATTATCTATTAATTTTTAAAACTACGAATGGCAAAATCGCAACAGACATTTAATAAAAGTGAAAAAGAAAAAAAGCGTTTAAAAAAGCGTGAAGACAAACGTAAAAAAATGGAAGCACGAAAGCTAGAGAAAGAATCTGGTGGAAGTGATGGAATCCAGTTCGCATACGTAGATTACAATGGGAATTTAACAGATACGCCTCCAGATCCTTCTATGAAAGTAAAAGTAGATGCAGAAAGCATTGAAGTAAGTATTCCTAAAAGAGATGATAGCGATATTGAAGAATTCGATCCAGTTAGAAAAGGAAAAGTGTCATTTTTTGACTCATCAAAAGGGTTTGGCTTTATCATCGATTCTGAAAATCAAGAAAAATATTTCTGCCATGTTAGTGGCTTAATCGATGAAATTATGGAAAATGATAAAGTGTCTTTCGAACTAGAAAAAGGTATGAAAGGTATGAATGCTGTCAAAGTAAAAATTGTTGAATAAACAGACTATATTCTATAATATATTTAAGTCCTATCAAATTTTTGATAGGACTTTTTTTTTAAATGATTAAGTCGTTTTTCTATATCTCCACACAGCTAAAATATTCATAATTACGGCATATATAAGGGTTTTAATAAACTGAGGGAGTATATCTATAAAACCTGAACCCTTTAGCATCACCATACGCATCACTTCCACAAAGTATTTTATAGGATTAAATTCTGTTAATATTTGAGCCCATTCTGGCATACTCTCAATGGGTGTAAACAAACCACTCATTAAAATGAAAATTACCGTAAAAAACCAAGCTATAAACATGGCTTGTTGTTGGGTATCTGTAAAATTAGAGATGAATAATCCCATTCCAAGAATCACTAAAATATAAACAGAAGTGTAAGCGTACATTAAAACCAAATTCCCAAGCATTGGAACATTAAAAATTAACCTTGCTAAAATTAATCCTATGGTTAACAAGCCCATGCCTATAATCCAGAACGGAAAGAGTTTCCCAATAATAAACTGACTTTTCTTAATGGGTGTCACGTTTATTTGCTCTAAGGTCCCAATTTCTTTCTCTCTTACAATATTCATACCTGAAAGAAATAAGGTAATCATGGTAACTAATAAAACTAGAATCCCAGGAACCATAAAAGTTTTGTAATTCAGGGTTTCGTTATACCAAAATAATGGAATGGTTTCAATGTTTACGGGCTGTATTTGTGAGTCTGATTTTTGCTTTAAATCCATTTTTATCTGCTTGCTAAAACTCCGAATGATTTGTGTGATATAAACATTTTCTACACCAGCAGCAGCGCCATCAATAGCATTAATAGTGATACCCAAATTTACTTTTTTATCTTTTTGTAAGTCTCTTTCAAAATAGAGTGGAATGTCTATCACTACATCTACCTCACCTTTTAACATAGCAGAACTTGCTAAGACTTCCGAAGGAAAACTTGTTTGCACATTAAAATAAGTTGAAGCCTCGAATTTTTCGATTAATGCTCTAGACGAAGTACTTTGGTCGTTGTCTATATAAGCAAATTTGATGTTCTTTACTTCAAAGGTTGCTGCATTTGATAGGATAACCAATTGGAGTAGTGGTAACACAAAAATAATAGGAAGCATACCTTTATTTCTAAAGATTTGCTTGAATTCCTTTTGGATGATGTAGAAAATAATTTTCATATTATTCCAACCTAATTTTATATTTCTTTACACTTAACACAATAAAAAAGAAGGTCATCCCAAATAAAATTAAGGTTTCTTTCCAGATAAATTGTAAACCAACTCCTTTAAGCATGATCCCTTTTAAAATAATAATAAACCATTTAGCAGGAATCACGTTACTGATAATTTGGAGAGGTACAGGCATACTAGAAATAGGGAAGATGAAACCTGATAATAAAATTACCGGAAGCATTAATCCCATTAAGGAAATCATCATTGCTGTTTGCTGGGTTGCAGAAATGGTTGAAATTAAAATACCTAAAGCCAAAGCCGAAATAATAAACAACACACTTTCAACACCTAATAAGAACAGACTCCCTTGAACTGGCATTTTAAAAATGAATATGCTTAATAAAACAATAACAATGGCATTGATTATCGATAGAAAAATATATGGAAACACCTTGCCAATAATAACTTGAAAAGGTTTAATAGGAGATACTAATAAAATTTCCATAGTACCAAGTTCTTTTTCTCTAGTTATGGAAATAGACGTCATCATAGCGGAAACCAACATTAAAATAATGGTCATAACGCCTGGTACAAACATATAAACGCTTTTTAATTCTGGATTATAAACCATTCGTGGTTGTGAGATTATAACGTAGTTAATTTTTATACCTTTATTTTGCTCTTGAAGGTAATTTTGCAAAATAGAACTCACATAATTACTAATGGTATTGGCTGTGTTAGGATCTGTGGCATCTGAAATAATTTGAACAGTCGCCTGATAGTCTTTAATCAGGTTTTTACTAAAATCCTTTTCAAAGTTTAAAACGGCTTTTACTTTTCCTTTTTTGAAAACGGTCTCTATATCAGCTTCACGTTCTATATGTTGTTTGATACTGAAATATTTTGAAGTTGAAATTTTATTAATGATCTCTTTGGTAGTGGCATCTTTAGAATGATCTAATATGGCGATATCCACATTGTTTATTTCGTTTGTAATAGCAAAACCAAACAATAAAATTTGAACAATAGGCATCCCAAAAAGTATAAACAAAGAACGTTTATCTCTAAAAATATGATAAAACTCTTTGGTGACAAAGCCTATAAATAATTTCATCCTCTGGCTAATTTTAAAAACACATCATTCATATTATCCACTTGGAATTGTTCCTTTAATTTCTTGGGTGTATCTAAGGCTTCTATTTTACCATTTACCATTATAGAAACACGATCGCAGTATTCAGCTTCGTCCATATAATGTGTGGTTACAAAAATGGTTGTTCCTTCGTGTGCTGCTCTGTAAATCATTTCCCAGAACTGACGTCTAGTTATAGGATCAACACCACCTGTAGGTTCATCTAAAAACACAATTTTTGGTTCATGTAACAAGGCAACTGAAAACGAAATTTTCTGTTTCCAACCTAAAGGTAAAGAACCAACTAATTGGTTAGCGACTTCATCTAAGCCTAAATCATCAATAAGCTCTTTAGTTTTTATTTTAATTTTTACTTTAGAAAGACCATAAATACCACCAAAAAAGGTAATGTTTTCTTTAACTGTTAAATCGTCATATAAAGCGAATTTCTGACTCATATAACCAATGTTCTTTTTGATGTCTTCAGCCTTGGTAAAAACATCAAAACCTGCAACCTGTGCAGCACCAGAAGTAGGTAAAGAAATACCAATAAGCATTTTCATAGCCGTAGTTTTTCCAGCACCATTAGCACCAAGAAACCCGAATATTTCCCCTTTTTTAACTTCAAAAGTAATGGCGTTTACAGCTGTAAAATCTCCAAATATTTTGGTTAAGCCTTCTGCTTGTATGACGTTATTATTGTTCATTGTTGTTATTTTGCCATTTCCATAAAACTATCTTCTATGGTTGCTTGGGTTCTTTCTATACTTATATTCGATAGTTTTTGCTCTTCCAAATAGGTTTTTAGCTCTTTCGGATTAAAATCTGAACGCGTATCCGTATAATGTACAAATTCTCCAAAAGGATACACGCTATGTTGATGTTGGTAAGCCTTTAAGCTATTAATTAATTGATACATATTATTGGCACTTACATCGTAAATAACTTTAGAATATTGTTTTACAATATTTTCTGGAGTATCAATCTGTAAAATTTCACCATTCTGAATCAATGCAATTCTATCACATAAAGCGGCTTCATCCATATAAGGTGTAGATACCAAAATAGTAATATTTTTTTGTTGCAAACGCTTAAGCATGTCCCAGAACTCTTTTCTTGAAACAGGATCAACACCAGTAGTTGGTTCATCTAAAAATAGAACTTTGGGCTTATGGATTAAAGCACAACACAAAGCTAATTTTTGTTTCATCCCACCAGATAATTTTCCAGCTCTACGGTTTTTAAATGGCTCTATTTGAACATAGATATCTTCTATTAACTCGTAGTTTTCTTCTATAGTCGTACCAAAAATTGTTGCAAAAAACTTTAGGTTTTCTTCAACAGTTAAATCCTGATATAACGAAAATCTTCCAGGCATGTAGCCCACGTGTTTTCTAATATCTTTAAAATTATTCAACACATCAAAACCTGTTATTGTTGCTTTACCTTCATTAGCGATCAATAGAGTGGTTAAGATTCTAAAAAGTGTTGTTTTACCAGCCCCATCAGGTCCAATAAGCCCAAAAAGTTCATTGGGTTTGACTTCAAATGAAATATTGTGCAAGGCTTTAACCTCTTTATAGGATTTTGATATGTTAGAGACTAGAATTCCCATTATTATTGAAAGTAATCCGAATAGGCATTTACATTTTCAACAATGCTTTGTTTAATCTCAGAAGCTTCATTTGTAGTCATAGCTTCAGAAAGAGCATCTAATTTTTCTATTAATGGTAGCAACCATACATGAAGATAATCATGTGAAGCTCCTTTCATCGTACATTCCTTTATTACATAATTTTTAGAGTTATTAAGCTCTGATGCTAAATTGTGATAATCATCTAATGTAAGTGTTTCATTTGTGTTTAAAGTAGTTTTCATTTGCTGAACACCAATATTTGTTTCTTCGTTTGCAATCCATTTTTTCCCATTGTCCAATTGAATCTCATTCATCCAATTGTTGTTTATTACAGAATTGGCATCAAGTGATTCCTGATTTTCATGAGAAACAACTTCAGTTTCTGCTTGAGTGTTTTGTTCTACTGCATGTGGTTCTTTTTTGTTGTTAATACAACTTGATAATATAAATGCCATCATTGCAATTGATAAAAGTATTTTTTTCATAATATATAATTTAAAGGGTTGATTTAATTGTTTAACCACATTTCGGCTGGCATGCCTATTTTTATACTGCCATCGTTAATAACTGTTATTTTTACTGCGTATACTAAAGCTACTCGTTCTTCTTTTGTTTGAATAATCTTAGGTGTAAATTCAGCTTCTGATGCAATCCAAGTAATGGTGCCTTCATAATCTTTCATGCTATCTTGATCATCTATTTTTACTATTACGTTTTCACCAATTTTTAAATTAGCCAATTGCGTTTGGCTAACAAACACCCGTAATTCCATGGTGTTTAAATCGGCAACTTTGTAGAGTGGTTTGCCAAAAGAAGTAATTTCACCAGGTTCTGCATATTTTGTTAAAACGGTTCCTTTTATTGGGTTGATAATTTTACATTTTTCTATCTGATCGTCTAATTGTTTAATTTGAACATCGATACTTTTTAACTCGTTAACAACAGGAGCGTTTTGTATTTCAACACTTCGGATCTGTTGCTTAATCACGTCAATTTCTCCTAAAATATCATCCAGTTGCTTTTGGGTACCGGCGTTATCATTAATAAGATTTTTAGTTCTGGTTTTATTAATGTTGGCTGTTTTTAACTTGGCATTCAATACCGCAATTTGAGATAAAACACCTTGAGATTTTGAACTTACAACATCTTTTGAAATTAAAAGTTGTTGGCGTTTTAACGATAAAGGAATGGTGTCGATATAACCTATAATGGATTCCTGTTTGAGTATGTCTCCTTCATGAACCTGAAAGGCCATGAGTTTTCCATTATTTTCAGCAGAAACCGTTATTTCAGTAGCTTCAAAATTTCCATAGCCATCTGCCTTTCCGTTAGTGTTGCTACAAGAAACTAAGCTTAAAAGACTTAAATTAATGCCTATAAAATATGTGTGAATTTGTTTCATATTAATGTCCTTGAATAATGTTATAATTTGCTTTTGCTAATTCTAGCTTTATGTTGTGCGTTACTAGCATATTTTCAGCTTCAAATAAATTAGTTAATTCAGTAATATAGGTAGATGTTGTAATCACACCATGTCGTAATTGAGATTCTGTTGCCAATAAAACATCTTTTCTAAGATTGATAATTTCAGAATCTATGCGAATGTTTTCTGAAATTTTGTTTATTTCTTTTTCATATTGATTCAGTTCAATATGAGTATTTAACTGAAAAATCTCTGTTTCGTTATCAATAATATCTTTATGAATCATTAAAGATTCTCGTTTCTTTTTATTGGCATTCCAATCGAACACATTCCAGTTCAATTTTACACCAACAGTATAAAATGGTTGAAATGTATTATCCAACATATTTAAACCTGGGTTACCAATACCTCCAGATGCAAATCCTAATAGTTTAGGAATGTTTTCTTTTTGAATGAGTTGTTCCCGACTTTCAATTTCTTCTTTTTTTAGTTGAAACAATTCCATTTCTGGACGTGGTGCTGTAGGAGTGAGGCTTGTTGAAATTTCAGGTTGTTGAAACTTGGTTGATGCGTCTAAAGAGTGACCAATTAAAGCCGATAAGGTTTCTACTAAGATATTTTTATTATTATTTATTTCTGAAAATTGTTGTTTGATTCTTAATAATTCGGCTTCAATAACTTTATCTGATGATGGTAAAATAGTTCCATACGCAATACCAGATTTCACTTCCTTAAGCTTGCTCTCCAATTGGGCTTGTTTCTTTTCTAACAAATTAAATGATTCGTCTGAAAGTAGAATAGAAAAATATAGCTGATTAACCTGCTGCTTTAATTTGTACAAACTAACATCCAATTGTTTTTGTTGGGTTTTTAATTCTGCCTCTTTCACTTTTGTAGAAGCATTAATTGAACCTCCATGATAAATTAATTGATTTACTGAAAGTGTTGCACGATATTGGTCGTTATTTGGTGGCTCAACACCAGTATTTGCTAAAGGAATTTGAGTAACATCAGATAAATAAACAGCTTGTGCATCAAAGTCCATTTGGGGTAGTTTTGCTGTATCTATTGTTTCTAATTCTAAGGCGTTTTTGCTTTCCAATAGTTTTTTTTGTTTCACTAAAGGATAGTTTTTGGATACCAATTGATAACAAGTTTCTAGTGTTATTTGCTGTTGCGACCAACTAACAATGGTCCATAAAAAGAAAACCAATATGCTAAATGTTGTTTTCATTTTAATGTTGTTTTATTGAATTGATAATAAACTCTGAAACATCAGTTTTACGTTGTTCCATGAGTTGTTTAAAACCCTCATCGTCTATCTTAACAAATGCTTTGACAAGTGGTTTTGCTACAAAAGGAAAAATATTTAATGCCAGGATGTTAATAAATAACTGGTCGCCTTTTGTGGGTTTTAAAATGCCTTTACTAACCTCTAATTCAACTTGTTGCTTAAATTTTTCAATATTCAATAAGCTAGAGTTTTCTTGAATCTTTATGATAAAATCTGGATTTCTATTTAATTCTTGTATGATGAAATTTGGTAGGTAAGGATGCTTGATAATAAAAGAAATGTAATTTGATGTGAAGTTTTTTACTTTATCTTCAATCGATGAATCATCATTTAAAATCTTGTTAAGTTGTGGAGCTAATAATGAAAACGCATTTTTAAATACAGCTTCAAAAAGTAATTGTTTGCTTCTGTAATAATAATGTAACATAGCCTTATTAATTCCTGCCAAGTCTGCTATTTCTTGCATTCTAGCACCATCCATACCCTTTGTTTGAAACACGTTTTTTGCAGCATCTAAAATTTGTTCTTCAGTATTGCTATCTTTTTCTTTATTCATGTTAACTATTTAGTTTAACCATTTGGTTAGCAAATATACTAAATTATATTTAATGCCATGATAAAAGGACACAGAGAGTTGACAAATATTATTAAGAATGAAATAACAGAAGAGTGAAGAAATAAAGTTATGATTGCTTTGAACTTGAAAAAGTAAGAAAGCGTTGAATGAAGATTAATTAAACTTTATGATTCAACTTAATCAAAGCTGCTTTATAAGAAATTATGATAATTACTATATTAGCGAAAAAAAATTGGTACCTATCAAAACATCATATTTTTATATATTATTAGTAATATTTTTCTGTTTTATAAATCAAGTTATAGCACAGACAGACTCAATTTCATCTGGAAAGATAAATGCAGAATATACAGATAAAGGGTTTGCGTTTAGTACCTCCGACAACAATTATTTACTGCATATAGAATCTAGATTACAGTTTCGTTTTGCGACTCCGAATGATCAAGATCCATTGACGTTTGATGATTTTTATAAAGACAATCAAACAACATTTAAAATAAATAGAGCTCGTTTAAAGATTGGAGGTCATGCCTATAAACCTTGGCTTAAATATTATTTTGAATATGAACTTTCACAAGGAAACCTATTAGATTTCCGAATTATGATTGAACGTTGGGATTTTTTTAAAATTAAAATTGGACAATGGAAAACATACTATAATCGGGAACGTGTCATTTCTTCTGGAAAACAACAGATGGTAGATCGATCTATTATTAATAGACCATTTACAATAGATAGACAACAAGGAATTGAATTTTATGGTCGTATTTTTCCACAAACTTTAGCAGATTTTACTTATCACTTATCCATATTAACAGGAGTGGGTAGAGGTGCTACCGTAAATGATGATAATCATTTAATGTATGTAGGTCGCTTGCAATGGAACATGTTTGGTCAAGAATTAGAAATGACAGGTTCTGATTTAAAATTCCATGAAAAACCTACAGGTTTAATTGCTTTAGCAGCAGCTACTAATAGAAGCCCCTATACTCGATTCTCTCAAGCTGGTGGTGGAGAATTAACAGGTTTTGATGAAGGTATTCCAGGTCAATATCGGGTTAATCAAGCTTTATTAGAAACAGCCTTTAAATACAAAGGGTTTTCTTGGCAAAATGAGTTTCATATAAAATCTGTTAAAGATTATGTAAACGATGATTCCAGAAACTTAAATGGGCAATATTTTCAAGCTGGTTACTTCTTTTCAAATATTTGGAGTATTATACCAGAACCTCTAGAAGTTGCTGGTATTTATTCAAACTATAATCCAGACATCGACATAGCAAATAATTACGAACGAGAATTGGGAATGGCTTTTAATTGGTTTTTTAATGAACACAGGAATAAACTGACGATGGAGATTACTCATTTTTCATATCATAGCGTGGATAATCAAAATCCTAAAGAATGGCGTTTTCGTTTACAATGGGATATCTCTTTCTAAAAAAAAAAAATCAGCTTGAATTTTATGTATGAGATTGAATGATTTTAAAGACTAACTCTTTTGTCAATTTCTCATTGCCTGCCTTTTCTCGTAACAAGTCAAATGGTAATATAAAATCGCAGTCTTTTCCATATTTACTACAGCCATAAGCTGTTTTACCTTTTATAATAGTTCCTTTGTTACATTTTGGACAAGTTAGCGTGTCTGGAATTGCTTTTGTTTTTAACTTCTTAGGTTCTAAAATAAGTTGAAAATTATCATCAAAACGCAATAGACCTTCAACTGTACCGGTAGTGGTTTTGAAGCCTTTTAAATTGACAGTCGAGCCTTTCTTTAACAATCTTAAAAACTGTTTTTCAGAAATCTTTTTTTCATGAATATTAAATGGAAGAATAAATTTACAACCTTCTTTATAAGAAGTACATCCATAGGCAGTTTTTCCTTTTATAAGCGTTCCTTTTTGACATTTCGGACACGTTTCAGCTGTGATACCAGCCTTCTTTTTTTGTTCTGTTTTTGCTTGCCGTTGCTTGACTACTGTAGCTTGAGAAATATTAGCCCGATTGGTTTCACTGCGTACTTCATAAACCAAATCATCTACCATTTTTTTCATGTTGATTATAAACTGATTAGCGCTAAATTCTCCTTTTTCAATATCTTTTAACTGCTTTTCCCATAAGCCTGTAAGTTCTGCCGATTTTAATAATTCATTTTGAATGGTATCAATTAAAGCAATTCCTGTAACCGTAGGAAGTAATTGTTTTTTGTTGCGTTTTATATACTGACGCTTAAATAAGGTTTCAATTATATTAGCACGTGTAGATGGTCTGCCAATACCATTTTCTTTCATCAAATCACGTAACTCATCGTCGTCCACCTGTTTTCCTGCTGTTTCCATAGCACGAAGAAGGGAAGCTTCAGTAAATTGATTGGGTGGTTTGGTCTGCTTTTCTAGGAAACTAGGTTCATGAGGTCCTTTTTCGCCCTTAACAAAAGTTGGTAGTATATCTGATTCTTTCTTATCTTTTTCATCAGATTCAAAAACCACTCGCCATCCTTTTTTGAGTATTTCTTTCCCTGTTGTTTTAAAATGGACATCTGCAGCTTTTCCTATAACTGTAGTATTTGACACAGAACAATCTTCATAAAAAACAGCAATAAAACGTTTCACAATAATATCATAAACCTGTTGCTGATTGTATTGCAAATTGGTTTGAATGCCTGTTGGAATTATCGCGTGATGATCGGTTACTTTTTTATCGTTAAAGACTTTAGTCGACTTCTTAATTTTTTTACCTAAAAGAGGTTGTGTTAACGTGGCATAATTAGTTAGCTTTTGAAGAATCCCTGACACTTTTGGGTACACATCATTGGGTAGAAATGTGGTATCGACTCTGGGATAAGTAACGACTTTCATTTCGTATAATTTCTGAACAATTTTTAAAGTTTCATCTGCCGAGAATCCAAACTTCGTGTTGCAAAACACTTGTAAGCCTGTTAAATCAAATAGTTTTGGGGCATATTCAGTGCCTTTTTTCTTAGTGATTGATTCAATTTCAAATTCGTGTTCCTTTACTTTATTGGCTAAAACTTGACCATCTTCCATTTTAGTAAAACGACCTTCTTCATAAGAAAATAAGGTGTCACGATACATAGTTTGCAGTTCCCAATAAGGCTGTGGTTTAAAACTCTCTATCTCTTTAAATCGGTTTACAACCATAGCAAGTGTTGGGGTTTGCACACGTCCAACTGAAAGAACTTGCTTGTATCCACCATGTTTCACGGTGTATAATCGGGTTGCATTCATACCTAATAACCAATCTCCAATAGCTCTAGAAAATCCAGCATAATAGAGATTGTCATAATTTTCAGAAGGTTTTAAATTCTCAAATCCTTCTTTAATGGCTTCAGTTGTAAGCGAAGAAATCCAGAGCCTTTCAATCTTACCTTTATAATTTGCTTGATCTAAAACCCATCGCTGAATGAGTTCTCCTTCTTGACCTGCATCACCACAATTTATAACGACTTCAGCTTTATCGAACAAACTCTTTACAATTTTAAACTGTTTTTGAATGCCAGAATTGCTAACCACTTTTGTTTTAAACTTCTCTGGAAGCATAGGAAGATTATTTAAATCCCAACTTTTCCAATGTGGTTTGTAATCGTTTGGCTCCATAAGTGTACATAAATGTCCAAATGTATAAGTTACTGCGTAACCATTACCTTCATAGTAACCATCATGCTTATTTTTTGCCCCGAGAACAGATGCAATCTCTCTGGCAACACTAGGTTTTTCAGCTATACAAACTTTCATTTATGACTCTTTTTACAGTCATGCAAAGTACATTTTTTTATAAAAATTTTAAACTTTATGGAGACTCAATTTTAAATTTTATTAAAAAATAGTTGTGAGATAATTTGCTTAATCGTAATATTGCAATGAACAAATAAAAGAGAATGTCATGGGACTTACCAAATCAGAAATATTTACAGATGAGCAAAACAGAATGGCATTGATAGCTAAAGCTTTTGGCCATCCTGCTAGAATTGCCATTCTACAACATCTGTTTAAATTAAATAGTTGTGTGTGTGGCGATTTGGTTAGCGAAATTGGTTTGGCACAACCAACCATTTCTCAACATCTAAAAGAATTAAAAAACTTAAAGATAATTAAAGGAAATATAGAAGGAACAAGTGTTTGTTATTGTATAGACCAAAAAGAATGGAAAAATATAAAACACATGTTTTTACAGTTTTTTGAGCAAGAGCCTATTGTAAATGGCGATTGTTGTTAACACACTATTTTAAATTATCTCATTAATTAATAATTATTATGAAACTATCAGAAATTAAACAGCATTTAAAAAAAATAGAAACTATTGCATTTCAACTACCAGATGGAGCTTTGGTACCAAGTCATTTCCACGTTACAGAAGTTGGAAAAATAGATAAACACTTTATAGATTGTGGTGGTACTATTAGAAAAGAATCTGTCATCAACTTTCAGCTTTGGGAAGAAAATGATTATAACCACAGATTACATCCTGAAAAACTAGTGCAAATTATTGAGCTTTCAGAAC
Organism: Xanthomarina sp. GH4-25; assembly: GCF_045363175.1. Lineage (NCBI taxonomy): Bacteria > Pseudomonadati > Bacteroidota > Flavobacteriia > Flavobacteriales > Flavobacteriaceae > Xanthomarina > Xanthomarina sp. GH4-25. The sequence goes on from NZ_JBJFLO010000002.1 coordinate 153,374, forward strand.
GTGTATTAGAACTTCCTGATTTAGAAATAGAAGTGGAATATCAAGGTGAAACAATTGGAAAATTTGGTTTAGATTTTGAAGAGACCCATTTTTTATTAACCAACAAACAGACAGATTGCTTAGCCAAAGAAAAATGTGGTATTCCTGAAGCGAAACCAAAAATGAAACTTTCTGAATTGCAAAATACGTCTTGCTGTACGCCAGAGTCAGGATGTTGCTAACAATTATGAATTTTAAAAATTAAAGAATGTTTCCAAAAATTAACGCATTAATAACAACTTTTGATACAAATTCTATAATTGAAAGTAGAAAAGAAGTATTAAAATCATTAATTACTTATATTCAAGAAAAGGTTTCAAATAAAGAAGAAGTTCGTTTAAACTTTATCTGCACACACAATTCGAGACGAAGTCATTTGTCACAAGTTTGGGCTCAGACGATGGCTCATCACTTTCAGATAAGTTTAGTTTCTTGTTATTCTGGAGGAACAGAAGCAACTGCATTATATCCTAAAGTAGCAGAAACATGTAAACAAATGGGATTTTATGTTCAGATGTTATCTGAAGGAATAAATCCAATTTACAGTATTAAATATTCAGAAAATGAACATCCAATTATTGGTTTTTCAAAATTATATAACCATGCTTTTAACCCAGAAAATCAATTTGCAGCTATCATGACTTGCTCTCAAGCAGATGCTGGTTGTCCATTCATTGCAGGAGCAGAAAAGCGTATTCCAATTACCTATGAAGACCCTAAAGCTTCTGACAACTCACCAGGTCAAACCGAAGTTTATGCAAACAGAAGTTTGCAAATAGCAACAGAAATGTTTTATGTGTTTTCTCAAATAAATAAATAGTAAAATGTCTTCAACCAAAAAACTTAGTTTTCTCGATAGTTATTTAACGCTTTGGATTTTTATAGCCATGGCAGTAGGAGTAGGGGTTGGCTATTTAATGCCATCTGTCCCAGATTATATCCATTCGTTTAGTAGTGGTTCAACCAACATACCAATTGCTATAGGATTGATTTTAATGATGTATCCACCATTAGCTAAGGTTAATTATGCCTTATTACCTAAAATTTTTAAAGATGTAAAAATTCTATCTATTTCATTGGTTTTGAACTGGATTATTGGACCAGTATTAATGTTTATACTGGCGATTACCTTTTTGCAAGATTATCCAGAATATATGGTTGGGTTGATATTAATTGGTTTGGCCAGATGCATTGCTATGGTTTTAGTTTGGAACGATTTAGCAGAAGGAAGCAGTGAATATGGAGCTGGTTTGGTAGCTTTAAATAGTATTTTTCAAGTGTTTGCTTATAGTTTTTATGCCTGGGTATTTATTACTGTTTTACCACCCTATTTTGGGTTTGAAGGAGCCATTGTGGATATTTCTATTGCTACAATTGCCGAAAGTGTGGCTATTTATTTAGGGATCCCTTTTTTATTAGGTTATTTAAGTAGGAAAATATTGGTGAAATTAAAAGGGGAAACCTGGTATAATGAAGTGTATATTCCTAAAGTATCACCTATAACATTGATTGCTTTATTATTTACAATTGTAGTGATGTTTTCTCTTAAAGGGGAACTGATAGTACAAATACCAATGGATGTTGTAATTATTGCCATTCCTCTTTTAATCTATTTTGCATTGATGTTTTTAATCGGATTTTTTATAAGTAAAGCAATGGGAGCAACTTACGATAAAAATGCTGCTATTGCCTTTACAGCTGCTGGAAATAATTTCGAATTAGCCATTGCTGTAGCCATAGCCGTCTTTGGTTTAAATTCAGGACAAGCTTTTACAGGAGTTATTGGACCGTTAGTGGAAGTACCAGCATTAATATTATTAGTACGTGTTGCTTTTTGGTTACGTAAGCGATATTATTAAATCTCTTATTGCAAAGAAAATCATTTATTTATCTTGTATATTTGAGATAACTAAACCAACTTTATTTTAATAAGTGAATCTAATCAAGTATATATTACTTAGTGCATGTTTCATAAATACTTTTTTATGTAATGCTCAAGAATCACTTACAAGTGAACAAGCTTTAAAACAATTTGATTCTATAACTGCAGTTATGGATGAATCATTTTCTGAAAATGATATAAAAACTTTTAGACGCGAATCTTTTTCCGAAAAACAGCTTCAAGTATATCTGTCCCAACATTTTAAACGTATGGATTTATTGCCATATATAGAAGGACATTACAATTTAAAGCTAAATAGATATATGCATTCGGGAAATTGGTTTCGGGAAATAGGGTTTCCTAAAGAATCTATTAAGTCTTGTGAAGATTTTTTTAAATATTATAGAACTATTGAAGATAAGGCAACCGAGTCCGAAAAAAAAGCATTTCTTGAAATGATAACGTTTACTCATAGCATGTTAGCAATAGGCTACTCAAAATTGGGGATGTTTGATCTGGCAAATGCAGAACATAAAAAAAATATTGAGTATACTAAAAACCTAGATGTTATTTCTTATGCTTCTGCTATTAATAATTATGGACTCTATTTTTACTGGTTCAAGAAAGAGTTAGATCCAGCTTTAATGAACTTCAATTTAGCCTATCAGATTACAAACAAACATTTTCCTACCCATACATTAATTGGTAGTATTAGAGATAATTTAGCCGATGTGTATGTAGATCAAGGAAATTATAATGATGCTTTACCATTATATCAAACCAATTTTGAGTTTTATAAAGTGGCACTCGATGAAGAATTATTTACAATAGATGTTCCAAGATTAATAAATGCAGGAAGTCAATTAGTGATTACTTTTATACATATAGGAGAATTAGAAAAAGCGAATCAAGCGTTTAAAGAACTTGAAGCAGTCATGACGAATCGTGATTATATTAAAAGAATTACATCTGATGCTAAACTAACTTTTTTAAATGCCAAAGCGCGTTTGTTTGAAAAACAAAATAACTACAAAGAAGCTTATAATACGGCTAATCTCATAAAGGAATATTCAGATAGTTTGATTAATATATCTGAATTAGCTGGATTAAAATGGCGTGATGAATTGAATAATATCACACTAGAAAGGATTTCGTTGAATTTTAAAATAGATAGAATTGAAAAAGAAAACAAAATACGAAGCCAACGGTCTAAACTTTTAATTGTAAGCTTATTATCTTCTTTAGTCCTTATTTTATTGTTATCCTTGTTTTTAAGAAGGCGACAACACCTAATAAATGCAAATAACAAGCAATTACTTGCTGAACAATCTAGAGATTTAATAGCATTAAAAAATGAGCAATTAGAATCTGAAATTGATTCTAAAAAAAGAGATTTATCAGATTTTGCTATTAACCTATCGCAAAATCAAGTTTGGGCAGAATCTTTGGCCGACAAATTGACTTCCATAAAAGAAGCGAACCCTAAAGAACAAAGTTTATTACTAGATGATTTAGAGCAATTTATTCAAAATAAAATAACAGTTGATGGTGATACCAAAGAGTTTTATGAACGTCTAGATAAATTAAGTGATTCTTTTTATAGCGAACTTACAAGTTTGTTCCCTAATTTAAGTAAAAACGAAATTCGGTTATGTTCTTTAATCCGTCTTAAAATGGACAGTCGAAATATTGCCACACTACAAAACATAACTGTTTCTTCACTAAACACAAGTCGATATCGACTTAGAAAAAAACTTCATTTATCTGAAAATGAAGATTTAGACGATTTTATTCAAAATATATAAATAGCTAATAATTAGCGCTTTAACAAGTTTTATTAGATATTTTTTTAAAACTGTCTATTAATTGTCTATTCCCTGTTCATTATCTGTCTATCTGTATTTCAAGGACTTAAGTGAGTTTTGTTCTACATTCGTTTCATATCAAATTAATCCCATAAAACATTAATAATAGCAACTAATGTATAATCTTAAAATCTTAAAATTATGAAAACGTATGTACTTGGTATTTTATTTTTAGGCTTCACCAACCTTATGATTGCACAAAATGATTTAGCTATTTTAACACCTTCAAATAAAACGGTGTATTCGTCTAGCAAAACAGTTCTTAATGCTGATTATTTAAATACAGTTACTCATCAAGATTTTTCAAAAAAGATTGAAAAACTTCAAAATCTGGTTGCTAATTACGATATTAAAAGCTCAGAGGTTTATCAATCAAAAAGTAATGGTAGCTATACAGTTAATTTTAAAGAAGGGAATAACCTTATAACTGCTGTTTATAACAAAAAAGGAAATTTAGAGAGTTGTGAAGAAAGTTATCAAGCTATTAAGTTGCCTTTCACTATTAGTTCAGATTTAATGAAAGAATATCCTAAATGGTCAATTAAAGAGGTGAAATGCGATATTACTTATACCGAAAATAAAGAGCGTACAATTATTTATAAAGTGTCGATTAATAAAGACAATAAAACAAAAAACATTACTATTAAAGTATAATCATTACCCTTAGTTAATTATTGAGAAAAGCGGAATTTAATTTTTTGAATTCCGTTTTTTATTTATTCAATAATTAATTTCTGACCAATACGTAACGTGCTGTTTCGACTCATATGATTGCTTTTACATAGAGCAGCGATACTTGTGCTATTTCTAGATGAAATACGTGACAAAGTATCTCCTTTTTTTACAATATAAACACGAGCTGGTTTGTTCATACTAGCAATAGCAGCTTCCTCAGTAGAAAATATTTCTAAATGACTTTGGCGTTTACTATTATGTAATTCTGGACGTGTCCAAGTTTTAGTAATCCAAAGATCTTTAGCTCGAACGTTATTGTTCTCATCAAAATCTAATAGAGATTCTGGGTGCACAGGAATGCCTTTGTATGTCATTTCTAAATGTAAATGACTCCCTCTAGCATTTCCAGAAGTACCACCTTTACCTAAATAAGAACCAGCTACAACAGTATCATTTTCCTTAACACCATAACGAGATAAATGGGCATATAAAGTTTCTAAACCATTATGATGTCTTACAACAACCGTTCTTCCGTGTCCAGAACTATAATTAGCAAATCGAACCACTCCATCAAACATAGCAAACAAACTGTCTCCAGTTATTAAATCGATATCGATGCCTTTATGAGCACGACCTTTTCGCCAACCATAACGTGAGGTTATTACTTTGCTTCTTGAAATAGGAGAGATGTAATTTGAATCTTTAAATTGAATGTGTAGAGGAAATTTTTCCTCAGTATTATAATCTATTTTTATTTTACTAGTATCCCAATATTCTGCAGTTATATCTACTGCGTTTTCTTTGCTGTTTAAAGTCGTTAAATAGTGACTTAAACTGTCTATTAATGCGGATGATTCTGGTGTGTTAAATTCAGGGGATAAATTTTGTGAAAATGAATTGAAGGATAAACACAAAATAATTAGGGCAATAATTGTTTTCATATATTATTAATTGTCAAATTACTAACTTTACTTTTTAGTAAATTTGGCGTTGATTTACATTTCTTCTCGACGAAAATAATAAAAACAACGATTAAAAACACATTGTATTGTATTTTGGACTTGTTTTTTGATAATATTTAACATTTTTTGCACCCTAATAATTGATAAAATGTTGATTATCATTTGATTAATTTATATTAGAATAATTGAAATTTAACACACTTTCTCATATCAATGTCTATGTGGTATGTCTTTTAAAAAAAACCATCGTCAAGAATAACAAACTAGTAATTCATTATTCCATAAAAATTCAATATGTAGCTAATTAGTTTTATTAATTTTATAAAACATAACATATGTTTTCTAATTAGAAACTATGAGTCAACCAAAAAGTGGTGTATTAATTATCCTTTCGTTCTTTTCATTTTATGTTATTTGGGGTTCTACCTTTTTATTAAATAAGATTGTAGTTTTAGAAGTGTCCCCATTATTATTAGCATCTATACGATTTCTATTGGCTGGAGGACTTATAATTATTATCTCAAAACTCTTAAAACTGTCGTTAAAAATATCAAGTCAACAACTTAAAACTGCATCATAGCAGGATTTTTATTTTTGGTTTATGGAAATGGTGTTTTTGTTTGGGCATTTAACAATTTACTTAAAGTAGTTTCTGCAGAGAAAGTTTCTACATCTGCTTATGTAAATCCAGTTATTGCTTCATTTTTAGGATGGTATGTTTTAGATGAATATATTTCTTTACAGAATATTTTAGCTGTATTTATTCTTTTAATGGGTGTTTATTTTATTAATTCTAAGAAAAAGTTTGCCATATTTAATAGGTTCAGAAATAAATAACATCTAATGACTTTAAAAATTGATAAAAACAAGCCTATTCTTCTAACTTTTTAGCTACTTTGTATCATTAACCGAATTAACAAGACAAATCATGCATTCACCAGAAAATATTTATAACATATCTATTAACAGTCTTACTGGAAAACCAATCGACCTAACTGATTTTAAAGGAAAGAAAATTCTTTTTGTAAATACAGCTTCAAAATGCGGATTTACTGGACAGTATACTCAACTACAAGAGCTTTCCGATACTTATAAAGACCAACTTGTCGTTATAGGAGTACCGTGTAATCAGTTTGGAGGGCAGGAACCAGGAGATGCTAAAGACATCGAATCGTTTTGTCAGGTGAATTATGGTGTAACTTTTTTAATTACAGAAAAGGTCGATGTAAAAGGAGAGAGGCAACATCCTTTATATTCTTGGTTGACGACAAAAGATTTGAATGGTGTTAAAAATTCTTCAGTTAAATGGAACTTTCAAAAATATTTAATTGATGAACAAGGTCAGTTAATAGATTATTATTATTCAATTACAAAACCAAATAGTTCTAAAATCAAGAAGCATTTAAAATGAAAAAATTTCAGCTTGTTATTGTTTTTCTTATTATCAACTTTGCTGCTTTAGGAATTGGAAGTTGGCTTATGGGAACCGGTCCAACTTCAGATTGGTATATAGAACAGAATAAAGCACCATGGACGCCACCAGGTTGGGTTTTTGGAGCTGCTTGGTCTACCATAATGATTTGTTTTGCGATCTATATGGCCATTTTGGTTAAGATAAAACCTCATACATTTATTATTGGATTATTTACCATTCAATTTTTATTAAATGTATCATGGAATTATATCTTTTTCAATCAGCATTTGGTCACATTTGGTTTAATAATAATCGTTCTACTTACTCTAGTAATAACACTATTTTTAATTAAATACAAAACTATATTAAAAACTGCAACATGGTTAATTGTTCCTTACTTTATATGGTTATTAATTGCCACGAGTTTAAATGCCTACATACTTTTAAATAATTAAGATATTGCTAAAGATTTTCAATTATAGAACTCTATAATTGTTGCATTACATCGAAGCTTTTGCACCTTTTTTTCATTTCATCGTAAAATTATTTCATTCATAAGATTTTTTATGAAGCTATACATCTAAATATATAGTTTTAAACGAATTATATAAGTAATGTCTCATGAAAAAAGTCCTATTTATTTTTTGTATCTCTTGTTTCTTTAGTTCAAATGTTGAATTATTTGCTCAAGACTCAGCCGATGTTCTAGAAGAAGTTCCATTCGATTTCATGACTAGAAGCCCAGTTTACGATTATTCTGAAAAAGACTTAAGCAACGTAGACACCATTCCTAGTTTTACAACTCAAGAAAACAAATTAAAAATAACAGGAACCATTTTCCAAAGTGATGGGGTTACTCCAGCTAAAGATGTCATTCTTTTTATTGAACAACCAAACGAAAATGGTGAATACAATTTAAAATTTGAAAACGAAAAACGTTATGTAGAACACAGAGGCTGGATTAAAACCGACGCTAACGGACATTATACATTTTACACATTTATTCCAGGTTCTTATAGACATAGTAAGGAATTGAGACACATCCATCCTATAATTAAAGAAGCTGGAAAGACAGAATACAAATTAAATACCTTGATTTTTGCTGATGATCCTTTCTTAACAAAGGCTTGTAAAAAAAGATTAAAGAAAAAAGGGGTTACAAGTATTCTTACTACCTTAAAGAAAGACGATATGTATGTTGCAAATTATAATATTGTACTTAAAGTAGAGAATGCAGTCAAATAATAACATTCTTAATAATATAATAAAAAAGCAGTCTATATTTAGACTGCTTTTTTATTGAACAACATTTAACAACCTCCAACAAGCTCGACAGTTAAAATTCCAGATTTCTGATGCACCTTAAACGGAATCTCCTCTAATGTACATCGTGGTTCAATAGTAAATCTAATAAGCCCAGTTACTTCAAAGTCCTTTTCTGATATAACCTGTATGGGTAGTTTATAAGTTGTGTTATCTCTAACCCAATTAACAGTACCATTTATTAAGTGATGAGAGTCGAATTCTTCAACAGATTGTGGTACTTCTATCAAATGGTCTTCTGTAGTTAGCATATTGCTTTCATCTATTGTCATGCTGAATTTTCCTTTAAATTCCCTTTTAGCATGTGGAGACACAAAATGGGCATCTCCTTTTAAAGTAATAAAAACAACCAATTGTTGGGCATCTGTTTCGGTATGTTCAATTTTTAAGTCCAAATGATATGGACTATGAGGATTATAAGGTTCTTTAAAAGCAAGTGGGTTTAAAGGTAAATTAACTTCAGTAGAAGTAATTTCGGCTTCAGAAGAAGCAATTGCTTTAACGGGATCTTCATTTTTTGTACTGCAACTCAAACATAATAAAACGAAAGAGCATAAAATTAATCTGTTCATTATTTAGATTGTATTTATGATTAATAATTGAAGTAAAACTATTCGAATTCCATTTTAAAAGTGTCAAAAAAATGTAAAAGAAGTGCAAACAGTTTCTAAAAGTCATGAATTTGTCAGTTATTTACAGTTAAATGAACAAAAGTAGCACATCCATACTTAGTGGTATTATAATCATTATAATATCTCTTTGGTTCCTCAATGATTCTAAAGATACAGACAAAATGTTTGATGAAAGAGTCAAAGTATCTTTGCGTTCTGTAGGCAATCAATTATTGCTTATCAATCAAGATACGACTTCTTTAATTTTACCAATAATAGCTTTAGAGGAAAATAAATACCAATTATCGTTTCAAAAGCCCTTGTCTTTTGAACCTGAACAATTAGTTTCTATTATTAATGCTTCCTTCCAAAAGGCAAAACTACCAAGCAACTATTTGGTAGAAACAGTTCAATGTGAAGCACAAGAAGTAGCCTATAGTTACCAGGTATTAAATACTATAGAAAACAGTATTGTTCCATGTGTTGGAAGGATTTTACCTGAAAGTTGTTACACCATCGAGGTATTATTTACAGATTTAAAGCTTAGCTCAAACAAACCAATTGTTTTTTATGCTTTACTAATTTGTGGGTTTATTGTTCTTATTTTAGGTGTTTATAAAAAGAAAAAGATATTAGAATCTGTTCCTGAAGATTTTGCGACACTCGGAAATTTTAAATTCTATCCAGAACAGAATAAACTAGTCATGCAAGCTAAAGAAATCAGTCTCTCTAAAAAAGAATGCGAACTTCTGGAAATTTTTGTTGCTAATCCAAATCAGATTATTAAACGCGACGAACTTACCAAAAAAGTATGGGAAGACCATGGGGTGTTTGTAGGAAGAAGTTTAGATACCTATATCTCAAAATTACGTAAGAAATTAGAAGCAGACAGAACCATTAAAATAACAAATGTCCATGGTGTAGGTTATAAGTTGGAAATGAATAACTGATTTTTAATCTCTTTTATATAGTATCTATTGTGGATAATTAGATATAAGGAAATGAGATAAATTGAATGACTTAAAAGGAATTATAAATAATAAAACAATAATAGATACTGATACTTTAACACATAATTGTGCTAATTTGAGCTAAGTAAGCTTACCTTTATAGAATAACTTATTTAGTCTGCTTTTCGTTTTTTAATTTTCAATCAACATTATTAAAATTCCTGCATTCATAATAATTTATATCGTAGAATAATAGACCATTACTTGTCAAGACTTTTAGGATTTGCTAAATCCCTTCCTTTCCAAAAGAACCATCTTCATAATTATCTTCTCTTAGAATTACGAAACTTCAATGCAACTTAATATGAATAAATATATTAAGCTATTGGATACATAAATGCTTTAAATTAATACCAAGTAATCCTATGGAAAACCCTAGATTTTCAAGAACAACTGATATAGATTTTTCAAAAACATTAAGAAAAAGAGTCAATACATATTTCAAAGAAAATAATATAAGTAGAAAAGGCAATACCAATATGGTTGTAAAAACAATTGTAATGGTTTCTCTTTTTTTTGTGCCTTTAATTTTGCTTTCAACAGGATTAGTAACAAGTATTTGGCTACTATTTACATTGTATTTAATAAGTGGATTTGGAATGTCAGGTATTGGTATGGGAGTTATGCACGATGCCATCCATGGGTCTTATTCTAAAAATAAAAACATCAATACCTTACTGGGTTACACTTTTAATTTAATAGGTGCAAATGCCAAGATATGGAAAATTCAACACAATGTTTTGCATCATACTTACACCAATATTGATCATGCAGATGACGATATTAACACCCCGTTTTTTCTACGATTTTCACCCAACGCCAAACACCATTGGTCACAAAAATTCCAGCATGTTTATATCTGGTTTTTTTATGCAATATCTACATTATTCTGGATTACAGCTAAAGATTTTGTACGCTTAAAACGCTATAAAGACATGGGGTTATTGCTCAAAAAGAACGAATTTAGTAAAGGACTATTTAGCATGACTGCTTGGAAACTGTTTTATTATTCTTATGCATTGGTATTACCCATTATTATGTTGCCATTTGCTTGGTGGGTTGTATTATTAGGGTTTTTAAGCATGCATATAATAACAGGTCTTATGGTGAGTATTGTGTTTCAAATAGCACACATCATGCCTGAAACAGACTTCCCTTTACCAAATGAAAAAGGCATGATGAAAAACGAATGGTACAGACATCAATTTGAAACTACAAGCAATTTTGCACCTAAAAGCAGATTGTTATTCTGGCTTATAGGAGGTTTAAATTATCAGGTAGAACATCATGTATTGCCAGATGTATGCCATGTCCATTATAAAAAAATAAACCATATTGTTGCCAAAACAGCTAAAGAATTTGGTATGCCTTATCATGTTAAGAAGAGTATTTTTCATGCCATAATAGACCATACTAAAATGCTTAGATTATTAGGAAGCAAGCAAACTGTTAGTATCACATAATAAACAATGAACACTATTTTAAAAATATTCAAAATGATAATAAAAAAAATAATAAATAAATTAATGAACTCTAATATTAAAAATGACATGAAAGAAGGTACTGTAAAGTTTTTTAACAATTCAAAAGGATTTGGTTTTATTAAGATTAAAGACTCCGAAGAGGAAGTTTTTGTGCATTCAACGAACCTTATTGATAATATTAAAGAAAATGATCAAGTAACATTTGACGTTGAAAAAGGAGATAAAGGTATGAACGCTGTAAACGTAAGTTTGATGTAACACTAGTTACATTGCAATTAAATGAAAACCATCTAAACAGATGGTTTTTTTATTATAGTAACCTTTTATTACGGCTTCCAACATCATATTACATCAAGAGACGGTTTAAAATCTCAATATAATATTAAAAAAAAAAAACAGAATAAAAGATGTAACTTTATAACACAAAAACACCTGATACTTTTTATCTTAAAAAGTATTAATTAATTTTAATTAATCCATAATCCGAAACAACATGAATGTCAAAAGCGTTAAAGCATACGGAACAGATTCGGCAGAAGCCGATTTGAAACAATTTAATATCAATAGAAGAGAAGTCGGTTCTAAAGATGTCGAAATAGACATTCTTTTTTGTGGCGTCTGTCATTCCGATTTACATTTTGCCAAAAACGATTGGGGCATGACGCAGTATCCTGTAGTTCCTGGTCATGAAATTGTTGGTAAAGTCACTCATGTTGGAGAAGGGGTTTCTAAATACAAAAAGGACGACCTGGTAGCTGTTGGCTGTTTGGTAGATTCTTGTAGAACCTGCGCCAATTGCAAAGACGATTTGGAACAATACTGCTCGGTAGGATGGGTTGGTACCTATGGTGGTTACGACAAACATTTAGATACCACAACTCATGGTGGATATTCAGAAACAATAGTTGTCGATGAAGCCTTTGTACTCAGGGTGCCTGAAAACTTAGATAAGGCAGGTATTGCACCAGTGTTATGTGCAGGAATTACAACCTGGTCGCCATTAAGTCATTGGAAGGTTGGTAAAGGGAGCAAGGTGGCTGTTGTCGGTCTTGGAGGCCTAGGACATATGGCCATTAAACTAGCTCATGCTTTAGGAGCTCATGTAACTTTGTTTTCTCGATCTAATAATAAAACGGTGGATGCCAAGAATCTTGGTGCAGATGAAGTGATTATTTCTACAGACGATGTTCAGATGGAAAAAGCTATGGGACGTTTCGATTTGATTATTGACACTGTTCCATATGCTCATGATTTGAATCCTTATGTTAGCACTTTAACAACTAATGGTACTTTGGTAGTGGTTGGTTATTTAGGGCCATTAGACCCAATGTTAGTAACCGTTCCAATGATTATGGGACGTAAATCGGTTGCAGGCTCTTTAATTGGTGGTATTGCTGAAACTCAGGAATTATTAGATTTCTGTGGCACCCATAACATTACTTCAGATGTTGAAGTTATCAAAATTCAAGATATCAATACTGCTTACAAACGCATGCTGAAAAGCGATGTAAAATACCGTTTTGTAATTGATATGAAATCGTTAAAAGATTAAAAATAAATAGGGACTTGCTTAGGTTGTTTGGTTGTTTCTTAGAAACAAGTAGAGTTCTGTTTTAATGAGCTAGACTTTTTAGTATGCTATAATTTAAAAAAATACAGTACCTTACAGTCTAAAAATCAAGCCAATGCCATTATTTTTAGATTTACATGAACTTCCTGAAGGTATTACAGCTGCCCATGTTGCAGAAATGCATCAAGTCGACTTAGATCTTGAACATAAGTATAATTGCAGAGGTTTAACTTATTGGTGTGATGAAAAACGAAAAGCAGCCTTTTGTTTAATAGAGGCACCTAATAAGCAAGCGTTAATAAACTTGCACGAAAACGCTCATGGAGCGATACCAACACGTATTATTGAAGTAAACGATACCATTGTGGAATCTTTTTTAGGGCGTATTCAGGACCCTGAAAAATCTAAAAATGTAAAGCTTAACATCATTAACGATCCGGCTTTTAGAACCATCATGGTGGTTAAAATAAAAAATAAAAGTTTAAGAGACTCCAATATAAACATTTTAAAAGCTGCCCTAAGAGGCTACTCTACATCTATTAAATCCATAACCACACAATTTAATGGACGCCTAGTAAAACAAGAAGTTAATTTCTTCCTAATATCCTTTGAATCTGTTTCAGATGCCATTCATTGTGGAATAAAAATTCAGCAAACTCACAATAGAGTCATTACTCCAGATTTAGAATTTAAAATTGGGTTAAGTGCTGGAATTCCCGTAACAGATAAAGAGGGTATATTTGAAGATACCATAAAAACTTCTGATTATTTAAGCGATATCGCTAAAGGCGATTATTCCATAACAACTGCTATTAAAGATCTTTATGAAGGAGAAAACCAAAATAATTCAATTCCTAAAATTAAAAATATTCATGTATTAAATAGTAAGGAAGAAGTCTTTATGAGGCAATTAATGGCATATACCGAAAAAATAAGGTCACATACTACGACTAGTGTGAGCGATTTTGAAGAAAATTTAGGCTATAGTAAATCACAATTATTTCGTACCATGAAAAACTTGGTTGGCAAATCACCTAATATATTTTTAAGAGATTATCGCTTAAATAAGGCGCTGGAATTATTGCAAAAGCAAGGACGTAATATTTCTGAAGTTGCTTACCAAACAGGGTTTAGTAGTCCTGCTTATTTCTCAAAATGTTTTCATAAAAAATATGGAGTTCTTCCTTCTAATGTTATTTTCAAATAATTAAAGTATTGTATTGTAAATAGTTATCTATTAATTTATTCGTGGTCTAAAATTCCTTTTAATTGGTCTAAATGTAGAATGATGAAAAAATCTTCTATGCTACTTTTGATGAAAACCAAATAAACATCAAATTATGAAGACATCATTAATAGGGATTTTGATTTTTGGATTATTTATCTCTGTGAACAAAATACAAGCCCAAACGGCCGAGGTAAAAGTAGATTTAATACAAAATGAGTTTCCAGAAGCAAAACAGGAAGTCATGGAAACCTTTGGAGGTATTGCACAAAGCATTCTCGATGGAGATATGGATAAATTAATTTCTTATCATGCTTATAGTTCAAAATTTACAGAATTTAAAAATGGTGCTCCAAGAAATGGTAGTGAGGCTAATGAAGCTCACGAACGGAATGTATTTGGCGCAGTAACCGAAGTGGTGAAATTTGAAGCAAAAGATTTAAAAATTGCTGTTTATGGCGATGTTGCAAATCTCACTTTTCACTCAGATTTTGAATTAAAATTTGGAGACGACCTCGTAATTGTAAACGACCAAATAACTCTATTATTCGTGAAAACGGACGATGGGTGGAAATTAGTACATGAGCATCATTCTCCATTAGCCAAATAAGAGACTTAATATAAACCAGCTATAATTAAAAACATGTAACATGAAAAATTCAGTAAAAAAAATCGCTCCCAAGATCTTAGAAGCTTTTGATTCGCAATTACAGGGCAACCTAATATTACCAGATCATACAGCATATCACAGCACAAGGAGCGTGTTTAATGGAATGATAGACAAACATCCTGGAGCTATTGCCATGTGTGAAACAGTAACTGATGTTCAAACATCGGTAAACTTTGGTAGAGATCATAATGTGCTAATAGCAATAAGAGGTGGAGGTCATAATGGTGGTGGATTGGGAATATGCAATGACGGGTTAGTAATCGATTTGTCGGGGATCAAGTTTGTGGATGTAAATACCTCCAACCAAACTGTAAAAGTTGGTGGTGGAAATATCTGGAACGAAGTCGATCAAGCAACACATGAACTTGGTCTTGCTATCCCTTCAGGGATGATTTCCAGTACCGGAGTTGGTGGTTTAACACTTGGTGGTGGTGTTGGTTATTTAACACGAAAATATGGGCTAACTATCGACAACCTTTTAGAAGCAGAGATGGTCTTGGCTGACGGTCGTTTTGTGACTGTAAACAAAGACGTATATACCGATTTGTTCTGGGCCATTCGTGGTGGTGGTGGCAACTATGGTGTAGTTACCTCTTTTACATTTCAAGCACATCCGGTTAAAATAATTAAAGGTGGTCCAACCTTATGGCCTATAGAACGCGTAGAAGAAATCATGGCGTGGTATGACACCTTTATTCAAGAAGGTTCTGAAGATTTAAATGGATTTATAGCAACCATGGTTATACCAGAATCGCCTTTCCCAGAGTTTTTACATAATAAAAAATTCTGTGCAATAGTGTGGTGCTATGTAGGAGATCCGAATGCTTTTGATGATTTGTTTCAACCTGTACTAGACCTCAATCCTGTTTTTGCACATGTTGATGACATGCCGTATCCGGCGTTACAAAGTATGTTCGATGGTATGTTTCCTTCAGGCATGCAATGGTATTGGAGAGCCGACTTCTTTAACAACTTAACACCACAGATTTCAGCACAACATTTAAAGTACGGTTCAGCCATTCCAACTGTATTATCTCAAATGCATTTATATCCTATCTCTGGAGCAGCTAGTAGAGTAGGTGCCGAAGACACACCATGGGCTTATAGAGATGCTAAATATGCTGGGGTGTATGTTGGTGTGGATCCAAATCCTGATAATGCCACACTAATTACTAATTGGTGCAAAGATTACTTTAATGCCTTACATCCGTATTCGGCTGGTGGTGCTTATTCTAATTTTATGATGGATGAAGGTCAGGAACGGGTTCAGGCAAGTTATAAACATAATTACGATAGATTGGTTAAAATTAAAGGCATTTATGATCCTGAAAACCTATTTCGTGTCAACCAGAATATCAAGCCTTGAGGTAGTTATTAAATATTAGAAAATTATAGTTGTACATCTCGTATTTACACGTACTTTTGCGCCCTCAAATAAAATTGGTATGAAGCGCATAAATGAATACAAGAAACTCTATGGTATTGAAAACGACCTCGACTTAAAGACATTAAAAAAGAGGTATCGTGATCTGGTTAAAGAATGGCATCCAGACAAGTTTCAAAATGGGGACGCCTTACAGGAAGAGGCTGAGTTGAACAGCCGTAAGATTATTGATGGGTATCATTTTTTAGTAAGTATTGCCCCAGAAACCATTGCTTCTAATTTAGAGAATTATACCGAGACCATTACCAATTCGGGTATTGCAGACTATATTCATAAAGGGTTGTTGCTAGAAATTACTTTTCAGGATGGAACCACATACGAATATTTTGGGGTTACTAAGCCAGTGTATATTAAAATGATAAACAGCGATAAACTCAACCGATTTGCAAAACGTAATATCTATCCTAATTACATCTATAGAAAGTCTAAACGTACACTTGAAGAAGCTTAGTTAGTTATTTAAAACCATCATAAAAACAGGGGTATCATAAGGTTTTCTTTATGATACTTTTTTATGCGTTAGTTTTAATGTAGGATCGTACAACTAGCTATTTTTAACAGGTATGGCTTTTAGCTGGATGATACCCAAAGTATCCATCGCTTTTATAATTAAATAGGTGATGTCTATCTCGTACCATTTCACTCCAAAATTGGCACTACTGGCATGTTTGTGGTGGTTGTTATGGTAGCCTTCACCCATCATAAGAAAATCGAAACGGAAGAGGTTTTTGCTGGTGTTTTTCATCTTAAAATTCACATAGCCATAGATATGTCCAAACCAGTTGATAATCACCCCATGAATAGGCGCCATTAAAACAGCAATAGGTAATAACAACCATTGCCAAGGAGCCGTTACAAAAAACGCAAAGAACAAAACATACCCAGTAATCCAAAGAAGTCTGGAAATACGGGAACTGGCAAAGGTGTCAAAGCTTTTCCATTGTGGGACGTTTTTAGTGAAACGCGCATCCACAGGAACACGTTGTTGATTGATATCCTGATAAATGGTTTTGGTTTTCCACATCATTGCTAATAAATTGGCATCGTACTTTGGGGAATGTGGGTCTTTTTCGGTATCGGTATAGGCATGGTGCATGCGATGCATGATGCCATAACCATAGGCACTTAAATAACTAGAGCCTTGAAACACCCAGGTTAATACAAAGGTGATACGCTCCATGGTGTTAGACATGGTAAATACTTGATGTGCTGCATAACGATGCAAAAAGAATGACTGAAAGAACAAGCCTCCATACCATAGTACCAAAACAAAAATAACGATAGTCATACCTTTTTTTTGCAAAGATAATCTGAAGAATGGGAGCAAACAATGAACCTAAATCAATAAAACACGGTTACAAACGCTTCCGAATCCTGCTTAAAGCCTGTGCTGTAACTCCAATATAAGAGCTGATGTATTTGAGTGGAATGACTTTTAAAAGTTCTGGACGTTCTTTAAATAATTTTAAATATCGTTCTTCGGCTGTTAAGTTTAATAGGTTTTGTTCGCGTTTGGACTTTATTAAAAAGAGGCGTTCGGCAGTAAGCCTGCCAATTAAATTGCCTATTTGTGTTTGTTTGTAGACTTCTTGCAAATCGTTATAACTAATACTTAAAATGGTGGTATTGGTGAGTGCTTGCAGCTCGTAAGCAGAAGGTGTTTGGGTTAAAAAGGAATCGTAAGCAGAGATAAACTGGTCTTTGAAACTAAAGCCAAAGGTGATTTCTTTATCTGGGTTTTCTTTAGGAATATAGACACGTACGACACCAGTTTCAATAAAGGAGATATGGTTCTCTATGTCGTTTAGTTTTAAAAAGACCTCTTTCTTTTTAATAACTCGACGTTGTAATTTTGATGTAAAAAAGTGCCAGTCTGTTTGAGAGATGGACGCTATTTGGTCTAAGTATGCTTTTATTTGTTGCAAGTCTTGAGTGCTTTATTGTTTAAAAGTATGGCGTTGTTCTTGGGTTACGGAAGCATTTAGTAACAGGTTGAAAGTTTTAATGGTATTAAAGTCTTTGGTAATAGCACTAGAAACAGCCAGCCCAGAAATGCCAGTATTTAAAATGGCTACCACATCTTCTGTGGTGATGCCTCCAACACCAATAATTGGAGTTTGCGTATTTAAGGCTTCTATAATGGTTGTATATCCATTTAATCCTAAAACAGGTGGTAAAGCGTCTTTGGTGGATGTGAATCTAAAGGGACCTAAACTGATATAATCGACTTCTTTTGTAAGTAGTGTTTCGGCATCTTGTAAAGTGTTGGCAGTACCGCCAATAATCTGCCAAGAGTATAGATATTTTCTTGCTATGCTAGGGCAGGTGTCTGCTGGGCCTAAGTGGACACCATCTGCTTTTACCTCTATGGCTATTTTATAATGGTCGTTGATTATTAGTCTGGTTTGAAAATGAGAAGTGATGTCTCTAGCTTCTTTAGCGAGCTTTAAAAGTTTCTTTTCTGAGACTTTCTTATAGCGTAGCTGCACCAATTCGGCACCCGAAGTACAGGCTTTTTGGATGTTATCTAGAAGCTCTTTTGGAGAGTTTCCTTGAGAGATATAATGTAGTTTAGGGATAATCATGTTTTGACGCTTGTGTGAGGCGCAAAAATACGATTATTAAATAACTATATAGGTTTTTGATTATATCCTGAAAAGAGCTATTTAGGACAAGACAGAAATCTGAAATATAATTTTTGGATTACGTTCATTTCACTCGAAGTGACTTTTGTTTTCGGTTTCAATTTACTAACTTACGTGTTAGAAACGTTGTACACATTTTGACTCATTGAGAAACCATTAAAACAATAGATATGAAAATTAACAAAAAAAGTATTCCAATAGCAATGGAAGGACCTGAAACTGTAATGCGAACTCAAGATAACTTTGGCGGAATGACAATCTGTTTTAACGAATTGCCAAAAGGAACGGATTTTACACCTTTACTGAACGGGCTGAATAATGACAGTTGCCACTGTCCTCATTGGGGCTATGTTTTGAGTGGCAAACTCCTTGTAAAATATGACGACGGAAAAGAAGAAATTCTTTCTGAAGGTGACGTTTATTATCTTCCAAACGGACACACAGCAATTGTACAAGAAGATATAAAATTGATTGAGTTTAGTCCTTCTAAAGAATTTAGTGAAGTAATGACACACGTTGGAAAAAAAATGGCTGAATTAGGCGGATAATAAGGCCAGCTAACAACATCCGAATAAATTAATTAGTTGGTAAAAGCTTTCTTTCGAAAATTGTTTAGGCTAGTTTGTCCTCGTTTGAAGTGGAGTTTACGGGTGTTTACTTCTCGATACGATTTGTTCATGCCTTATAAATCACTCGAAGTGACGTTTGTGTTCGGTTTGAATTTGCTAACTTAGAAGCAGGAATACGCCACGAATGATTTAGAAGATGGTTGTGTATAGAAATGACCAACCATTGACCCATGATAACATTCTTTAGATTATCGACAATTAGTTTTGAAGAACAAAACCAAATGTCCAGTGGATATTTGATTGAGATAGTTGCTTACGAGCTTAACCAATACAAATTTAAAAACCATGATTAAGTTTTTTAGGACAATTAGACAAAAGATGTTACATGAAAATAAGTTCAGCAAATATTTACTTTATGCTATTGGTGAGATTGTACTTGTGGTGATTGGGATTTTGATTGCTTTGCAGATTAATAATTGGAATGAAAACAATAAACTACAAAAACAAGAAAAACAGATTTATGTTGAACTAAAAAGCGACTTGATTCAGACTAAGAAGGATATTGAAAACACGGCTATTCAACATAAGAAAGCAGCCAAATTAACCCAACAACTTATATTTGATATACAGCGTAAAGTAGCGTATTCTGATACTGTTTATCGTGAATTTGTTAGCTCTAATTGGGACAGACAAATTATACCTAAAACAAGTGCTTTTGAGAATTTAAAAAACGTTGGTTTAAATATTTTATCTAACGATAGCCTTCGAATGGATTTAACAAACCTGTATCAATTAGAATTAAAGCGTTTTGATGATGAATTGGGATTAAGTAGCTCTAATGATAACATAAAAAAACTATTATACCCTTATATAGAAAAATACCTTTACGCAGATATTGAGGAGACAAAATCCTGGGGATTTAAGCATACGGACAGCATTGTAGTTCCAAATTTAATAATAAAAGATTACGATGTTTTTCTGATAGATAATAGTCTAATAAAAGCATTGCAACTTACTTTATATAATAGAAATAGGAAAGTAGATTTAGAAACAGAAACAATTATAAAGATTGATGAAACTATTAAACGAATAGATAAAGAGTTTGACAAATTGAATAAATAATGCAAGTAGAGCAATATGGTACTACTACATAACTAATTTCTTACCCATGTTTAAATTATATATTATACCTTTAATATTAGTGAGCTTGATAGTTATAAGCTGCAATAACACAAAAAACGAAACATATAATCTTGCTGAAATTAAAAATTTGCAAAAAGAAAACGACAGCTTGAAAAACATGTTGCTACCAAATAATGTTCCTATGAAAAATCAAATTAACACATTCCTTACTTTTCAAGATAATAACGCAGAAAATGCCATGAATTTTTATGTGGAATTATTCGACAATTCCAAGATTATCGAAGTCGTACGTTGGGGGAAAGAAGGCCCCGTTGAAGAAGGGAAAATAATGCATGCCACATTCAGTTTAAATGGGAGCTTGTTTATGTGTAGCGACAGTCCGCCTATTCACAATTGGAACTTTAGCCCAGCCGTTTCGAATTATATTGACTGTGAAAATGAAAGCGAGCTTGAAAGGCTGTTTTCAAAGTTATCTGAAAACGGTAATGTAACAATGCCATTGAACAACTATGGTTTCAGCCAAAAATTTGGCTGGGTAATTGACCAATTCGGTGTATCCTGGCAATTGAACTTACAATAAAAAAAACCGTCAATAATATTAGTTTGTACTCGAAAAAACCTTCGAGTTATCTTTTGGTCCATTTTTTTACTAACTTAGATGTTTAGTTACGCAACTGCCCTTATAGTAGCTACTTAGCCTTTATTAATGCAATCAATAAGATTCCTGTTTAGGGACATAGCATATGATAAAGTTTAATAATAAACACGATTTAAGCTTACGGAAAAAATACAACTGTAAAGATCAAGACCAATGAAAAAAATGACAACCGTTCTTTTCGCATTTTTTTTTATAACAACACTAAATGCACAGACCTTTCCAAGGGAAGATTGGACCTACAATACAAATTATGAAACCAATGGTTGGGATGTTTCTAAGTTAAAAAACTATAAACAATTTCTAATTGACAGTACACAAATAACAGGTCTTGTTATAGTCCATCAAGGAGAAATAGTGTTTCGATATGGAGACATTAAAGAAAACTCTTATATCGCTTCTTGTCGCAAAAGCATTTTAGCCATGCTTTATGGTAAGTATGTGGAAAATGGACAAATCAAATTAAACAAAACCTTAAAGGAACTGCAAATTGATGATATAACTGAACTGTCTGAACTTGAAAAATCTACCACAATAAACAATATTATTTCGGCAAGATCTGGAGTTTTTTTAAGAGGGTCTAATCTTGGTGATGATAGAAAATACGCTCCCGAAAGAAACTCTAAAAAGCCTGGAACTTATTGGCTATATAATAACTGGGACTTTAACGTAGCTGGATTTATATTTGAAAAAGAAACAGGATACAATATTTATGATGAAGTAGAAAAACAATTAGCCATCCCTTTACATATGCAAGATTGGGATAGAAGTTTACAACGGAAACGTGGAGACTTAACCATTTCTAAATATCCTGCTTATCATATGTGGTTTTCTACAAGAGACATGGCAAGGGTAGGGTTGCTCATGCTTAAAAAGGGCAAATGGCAAGAGAAACAGTTGCTTTCTGAAAAATGGGTAGCTGAAATGACATCTCAAATCACGACTTCGGCTGAAGTGGAAAACAATACTTTAAAAAGTACGGATGTTGACTTTGGCTATGGCTACATGTGGTGGCTTTGGGAAAACATAACGGACAACAAGTTTAAAGGAGCCTATTCTGCATTTGGGGTATATGGACAGAGCATAACCATCTATCCAGAAATTGATGTTGTTGTAGCATATAAAACGAAGGGAATTTATGGGAGGTCCAACGACTTCGGAACTCAGATAAAGATTCTTAAAAAAGCTGTTAATAATTTTAAAAATCAATAATTACTTCTCACATCATTAATGACTAGAATGAAATTGTTGTTTTTTGAGAGGTATTTGTGTTTATGGACGTTATAAGGAGTGGTTTAAATAAAACGGCTGTAACATCCAGTTATCTTCTCTGTCTTAAGAAAACAAAAACCTAATCAAGCAATGAAATACGGCTCTTGGTATATATTGCAAAAAGTTGAAGATCCTCAAAATTATAACCTATTAAAAAAAAGTAGTGATAAAGAAAAGCGCCAAAATTTGGCGCTAATAAGTGATTCCTATATTGATAGGAAGGATTAGTTTTTTTCGAATGTTAAATAATCGGTTCCACCATTTCCACCACTAATATCAATTAATTCAATTTTGGTTGCACTTTGAGAGATAAAGTCCCAATCATCATTGAGGTCTTGAAAATCGTTGGTTAGGTTAAAATTGATATTAAAATCTAAATCATCTAAATCGTCATTACTATTGCTATTGGTAATACTCCAAGTACCATTGTAGTTGTTTATGCCATTTTCAGCATGTAGTACACCCGAACTATTAAAGGTAAAACTGTAACCTGTAAAATGGTTAGTTTCATCAGTGCCAGAATCTATAAAACTACTAATTCTCCAGGTTCCACTAGCAACATGGTCTTGTATTGTGGTTATAAGAGTTGATGAACAGTTAGTGTCTGGAGTGCCTGTTTGAAAGGTTAAATAATCGGTTCCACCATTTCCACCACTGATATCTATTAAAGCTATTGAGGTTGAATTATAGGTAACAATATCCCAATCGTCGTTTAAATCTTCAAATTCATTCGTTAAATTAAAATTGATATTGAAATCTAAATCGTCTGAACTGTCATCGTTACTGTTACTATCTGTAATGCTCCATGTTCCAGAATAGGTGTTATTTTGACTTGTAGCTATTAAAGTGCCATCGGTATTGAATTGAAACCCAAAACACACAAAATGACCGGTTTCATCGTTTCCGGAATCGATAAAACTGGAAATCATCCAGGTGTTTGCTGTTAAGTTGGCTTGAATTACTTCTTGTGTAGTTGTATTACCGGAATTGTCGTCATCTGATGAAGAACAGGAATGTATAAATAAACTTATTCCAAAAATGACTAAGACAATCAGTTTGTTTTTTAGTGTTTTCATAATTACAATTTGTTTATAAATTACAAACGTTAAAGCACACTTATTTATTGCTAAACACAAGATTATTAGCAGAATGTAATTATAGTTGATATAAATTGATTTTTATGTCTATACATATTGCTGTTTTCAAAATAAAACACGCATTAACTTAACACAATCTTTAAAGAGTCTTAATCTTTAGTAGCTTAATTAAAGTGATTTTTGCTATAAAAAACAATGGATGTATTTATCATGATTTTTGGTGCATTACTCTCTGTAATGAACCCTCTTGGGACGATTCCCATATTTGTTAGTTTAACAAAAGAAAATAATAAGAAGGAGCGACATCAGATAGCTTTCTGGACTTCTTTTAATGTATTAATTATTTTACTGATCTCTTTTTTTGCCGGAAAATATATTTTAGTCTTTTTTGGAATTAGTTTAAATTCTTTAAAGGTTGCAGGAGGACTTATTATTGCTTCTTCAGGCTTTGCATTATTAACTGGAAAGTTTAGTAAACATAAAGGTATGAAACAAAAATCTGTAAAAGAAGGTATAAAAAATCGTTCTGAATTTTCATTAACTCCATTAGCCATTCCAATGATTGCAGGTCCTGGTACGATATCTTTATTAATAGCTTATAACCAAAAATATGATAAACTATACGAGGTGTTTTTAACTCTGGGAGCTATCGTGTTGTCTGTAATATGTATTTATCTAGTGTTGAAAAGCTCATTTTTTATAACCAAATCCCTTGGTGCTTCTGGTATTAATGCTTTGTCCCGAATAATAGGGTTTATTGTTATTTCTATAGGTGTTGAGTTTATTATCTCGGCTGTGTTACCTCTGTTTCATAGGGTGTAACCTCCAATAACATATTAGACAACAGAACAATAAACAGTGATAACTCTTTGGTTATTATAGTAATACACATAATCTAATCCACCAGTTTCAGTGAAATATTCAAAGGTTCTAAACTGTAATTCGTGATAATTGCTTAATCGAGATTAAACAAGCTTAAAATGGATAGCCTATGGCAAAATTTAAAATAGGGGAGCCTACATCGAAATTAAAACGTTCTCCTTTGGGTAACGCTGGGTCGTGAAAGGGTGCAGCCAAATCGAAACGAATAACAAAACTTTGAATATCCACACGGAGTCCAATTCCAGCACCCATACCTAATTCGCTTATAAAATCGCTATTAAATTTATCTTTGCCATTATAAATAGGGTTTTCTTTAGAGTTCCAAATGTTTCCAGCATCGGCAAATACAGCGCCTTTTAAAAAGGACACAATGGGAAAACGGTATTCCAGATTAGCTTCTAGCCTAATGTTTCCTGTTTTATCAAAGGCATCATCGTTGTCCACCCCATCCACATCTGGATTATAAGTGCCAGGCCCCAATGACCTAATATTAAAAGCACGTACACTATAAGGGCCACCAGAGTAATACTGTTTAACAAAAGGAACGACATCGGAATTGCCGTAAGCCAATCCATAGCCGCCAAATAGTCTAGCTGCAATGACTTGTTCTTTTCCAAAATTAAAATGATAATGCACATCGACATCTGCTTTGGCATATTGTGCATATTCGAAACCTAGAACTGTTTTTGGTTTCTCAGCTCCCTGGTCTTTACCAAATAGGCTTATGGTATTACCAGCAATATCGAAAGTAAAATTAAAATAGAGTTGATGCTTCTTTTGGATGTTTACCATCTCGTTATAAGTAAACCCATAAGTTAATCCGGCAATAAATTGTTGTTCAAAACTTCGTCTTAAAAAAGGGTCGTTATCTAGAATTTGTTCAAACTCTGGTGTGGTTTTTAAAAGTTCTGTATAACTTAATGAAATGGGATTGATTTCATGGGTTACGTACCTGTTTGCATCCCAAGTATAACCAAATAAGGCTGTTCCAGATAAGAGCGTGTACAAATCTGTTCTGTTTAGGTAATCAATGCTTAAAGAGGTTTTTGTTTTGGGAATAGAGTATTTGAAAAAATCGTCGTTGATTTTAACAGGGAACAAGACTCTTGGAAAAATAAGTTCGTTTTGTAAACCTAATTCTAAACTACTATTACCAGAGTTTTGACTGCCACCTAATTGTTTTTCATAACCTATTTTAGGCGTAATATTATAGGTTTCGCCTCCTCCAAATAAATTTCGATTACTTAATGTTAATGTTAAAGCAGGCCCCGCAAAACTATTGGATTTTGTTACCACTTGGAGCTCGGCTCGAAGGGCTCGTTTATTTAATGGTGATAAGTAAATATTGGCTTCTAGAAGTCCTAAATTATCATCTGCCAGAGTGTCCAATTCCTTATATTGAATGTTTACATATTTATAAGCACCAATGGTAGAGAGACGTCTGGCTGAATTACGCGAGTCTTCAGGATTATAATATTCGCCTTCTTTCAATACGATAAATGGATCTAAGTATTTGGGTTTGAAAAACGTTTCTTTTTGAATGTAGTTTTTCTCGTTAAAACGAGTTGGTTGTATGTCTGCAGAATCTGAAACTTCGTAATTGGGATACACATTAACTTTGAACACTTTATAAGTAATCAAACTTTTTTTAGGGACTTCGTTTTTTAATTTTAAGAATAAGTCGAAGTTTTTATTATCATAACTATTGGTGTCTGCTTCAAAAATTAAAAAGTTATTGTTAAAGTTAAAATAGCCTTTGCTTTTGAGCGCCTTGTCTAGTCGCTGACGTTCTAATTTCATGTGATTCAAATCGAAACGCATTCCGGGTTTAAATGATGATTCTGCCACCAGTTTTTTCATGTTGTCATGAATGCTAACCGGCATAGAATCCATCTGATAACTAGCCATTCTATATGGTTCTGGAACAACTACGGTGTATTTTAAAGCAGCTTTATTTTCTGTTTCTTCAAAAACGGATGATGCCCGACTGTAAAAAAAACCTCTGTTTTCTAATCGGTTTAACAAGATATCTTCTATTTCGTGGGTTTCTACATCCGACTGATACACGGGTTTTTCGCCAAACTGTTTATAGAACCAACGATTGATAAACCCTGGATTTTCTTTCTGGTTTTTATAGTAATAATACAAGCCCAAATGCATGCCTAAAAACTTGGAGTTAGGCTCGGGACGTAATACAGATTCTAGATCCGATTTTAAACCCGATTCGTTTTGAATAAGACTATCAGATTCAATACTAAGCGTAGCACCTGTATACAAACGCTCGTTCTCGGGAATGTGCTTGGTAATACTGCATGCGTAAAAGCTCCCAATTACTAGAAGGATGCTTATATACTTGAATGTTTTGAACTGTTTCAAATGCTACAGATTATATCTTGTGTTTAATTCTTTTTATCTTCAATACTTTTATTAGTGGCAGCTTCCTTTTTCTTTCTTTTTTCCTTAGCCGCTTTCTCTTCAGCTTCTTTCTTTGCTTTTGCTTCTTTTTCCTTTTGGGTTTCCGATTTAAACAAAGCGTCCCAAAGTTCGTTATACTTATTGAATTCCTGTGTAAAAATTAAAGCAATACCACTAACTACGGTTTGTCCATCAATCACATTCTCAAATTCATTTCTACTAAATCCTTTAAGCCTGTATCGTCCACTTTCGGTAAGCAGATATTCAATACTTACGTTACCAATTATAGGAGTTTCTTCGCCTGATGAACTGCTACCTTCAATATCTACTTCGCTACCAACACGTACAATTAAACGGTCGTTAAATAGTTTTTTTTGTGCAGCGATATCTAGTTGGGTGCGCTGTTGTGGCGATGCTCCTTGATAATCTGTAAAACTATTGATGCCGAAATCCAGTTCAAAACCTGATGTTCCTAAAAGCTTATCTGTAAACATATTTAATTGATCGGCAACAGCATCATTGAGATTATCTCGAGCTATGGATGCCACACCACCAGAACTGCCATCACTTCCTGGGTCTGGATAAAAACGATTCAACACTAATAATGAAAATACCTGACGATTTAATTCGTCTTCCTGATTGTTTAATTGTTGAATTCTGCCATATACTTGACCACCAATAGCTCCTTGTTCTTCTTCGGGCATGTCTAAATTGAAGGCAATTTCGGGTTCCATAAGCTGGCCAGAAATATTTAAGAACACATAGTATGGTAATACTTGTCGGAATTTCCCTTTAGTCGCTGGATCACTTCCAGAATATACTGGTGCCATTAATGAAGATGCTGATGCTTCCACTTCGTAAACAGCTTTCACGTCTAGTTTGGCATCAAAAGGATCGCCAGACCAGGTAACACGACTCCCAGGAACCAAATTGAATTTTCGGTTTACTATTTTATATAAATTTAATTCATAATGACCTGATAAAACTTCATATATACCTGATAATTTAACATTACCATTTGGATTCATAGTCATATTAAAATCGCCTTCTCCAGAGACCTTAAAATTATCTCCAGTTTCTTCATCCAGAACAAGTGTTACAGTGGCTTCTTTTCCTATTTTTAAAAGTGCCGAAATATCAAAACCTTTAATGGTGGCTGTCTTTTCGGTGGTTCTGGTTAAAATAGCATCAGGATTCTCTCGATTTACAAACACCACAACACCATCGCGTTCCTCCAGATTTACTGTAGCAGAGGGTAGAACATAGGTCACATCGGTATCCGAACTAATGGTCATGTCCAAATCTATTTTAGGAACTTGTAAATGGCCTGTTATTTTGGCATTTCCATCAAAACTGGCTTGTCCGTATAGAAAATCATTATCTTCTTTGGTGGCATTGAGGATTTGAAAATCGGTTGCTGTTACTTGCAAATCAAAAGTTGGGTTTATCATATTCTCGGTGCCTATTTTACCAGTCATTTCAAAGGTATTCTGGTTCTCGTCTAAAATGGTAAAGTCATTCATGGATAACCCCGAATTATCAACCCTCAAGGTTTCATGTTCTAAAGTAAAAGCCGAATTAAACATGGCGACTTTAAAATCGGCATCATAAAACTCCAAAGTACCACTGTATTTTGGTTGGCTGGTGGTTCCGCTTAATTTAAAGTTACCAGAAAAATAACCATCTGTTTCTGTTATTTGCCCTTGTGAAAAGCCTTTAATGGCATTCATGTGAAACTGGTTGATATCTAGATTTAAATTTAGTTGGGCACCAGACAGACTTGCTATATAATCGCCTTTTAAGTCTAAATCGATTTCACCACCTTTCATTTTAGCATTAAAATCGTAACTATCGTTATTTAAGGATTTGGCATCTACAGTAAGAGTTCCTAAATCGACTTCCATAAATTGTAATTTGGAGATGTCTAAATCGGCAACAATTCCTGTGTTTTCAAAAGGTTCTTCAACTATAAAATTGCCGTTTAAATTCCCAGAAGCAATAGTATCGTCTGGATTGAAATAACTCAAAATTTCACTGAGTTTAAAGTTCTCAAAATCGATGCCTATATGGTCTTTCGATGTATTAGGCAGTTTGTCTGTAATTTCTATGGATTGGCTATTTCTACTAATACGGAAGTCATGAAACACTAGTTTTTTATCGTAAATAAGCACTTCATTAGCTTCTGGGATATCCCAAGGATTTTTATTGATAATTAATTTGTTTGGTAGTACATGAAAACGCAACTCTTCACTATTACCAGTGATGTTACTGAAAATTTGCGCCATGACTTCCTGGTCGTGAAAGGCTGTAAATTCTAAAGATAATTCATTATTTGACTGATTTCCAGAAAGAACTGTTTTTTGAATATGTAAAGGACCAGCAATAATTTCTTTAAAACCTAGATTGAAGTTGAATTTCTCTAAGTCTGTATCCATAGAAAAAGCCAAACTATCCAATTCATAATTGCTGTAATTAATATGTGGTGCTGTAATATTCGCTTTTAGTTTACGCTCAGATTCTTTAAAATCGACTGCCAGAGTGATGGTATCTAAATCTTCTATATTTAATAAAAACACCTCGTTTAAAATAGGAGAGAGGCTTATCTTTCCTCGTAATTTTAAATTAACTGGTTGCGAAAGACTATCTAGAAGAATTTCATCGCGAGAAAAATAGCTTGATACATGGCGCTTTAATGACTTCGTCCAGGTTTCAGGATCTGAATTGGATTCCAGTAATACATCTACCATTTTATTTTTTATAGAAACCGATGTGGTATCTTTTCTAATATGAGCAGAAGCGTTTAATTTACCCAGCAAATAACTTTTATCATCATACACAAAAACCCCTTTGTCTATATCTGTTGTTACATCAAAACTACTGCTATTTCCTTTAAAATTGGCATTGATTTTCATGCCAGTCTTCACATGCCGATCCATAAGACCAAGTGCTTGTAAATCGGCTCCAATTATATCTATTTCTGCCTGAACTTTTGGGGCTATTGAATCTAAAACTACAGTTGCAAAAACAGTTGCATCAAGGTTTCTGTCTTTGTAAATAGAGGAAATCGTTCCAGCTCCATTGGTAATATCTCCCACTAATTTTAAATCTTTTACATCGTAATTGTTGTATGTAAAACTGGATATGATGGCATCAAATTTTGCGTCTAGGTTATTGATGTTATCACCTTTTCCATTGGCAGTTACATGCACATTTAAAGCCCCTATTTCGTCGTTATTAAATAGCTCGTTAAGTTTATAATCTTCAATAGCCAAGTCGGCATGAAACTCCAAAGTTTCCCCATTTTTAAACTGACCCTCAACCATGGCAAGGCCTTGTGAAGTTGTTAAATAAGCTTTTGTTGAAAGATCATGAAGGTTGCCTGTTGCATCACCAACGAGTTTGACATCGTTTGGTAAATTGATTCCTAAGCTATCTTCCTGAATAAACTGGATGATATCCGAACGCTTGGTAATGGCAGAAAAAGCTGGAATATCGAAAGCTAAGGCATCTGGATTGGTAACATTTTGAATGCTTCCGTTTGCGGATACATGGGTGTCACTCCATTGAATAATCATTTTGGCAAGATGGATATCGGACAAATGACCTTGGGCTTTCAAAGTCCCAGTAATCTGATTGCTGCTTAGGGTTTTTAGGTATTCATTTTCCTTTAATTCTGGTTGAATTAAAAATAAATCTTGGAGTGCTATTGTAAATGATGGCAGGTTTAAAGCTACTTTAGACAATTCTGGCATGGTTATTAAATTGGCTAAAGAGGGATAGTCTAACTGCATATTACCTTGCAGAGTATTTTTATTTAATGCAATGTTTAAATCTGATAACAGGAGTCGCTTATCTGAGGCTTGTAATTCGAATTGTAGGCGTTTTAAATCGATTCCTGAAATTTCCTGAAACGATGCTTCTTCTAACTGCAATTCGGCTATTTTATCTTTTAGCAACACAGAATTCGCTTGAAAATTAATGTCCGTTAGCACAATAGCATGGGGGTTGAAAATGCCTTTTTGTCCTTTTTCATTATTCACTAAATAGCTAAATTGGTTGTTTTCTAGAACTATTTCATCAATGGCAAGTTGTATGCTTGGCCATTCAAAAGCTTTAATGTCCTGTTCAATGTCTTTTGAAATGTCTTCCACTTTTTCGGTGACCACATTGTTTTCAGTTTCAGTTTTAAGCTGGATGCTTGAATTTTTTAAGCGAAATTCATCGACTTCAAAAAGCTGATTAGTTAAATCGATAGTGGGCACTTCAGCATAGAATTCCTTGATGTCTAAAGTGGCAGCTATTCTGTCTGCTTTACTTCGATAATCGGCAAATACATTGCTAAGGGTTAGTTCATCTACGGTTAATAGAGGTAATGTAGACGTTTCAGTTTCTGTCGTTGTAGCAACTGGTAATTGATAAAATTTAATATTGCTATCAGATAACGCTAATTCCGAAGTATGAAACGTCATGGTTTCCAAATCGGTTTTATCCATATCTGCCACCAGCTTCCCTATTTTAAAACGACTATCGATGCCTGTCACAACATCGTTATACATCACATCAAAATCTTTAAAATTTAGATGTCCTAAAATAAGATGTAAAGGTGCAGAAGTAGTGTCAACTGCAACTTCTGTGGTTGTTTCACTAGCAAAGGCATCAATAAGAAACTGAAAATTGAAACCTTCTAGAGTATCTTTTCTAGTAATGTTTGCACGTACACCTTCCCAATCTAATCCGTCAACTCCAACACCATTTCCTTGTATTAAAGCCCAAAGAGGCACATTGGCCTCCAAAGATTTTGAATAAATTAGGGTGTCGCCTTTGGTATCTTCTAGGTACAGTCCGTCTAATTGAATATCGCCATCAAAAGTGATAAATAATTTTTCAACGGCAACTTTAGTATGGGTTTTATCAGATAAATAAGTTACAGCCTTAGAAACTATTATATCTTGTCCCCAGGGACTTCTAATAAACAACACGAGCAAAAACAAAAGCAGGAGGACGCCTAAAATAATGCGTCCGATTATTTTTAAGAACCTAAACCGTTTCTTTTTTTTGGGAACAGGTTGTTGTATGTTTTTCTTTTCTGTCTCTTTCAAGCCATTTTTTTTCTGAATTACAAATTTATTATTTTAATAATAGTGAATGTACTTTAAAACAATTATTAATAGCCGAATAACTTAAGAAATACAAATTATATATTCTAAAGGGAATTGAATTAAAAACTCCTTGAAGTAGTGTTTTAGTATGTTGCGATTTTATTATTAGATACCTGTAATACAATATGATATCATGTATTACATCACTAAAGGCTTTAATATTTCCCATACATTATCCGCAACTATTTTATGTCCTGCAACATTAGGGTGAATGCCATCACTTTGGTTCAAGGCAGCCATTCCACCAACATCTTTCAGAATAAAAGGAATAAATTCTAAATTATTTAGAGCTGCAACATCTTTAAAAAGAGCTTTAAATTTTGTGGTGTAATCTTGTCCCATATTGGGTGGTAATTGCATCCCAGCAAGAATTATAGTTGTTTCTGGACTTTTTTCTTTAACTGTATTTATAATGGCTTGTAAATTAGATTGTGTTTCGGTTATGGGCACTCCACGCAAACCATCGTTGGCACCAAGTTCTAATAAAAAGATGGTAGGCTTTTGTTTAATAACCCATCCAATTCTGCTTTTACCACCTGCTGTGGTTTCACCACTCACACCAGAATTTATCACGGTATAATTCAAATTTAATGAATCAATACGTTGTTGTAAAACGCCAGTATAAGCATCGTTGGTATCCTCTAAACCATAACCGGCAGTAATACTATCACCAAAGCATAAAATAGTTTTACTTGCCTGGTTTTTTACCAGTGTGTCTTTGGGTTGCGTTATAGTTTGTTGCGCTTCATTACTGTTTTTTGTGTTGGTGTCGCCACAGGACACCATAAGTAGTACTAAAATAAAATAACAAAACTTTAAGAGTTTAGCGGCTTTTCTAGTTGGTACAGTGAAATGCAATCGATAATTTTGAACTTTGGACATAAGTCTATCTTTTAAATTTAAATTCACATGTCAAAGATATTAAAGATTACTGGGTTAGAGAAAACTTACACCAGTGGTAACAAACAATTAACGGTTTTGCACGATATCTCTTTTGATGTCGAACAAGGACAAACGTTTTCAATTGTTGGACCATCAGGAAGTGGAAAGACAACCTTGCTCGGACTTTGTGCAGGATTAGACCAATCAAATGCTGGTACAGTAGAATTATGCGGACAAGATTTAAGCCTTTTAAACGAAGACCAACGGGCACAGTTACGAAATAAGGAAGTGGGATTTATTTTCCAAAACTTTCAATTGTTACCCACACTTACAGCACTTGAAAATGTGAGTGTGCCTTTAGAGTTACAAGGATCTAAGAATGCTACAGCTAAGAGTATGGAGCTCCTGGAAAAAGTGGGATTAGGAGATAGAGTGCATCATTATCCGTCGCAACTTTCGGGTGGCGAACAACAACGCGTAGCTTTAGCTCGTGCTTTTGCAAATGCGCCTTCTATTTTATTTGCAGATGAACCTACTGGAAATTTAGATGAAGAAACTGGCGAAAAAGTCATTCAGTTATTGTTCGATTTAAACAAAGAAAACGGAACCACCTTAATTATTATTTCGCACGACATGGAATTAGCCAATAGAACACAACAAATTTTAAGGCTTAAAGGTGGAACAATAGTAAGCAACCAAACTACCAGCGTCCTGTGAAAAACAATAATTTAAATCAAAACTTACAAACCACTTGGCTTTTTAAAATGGCTTGGCGAGATGCCAAAGCTAGTAAAGTGCGCTTGTTGTTATTTATGGCATCCATTATTCTGGGTATTGCTGCTGTAGTATCTATTCAATTATTCAGCACCAATTTAAAAGAGAACATCCAGAGTCAGTCTAAAACCATGATGGGAGCCGACTACATCATCGACTCCAGACAAGAACCTACGGAATCTGCACAGGCGATTATTGATTCCTTAAACCCCAATGCTTACGAAATCAATTTTGTATCTATGGTGGCTTTTCCTAAAAACGGAAGCACCAAATTAGTAAAGGTTCGTGGGTTGGAAGGTAGCTTCCCTTTTTATGGAAAAATACAAACGCTTCCTGAAGCTGCTGCAAATAGTTATCAAGCATCCGGAGGCGCTTTAGTGGACGCTGCTTTAATGCTGCAATTTAATGTAAAGCCTGGTGATTCTATAAAAATAGGAGACCTAACACTTCCTATTGTCGGCGCACTAAAATCTATTCCAGGTAGTTCTGCTATGTCAAGTTCCATGGCACCACCTGTTATTATTCCTTACAGTTCTGTTGAAGAGACAAAATTAATCCAATTTGGAAGTCGTAAAGAATACCAATATTTCTACAAAGCCTCTGATACGTTAAATTTAAACCGACTTAAAAACAAACTAGAACCGCTTTTAGAATTTGAAAATGCAGATATTAAAACACATACAGATGCTACTAGACGATTAGGAAGAAGCTTCGAGAATGTTGGTAGATTCCTAAATTTAGCGGCTTTTATCGCCTTACTTCTAGGCTGTATTGGGATTGCCAGTTCTGTGAGTATTTATATTAAAGAGAAATTAAAAGCCATCGCCATTTTAAAATGCATGGGAGCTTCTCGACTTCAAAGTTTTCTAATTTTCCTCATACAAATTGCTGCTATTGGCATAGTTGGTGGTTTAATTGGGTCATTCATAGGTATCGGACTTCAAACCTTATTTCCATACCTCTTAAAAGACTTTTTACCGTTTGCACTAGACATATCTATCTCTGTAAAACCACTATTTATAGGGGTATTTTTAGGGTTGTTCATGTCTGTTTTATTTGCGTTCTTACCCTTGCTTCGCACCTGGTATGTCTCGCCATTAGAGGTGTTGCGGATCGATGAGCAAGCTGTTCAAGAACCTATAAAAGTTCGTTTTATGGTATTTGCAGCTATTTTGGTGTTCTTGTTTTTATTCGCCTTCTGGCTAATTCAAAACCTGCTTTACGCCTTGGCATTTGTTATGGCTACAGTAATAACCTTTATGTTATTAGCTGGGGTTGCTTTGGGCTATATTAAAATGATAAAACGTTTTTTTCCTAAACACTGGAGCTTTACTGCACGCCAAAGTTTACTTAATCTATTCAGACCCAACAACCAAACAGTGGTTTTGGTAGTTGCTATTGGTTTAGGTACATTTTTAATTAGTACCTTATATTTTACTAAAGACATATTATTAACTAAGGTCGAAATTGGGCAGACAACCCAAAATGCAAATATCATTATTTTAGATGTGCAGCCTGAACAGCGATCTAAAGTCGTACAAAGCATCACTGACAAAGGCTTACCACTACTTAATAACATGTCGTTGGTTACCATGCGGATGCATAGTATCAAAGGTCGCTTAGTTAATAACATGCGCCAGGATAGTACAACACAAATACGACGTTGGGTTTTAAACCATGAATTTAGAACTACCTATCGCGATTCACTTGTAGCCTCCGAAGACATAATTAAAGGAACCTGGACACCTAAATTAAATGCCAATGATCCGGTAGTGATTTCTATTTCAGACAATCTAGCATCAGATGCCAATATTACTGTTGGTGATGCCGTGGTTTTTAATATTCAAGGCGTCTTGATGGAAACAACTGTTGGTAGTATTCGAGCTGTTGATTGGTCGCAAATACAACTCAATTTTTCTATTGTATTTCCTAAAGGTGTTCTAGAAGAAGCCCCACAGTTTCATGTGGTAACAACCTCGGTTCCAAACGAGACTAGTGCAGCAGGCTTACAACGTGAGTTGGTTAATAAATTTCCTAATGTGTCTGTTATAGATTTAAGGCAAGTGTTTAGCCTTGTAGAAGATATCTTAGATAAAGTGTCATGGGTTATTAATTTTATGGCTTTTTTCAGCATCCTAACAGGTATTATTGTATTAATTGGCTCTGTAAGAACCAGTAAATATCAGCGTATAAAGGAAAGTGTCTTATTGAGAACGCTTGGTGCTAAAAATAAACATATTTTACAAATCACAGCTTTCGAATATGTGTTTTTAGGGTTATTAGGCAGCCTGGTCGGCATTTTATTGGCATTGGTTAGCAGTTTGTGTTTAGCCGTCTTTGTATTTAAAGAGCCCTTTTCACCTTCCATAATGCCTTTTGTGGTGTTTTTACCAGGAATAACTCTGTTGGTTCTAGCAATTGGTTTAAGTAACATTCAATCCGTTTTAAGAAGTTCTCCCTTGGAGATTTTACGCAGAGAGGGGTAGCATGGTGCTTGTAACATATAATAGGTCGTTTATTAAACCCTTTCAATCCACACAAAACAAGGTGCACCTGTTTCGAGCTACCTTTTAAAATAAGCATACTACATACAATTGTATTTTGTTATAAAATACTATTTTTGTTTACCTAATAAAAAGACGTTCAGCCTAATTCACAAAACAAAATAAAGCTAGTCTCTTACTAGTACATGAATCTCTTTTAAAATAAATACAAATGCAACTCTTGAAAATAGCACCATTCACATATCGCATCCTTTTGTTAAGCGCATCTCTTCTAGTTATGGTATCTTGTAAGGGTGAAGCCTCTAGTACAGCTCAAGATACACCCAAACAAGAAGCTGTTCCACCTCAAGATAAAGCTACGAATGCAGCTAAAGGAATAGCCTATTTTGAATCTGGACTGAAGGCTGCTGAAGAAAACAACATGCCATTGGCTTATAATGAATTTTTAGCAGGAGCTAAAGAAGGGCATATGTTTGCTCAGTACAATGTGGGACTCATGTATGAACAGGGTCTGGGAATAAGTAAAAATGCAAAGGAAGCTGTCTATTGGTATAACCAATCTGCCAAGCAGGGAAATTCGGCTGCACAGTTTAATCTTGGTGTGTGTTATGAAAATGGACTAGGGACTTCGGTTGATTTCGAAAAAGCGAATCTGTGGTATCGTAAGGCTTCCGTTCAAGGTGATGGATTAGCCGTTGGTAATCTAGGAATGCTGTATATCCGTGGTCAAGGTGTGAAAATTAATAAAGTGGCAGGTATCGCGCTTCTTCTGGTATCAGCTACTATAGATACCTCTCCTGAAAACCAGGCAAGAAATAACATATCTACAACTGGTGGTTTAACTGCCGCTATGGTTACCGAAGCACAAGCTCTTTCTAACAAAATGAGTGAATCTAATAACATTTTGGTACCTCTTGATGCCTATTTAAAAACATCAGAGAATTAGAATATCCTTTTCCTTTAAGGAAGTGGAACCAGTTTGAATTAAAAATAAAATAATGTTTACAACGTCGAAGAATAAGATTAGACGATAGCCAAATCATACTGTAGATTCATGAGCATATTTATACAAAACAAAAGAGTTAGGATTTTATGTGTGTGTAGAATGGAAGTAAAACAAAACAGTGAATGTCAATAAGTTCAACATTCACTGCTTAAAATAATTTTATAGAATATAATTAATTGCTACCATGCCATTGAGCCCAATCTTTCAAGCCTCCAAATAAAACATTCCTACCTGAAGAGCCATTGGTTAATATGATAATACCAGATTTTGATTCAAAATCGAGCATAAATCCAGAATGCCAACCTTCATTAGAACCACCATGACCATGCAATGTAAAATCTCCAAAACGATTCATTTCCATATAACCCATTCCGTAATTCCCTTTAGATAATTCTGTTGGTGTTCTTAAAAGTGTAATGCTTTTTTCCGAAAGCACAGGGTTTTTTGAAAATGATGCTTTTGCAAAAAGAATAAGATCATCTATTGTTGTATGCAATCCAGCTGCAGCTTGCGCATTAAAAAGGCGTAAAGGGATTTCATTTCCTTCTTCATCATAAGCTTTTGCTGATTTTTTCAATATTTTTTTATCGATTTTAAAACTAGTATGCTTCATTTTTAAAGGTTTGAAAATGTTTTTCTCCATATAATTAGCAAATGTTTCTCCACTCACTTCTTCGATAATAAGTTGTAATATAGTATAACCGCCACCAGAATATTGCCATTTACTTTCAGGTTCCATAATTAGTGTTACCGCTTCCTCTTCACGGCTAGTTCCTGATAACGATTTAGTAATAGATGTTAATTCATTTTTAGATTCATAACCATTATATCCATGTACAGATAAACCAGCAGTATGTTGCAATAAATTTCTAATGGTTACTTTATTAACATCAAATTTACTGGTTGGCAATTTCCATCTTGTTAAATAAGTTGAAGCAGGAGTGTCTAAATCAATCTTTCCGTCTTCTACCATTTTCATAATTCCCCAAGCTGTGAACATTTTAGAGATGGAACCAATATTAAACCCAGTTTTTGCATCAACTTTTGCACCAAGCGAAACATCCGAAAAGCCATAGCCTTTCTTAATAATCACTTGATCATTTTTAATAATTGCAATTGCCATACCAGGAACATGATGTTCTTTCAATGCAACTGGTATAGAATTATCTAAAGATTTTTGCAACTCCTTTTCGGAAGTCATTTGTGCATTTACGAATAATGTCGATAATGCCATTGTAATAATTGTAATTAAAGTTTTCATATGTATTATGTTTTAAATTTGATGCAAACCTAAAATTGAATCATTGTGTTTTATAACTATTTTGATGAAGCAAGCTTATAGAATGTTATACATCTATTTATGATATTTAAAGTACCTTTATCATCAAATTTTGATCGTTTACATTATGAAAAGAAGCGTTTATAAAATAAAAGCAAAATCATTGAAACCGCTCCATAGATTTGTGTCAAAATCATAAACAATTAGAAAACATGACACAAAAAAAATTATTTAAAACTGCTGCTATTTTATCAGGAATTATCATTGTACTAATGGTGCTATTAAGAAACGCTCAAAGTGAAATTTTTGCCGTACTATCTGGATCATTAGGATTAGTGGTCTTTTACACACTTTTATATTATCTCTTTCAAACTGAAAAGGTGAAATTTGGAGCTTCAAATCCTATCTTAAAATATATATTTTACGGAATTAGTATACCGTTATTAATTTACGGCGTACAAGTAACTACAGGAACAGATGGATTTTTAACAAATGCTATTAGAATTATTTTAGCTATAGAAATATGCTATTTAATATTCTATTGGATATTTAAATATCGAAAAAACATTCAGAAACTTAAAAGTGACAAATTGGAGGCAGAATTAATGCTTTTAAAAAATCAGATAAACCCTCATTTCTTCTTTAATACATTAAACAATTTGTACTCCTTAATTAAAAAAGATGCTGATGCTGCACAAGACTATGTTTTAAAATTATCAGATTTAATGCGATTTACCATTTACGATAGTGGTAAAGAAAGCGTAAAATTAAAAGATGAAATAGATTATTTAATAAACTTCATTGATTTACAAACAGCTAGATATCATAAAAACATTGACATCAATTTTGACAAAAGCATAAACAATCCAGATTCAAGTATAGCGCCTTTACTATTTATCAACTTATTAGAAAACGCCTTTAAACATGGTGTTGAAAAAGCAACCGAAAATGCATTTGTTCATATAAAAATTATTGAAGATAATAGTAAAATAAGTTTTACAGTCAAGAATAATTACGATGCTGAAGAATCATCAGAAAACAGTGGCATTGGTCTAAAAAATTTAAAAGATCGCTTAAATTTATTATATCCAAACAAATACCAATTGTGTGATAATATTGAAGAAAACAGTTATTCAACAACTTTAGAAATATACAAATAATGATAAAATATATAATTGTAGACGATGAGACAGCCTCGCATGATAATATTAAAGATTATGCGAGTAACTTATCTTATTTATCCTACCAAAAAAGTTGTTATAATGCATTTGAAGCCCTTGAATATCTTAATAAACATTCAATTGATCTTATTTTTTTAGACATCAATATGCCTAAACTATCTGGTTTAGAATTTTTAAAAACACTTCCTAATCCTCCAAAGGTTATTATAACGACTGCTTACAAAGAATTTGCTTTAGAAGGTTATGAATTAAATATTGATGATTATTTGTTAAAACCGTTTAGTTTTAGTCGTTTTGTAAAATCTGTAAGTAAAGTTTCCGAAGCATTATCTAATAAATCTACTTTAATTCAAAATAAAGAAGCTTCAGAGGATTCCAAAATTTTTATAAAAGAAGACAAGAAATACTATCAAATTAAACTTGCAGAAATTCTGTTTATTGAGGCGTATGGAAACTATGTAAAAATTAATATGATGGATAGGGTGATTGTTTCACATCAAACACTAACATCTTTTACGCATAACTTACCAGAAAATCAATTTATAAGGGTTCACAAATCCTTTATTGTTTCCATAGATAAAATTGAGTTGATTGAAGGTAATAGAATACATATAAGCAATCACAAAATACCAATTGGTAAAATGTATAAGCTTAATGTAAATCGATTATTAAAATAAAATGATTTAGATTGATTTTGAAATTAATCATGCAATGACAAGACGTGCTTAAATATCTTTAAAAAGAGATTCATTTTGCAATTTTACATTGGTGTGTAATAATTTTTCATTTCTGCCACTAACTAATAAAAACAACACGATTGAGTAGCGATTTTTATAAAACATCCATTTTACCCTTTGCAGGAATAATCATCAAATTATGTAGAGCATATACCAACTCGCAAGAAGATTTTGAAGATTATTACCAAGAAGTGTGTTTACAAATTTGGAGGAGTAAAAACAACTTTCGTGAAGAATCGCAATGGAGTACTTGGGTGTATCGAATTTCATTAAACGTTTGTTTAACCTTACTTAAGAAAAAGAAAAATAATGTTCAACATTTTGTATCTGATTCTATAACTGCTGATGAAACTGAAGACAATTACGCGTTTTCAGACGAATCTCTAAATTTATTATATGATGCTATTCGAAAACTATCAGAAATTGATAGAGCCATTATTATGCTGTATTTAGAAGAAAAGTCGCAAAAGGAAATTGCCGAAATTATAGGTACAAACCCTAATAATATTGGTGTACGAGTTAAAAGAATTAAAACGAGATTAAAAAAAATATTAGATGGAAAGATCAATTGAAAATATCTGGAAAGAAGGTTTTCTTAAAAGTGATGCATTAATTGCACCAAAAATAAACAACCTATACAGCCAAAAATCAATTCATATCATTGATAAATTTAAAAGGATGTTTAAAATAAATTTGATAGCAATTGTTGCATTCTCATTTGCTTTTTTAATAGTCTCTTTCATTGTAGGTATTCCAATAACAGGTATCATATTTTTTGTTACACTTTCTGTTCTCGTTATTATAAATAAGAAGTTATTGAATGATTTAAACAAAATAGATTTGGGTGTAAGTAGTTCTCAATACCTAAAAACATTTAATCAATGGATACAAAAACAGATAGCAATCAATAAGAAAATCTCAAGATTTTTATATCCAATAATATTTATATCAATGGTTTTAGGATTTTGGTTTAAAGATGCAGAAGGTATGCCTTTAGGTGAGAGACTTGTAGGTGAGATTCTTATTGGTTTTCCAGATTCATATCTCATTTTTGGTGTTCCAGTAATAGGAATCATTATAGCATTAGTAATAATAGGTCTACTATTTCTTGTTGGAGGTCGAATTTATAAATGGGATTTAAACATAGTTTATGGAAGAATATTCAAAAAACTAGAAGAATTAATGACAGATATAGAAAGTCTAAGAAGCTAAACATCTCTTAACTGTCTGTGTTTACAGCTATTTATGCGATATTACAAATAAAAATATGTTTTGCATGTAATAAATTTTGTTTTCAGCCACTAACCAAGAAAACATTAATAATTATGACACTAAAAGATGCCATTAACCTTTTTGAAAGTTTAAAAACCGAAACAACAAAAAAATCTGAAATTAAAGTTTACGATAAATTTCTTCATATTTTAAATGAATTGAAAAACAGAGAATTTACAACTGATGAAATTCAATCTATAGAAGAAGAACTGAAAAGTTTACAATTAGAATCAAATCCTGAAAATAGAAAAAGATTTTTCAAAAAGGCACTTACTAAATTTGAAAACTATTTAAAAGATACGTTTTCCTTAACTACTAAAGGACACTACACAAACTTAAGTGTAAGTCTAGGAATATTATTTGGAGTCGTTTTTGGAGTTCTTATAGGTCAGCGTTTTGAAAAGTCTTTAGGGCTTTCCTTAGGAATTTGTTTAGGAATGTTCATTGGTGCATATATAGGTCGCAATAAAGATGCTAAAGCCAAAGCAGCCGGAAACATCCTCTAAAACCAATTGAACATTTAGGAAAATCTCTTTCATTCCTAAATTATTAACATTATTTCATCAATAACAGACAGCTAAAGAATATTTGGCTTATACAGCATCAATCAAAATTTAACGAACATGAAAACAATAACAATTACTATACTTTTAATAATACTCGCAATTACTAGTGTACTTTCTCAAGATATTTCAGGAGATTGGAATGGAGAAGCAAAAAGAGGAGATAAATCAATCACCTTCGTTTTTAACATAAAACAAGAAAATGCTACGTATTCAACTACTATGGATGTTCCAACGTTTAGAATTTCTGGTATTAAACCTTCAGCTACAGCTTTTACAGATGGAACCTTAATAATTGATGGCTCTAATGTTGGAATGAGTTACATAGGAATTTTTAATAATGAAGCGAAACAATTTGAAGGCACTTACAAAGAAGGTGGTATAGAAATGGCCTTAAACTTAAAAAAAGGTGCTATAGAAATAGCAGACCAAAAAAGACCTCAAGAACCAGTGAAGCCTTATCCATACTATGAAGAAGAAGTCCGTTTTAAAAATACAGAAGCCAAAGTTGAATTAGCAGGAACGTTAACATTACCCAATAAAAACGGAAAATTTCCGGTAGTAATATTAATTAGTGGAAGTGGTCCACAAGACAGAGATGAAAGTTTTATGGGACACAAACCGTTTTTAGTGCTGTCAGATTATTTAACAAAACAAGGTATTGGAGTATTGCGTTTTGATGATCGTGGTAATGGAGAATCTACAGGTGATTTTGGAAATGCAACAACTGAAGATTTTTCTAAAGATGTAATGAGTGCTATTGCATATTTAAAAACTAGAAACGATGTAGACAAAAAAAATATTGGTTTGATTGGACATAGTGAAGGTGGCATTATTGCGCCTTTAGTAGCAAATAACTCAAAAGATATTGCTTTTATCGTATTGCTTGCGTCTACAGGAATATCTGGAGCTGAATTATCTGTTATGCAATCTAAAACATTAAGGCAATTTCCAGTTAAAGATGAAGCATCTTATGAAAAAAACACAAGAAAAGCAATTGCAATTGTAACTTCTAATAAGAGTGATTTAGAAATTGAAAAAGAATTGACGACGCATTATAATGCGTTTATAAGACCAATTCTAACATCTTTAAACGTGCCAGAAGAGAAAATCAATTTATTTATTGAAAGTCAGTTAAAGACTAGTTTACAGCCTTGGTCGCGTTATTTTTTACAATATAATCCAGCCGATCAAATTGAAAAATTACAAATCCCAGTATTGTCATTAAATGGAAGTAAAGATTCTCAAGTAAATGCACAAATAAATCAAGAAGGCATACGAAAAGCATTGATAAAAGGCGGCAATAAAGATTATAAAATAGTAGAACTAGAAAATTTAAATCACTTTTTTCAAGTGTGTGAAACAGGAAAGATGGATGAATATAGAAAAATTGAACAAACCTTTTCTCCAACGGCTTTAAAAGAAATTTCTAATTGGATTTTAAAAAGAATCTAAATAATCATAAATTATACAATTGTAAAGATAAAGTGATAAACCATTTAACTAACTATAGCGAAAAAGAATGACGATATTTGAAATCGCCATAAAATAAAGATTAAAAAAAGAATTATGACGGGACCAAATAAGTACACC
The DNA here is from genome assembly GCF_045363175.1 of Xanthomarina sp. GH4-25. Lineage (NCBI taxonomy): Bacteria > Pseudomonadati > Bacteroidota > Flavobacteriia > Flavobacteriales > Flavobacteriaceae > Xanthomarina > Xanthomarina sp. GH4-25. Next base: position 197,176 of record NZ_JBJFLO010000002.1, read on the forward strand.
AAATTCCCTCTTGCCAATTATGACAGGCTTTGTTTTTTAAAGAATATTGTAAAAAACCCAAACATTAGTGTTGGAGATTATACTTATTACGATGATTTTGAAAATGTGGAGAACTTTGAGAAAAATGTAAAATACCATTTTGACTTTGTAGGCGACAAATTAATCATTGGAAAATTCTGTATGATTGCTTCTGATGTAAAATTCATAATGAATGGCGCAAATCATTTAACAGATGCCATGTCAACCTATCCGTTTGCAATTTTTGGAAATGGTTGGGAACATGCCATGGAAAGAAAATCCTATCCACAAAAGGGAAATATAAACATCGGAAATGACGTTTGGATAGGCTATAACGCAACAATTATGGCGGGAGTTACTATTGGCGACGGAGCCATTATAGCCACAAACGCAACGGTTGTAAAAGATGTAGAACCTTATTCTATAGTTGGTGGCAATCCAGCTAAAGAAATTAAAAAGCGTTTTTCAAAAGAAGTTATTGCAAAACTTTTAGAACTAAAATGGTGGGATTGGAGTATTGAAAAAATAACTGCAAATGTTGGGAATTTAACTAATAATGAAATTGGAAAACTGCAATAAATAGTCGAAATAACTGTAACAATTTCATCAAAAATAAGTCTTAAAATAAAAGAATATATAGATAATATGACAGTTTTAGTAGTAGGAGCAAGTGGTGCCACAGGAAGTCAATTAGTAGAACAACTTCTAATTCAAAATCACACAGTAAAAGTCATTGTAAGATCTCCTGAAAAGTTACCTGAATCATGGAAAACCAATGACAATCTCAAAATAATTGGCGCAAGTATATTAGAATTAACTGATATAGAAATGCGTGATATTGTAAGTGATTGTGATGCAGTTGCCTCTTGTCTTGGTCATAATCTCACTTTCAAAGGCATTTACGGACAGCCTAGAAAACTGGTAACAGATGCAACACGACGATTATGTAATGCTATACAATCAAATAATCAAAAAAGGCCTACAAAGTTTGTGTTAATGAATACCACGGGAAATCGTAATCGTGATTTAAACGAGTCCATATCATTTGCTCAAAAATGCGTTATTGGATTGCTACGTTTACTGTTGCCTCCACATGTTGATAATGAAAAAGCGGCAGACTATTTAAGAACACAAATTGGTCAGAACAATGAGTCTATTGATTGGGTTGCAGTGAGACCAGATGGTTTAATTAACGAAGACAACGTATCCAATTACGAGATATATCCTTCACCAACACGAAGTGCCATTTTTAATGCAGGTAAAGTAAGTCGTATTAATGTGGGGCATTTTATGGCAAGTTTAATCAATGATGACCATTTATGGACGAAATGGAAAGGGCAAATGCCTGTAATCTATAGTAAATCACATCAAAATTAAATTTTATTAGCCATAATGGAGTCTCTATATAAATCTGAAACAGGAAAACGTGAGATTTTAAATCTTTATAATCAAAAGTTAAAGGATTTAAATATCAACTATCAAAATCATGAGATTGAAACGGCTTTTGGTAAAACCAATGTAATTGTTACTGGAGATGCCACAAAACCACCAATATTAGTCGTTCATGGTTCAAATGGTTGTGCACCAATAGCTTTAGAAGCTTATTCTGGTCTAGAATCTCATTTTCAAGTTTTTGCAGTTGATGTGTTGGCGCAACCTAATAAAAGTGCTGAAACTCGATTATCTATGAAAAATGAGGACTACGGAAAATGGTTACATGAAGTCATTGACATTTTAGAACTAAAAAATGTAACACTTGCAGGGTTTTCGTTTGGTGGTTTGGTCATTTTAAAGGCATTAGAATTTAAAGATGCCAATATTAATGAAGTGTTTTTAACTGCACCTGCTTATATTGTTAATGGAAATCCATTACAAGCATTATTTAAAGTGTTTATACCAATGAAACGCTTTATGAAATCAAAAAAAACAAAATATGTAGAACGTTTTTTGAAGGAAGTGTTTACGGAAAAAGACGACTTTGCACTCCAATTTCTTTCAACAGTATTTTTACATTTTAAAATGGATTTCACGCCTGTTCCATTAATAAATAGGAGAGAAGCCAATGCAATAAAAACACCAATAACATTAATAACAGCAAAAAACGACTTGATGTTTCCTGGTGAGAAAATGATAAAACGTGCTAACAGAATTTTTCCTTCATTAAAGAAAACAGTACTTTTAAAGCATTCTAAACACGTTCAAAATAGAAATGATAATAAACGAATTGTAAATCTTATAAGTGATGAATTTGAATAAAATTATTGAGAGAAACTTATCAGGAAAAAAAGTTTTAGGGCTTTTTATGCTCACCAATCTTGTTTATGCTTTTATGTTGTTGGTTACCATTCCTAAAACTATGACATTCGCGAATGAAATGAAGTTATTAGACATGATGCCAACAGGCTATGATTTCGAGTATGTAAATAAACTTTTCAGTGCTTTAGGTAGTAATGGACGTGAAACATATCTAACCAATCAAATACCAGTAGATATGATCTATCCATTACTCTTTGGGATTACCTATTGTTTAGTGATGGCATATTTCCTAAAGAAAATAAACAAACTTAATGCACCGTATATGTATCTAGGTGTTTTGCCAATTATTGCAGGAATTGCAGATTATTTCGAAAACATAGGAATTATCGGAATGCTAAACAGTTATCCAGATATTACCGAAACTACAGTTAGTACTACCAACATGTTTTCAATTATAAAAAGCGTTTCTACTAGTGTATTCTTTATTTCTTTAATTTTAATCTTAATACTAGTTGCTATTAAATTTCTCAAGAAATCAATGAGCACCACTTAAAAAAGACCTTATACTAATTGGTCTATAAAGAGTTTTAAAGATCTAAATCATTTCATCCATACTATTTAACAGTTGGGTAATTCATAATTTATTTTTATTGCAATCTGAAATATATTTGTAGTCTAATAATCATAGTATGAACAGCAAAATCAGTAAAACCAAACTTATGTTACGTATAGCCTTATTAGTTGGAACCATTGTATCGTTATGGTTTGTGCCTTGGATATTAGTAAAGGCATGGATTAGACCTTTACCTAAAACAGTACAAGAACAAGTAGACCAAACATTGAGTTATGGTTTTGATGGTGTAATTGTTTATGTAGATCAAGCTGGCAAACCACCAGCTTTCTATACAGCAGGTTATCACAACCGCGAGAACAAGATACCAGCCAAGCCTGATGCCTTATTTAAAATTGGTAGTATTACTAAATTATATTTAGCTGTGGCTACAACTAAATTAGTTAAAGACAATAGATTGTCTTTAGATAAAACCCTAGGCGATTATTTGCCTGAGCTTGCTGAAAGAATTGAATATGCAGATAAAATCACCTTGAGAATGCTGTTACAACATAGGAGTGGCATTCCTAATTTTACTGACCATCCTGGTTATTGGAATAACCCACCTAAAACCCAAAACGAAAAACTGGAATTAGTACTTGATTTACCAGCTAACTTTAAACCTGATAAAAAATATGAATACTGCAACACGAATTATTTATTGCTTGAAAAAATTATTGATAAGGTTTTAGGGTATAAATTTAGCATATATATCAAGGACGAAATTTTGATACCTCTTGAACTCAACAATACGTTTAGCTCGCTTAGTGAAGTTAAAAATATTGATGAATTAATGAGTGGATATTATGTAGGTATTGATGAGGATTTAAAGACCAATGATTATGGCATGAATGGTTATGGTTCAATGATAGCTTCAGCACAAGATGTTGGTATATTCTTAAGGGCATTAAACGATGGCACAGTGTTTAATGAAGGGGAACAGGAACTATACTCTTACGTTTATGAACATGGAGGTCTTATTCCTGGTTACCAATGTATGGCAGAATATCATAAAGACATTGATGCAGTGGTTATACAGTTTATGAATACCACAGATTTTACAGGCTACCAATGGAATTTGCTTCAAATAACACATAACCGTGTTGTAAAAATCTTACGTAAAGCAAAGGATTTGTGAACATTAAATAGTAATAACCCAGTCGTGACAACTCTTAAACTAATATGTAAATGCAATACAACAAGATAATCTAGAACATTTTAATGATTTGCTTACTAATTCTCAAGGAAAAATAATTGAATAATCTACCTGCGCTGTCCAGAAAATTGCATGGCTTCACCTTTACCAAAACCATAGCTAATTCCAAAATTAACAAAACGACCACGTTGGCGACTGTTATATAAATAAAAATCTGGCTCAGAGGTTACCGTTTCATCCACACGAGTCGCAAAGACATCGCGAACACTTAAATTTAGTATAATACGTCCTTTTACTATTTTTTTTCTAACACCAAGATCTACAAAATTTATAGCAGAAACCTCCTGTTGCAAGGTTTTGTATTTAGAATTATAGTTTTCAGAGATTTCAAAATCAAAATCAGCTGGGAGTTTAACTTTTGCAGTTATGGTGGTGGACCATCTATTGCCTGTAAAATCAAACGACTGTAATTCAAAAAAACCATTTCTATCAAAATAATTAAAGTTAAAATCCCCATTAATTGTCAACCAATCTAACGGACGATACTTCCCATTAGCCTCAAAACCTGTCGTGTTGTTAGTGCCCACATTCTCAGGTCTGGAGATGCTTACATTGTTTTCAGAAACAGTAATGTATTCTATAACATCTGTGGTGTACCAATGATACAAACTCATACTAAAAGAAAGCTTATCAAATTTCTGAATGCCTGTTAGCTCATAAGAATTGGTATATTCGGGTTGTAATTCAGGATTCCCTTCAGAGATACTATAATTATTCCTAATATTAGAAAAAGGATTTAACTGCCTTAAACTGGGTCTGTTTATACGACTTGAATATCCCAGTTGCAACGAAAAATCATCAGATACTTTATAAGAAGCGTATGCACTTGGAAATAGGTTGGTATAGTTTTGATTATCAGTTTCGTTGGTAGTTTCCAATAAGGTATTAATAACGGTGTTTTCTAAACGCAAACCTAATTTAAAACCCCATTTGTTAGCCTCATAAGCAGCTGTTGTATAAGCAGCAAAGACATTCTGATTTAAATCAAAAATATTGGTTAAAAAAGGATCTTCAACCCAAACACCTCCTGTAAAATTAGACACAGCATAATCATTAGACACCTTGTTAAGGGTATATTGCGATCCTATCTCTAAAGTGTAATATTCTAAAAAAGGATAGGTATAATCTAATTTAAAAATATAATCCTCTAACTTATAATCGGTTCGAGATTCTTGTCTAAAGCTATCCATATCCCCAAAGATGGTTGTATTATTAAACTCGGAGGTCTGGTCTTTACGGAAATAGTTTCCCATAGCGCTAAACAATAACGTTTGATCTTCGTGACGCTTAAAATCGCTTTTGTATTGTAGCTCGTAACGTATTTTTGGGTTGGTAGCTTCCGTATTTTCATTTCTATTCCATTGGTCAGTAATGGCATTGGTAGCATCCGTTTGGTAGAATTCTGAAAAAGCCGTTTGATCTTCAACTTCATAGGCATAAGAACCAGACAAGGTAATCACATTTCTATCATTGATATAATAATCGGCACCAATAAGAATATTCCCAAACTTTTCATCAAACTCACTGTCACCAATGTTTGTAATGGTAATATCATCTATTAAATCGGCATTTATAGATTCAAATTCAGTAGGGTAGGTCCGTATTCCAAATCCTAACTGACTAAAAAGGTTGAATTTCTCAGTACGTTTATTAACACTTAAACCAAAGCTATTACTATTAGGAACACCAACATTTAAGGTGGCAGAACCATTTAAGCCTCGTTTTTCAGATTTCTTAAGAATAATATTTATAATACCCGAAGTACCTTGAGCATCATATTTAGCAGAAGGGTTGGTAATAACCTCAATACTTTCAATCATATCAGCTGTTATAATACCTAGCGCACTACCATCATCACCAGCTAAAACCGAAGGTTTCCCATTAACAAGTATTTGTACACCTTCATTCCCACGCAAACTAATAGCACCTTCAATATTAACACTAACTGAAGGCACATTATTTAATACTTCTAGAGCACTGGCACCAGAGGCGCTTAAATCTTTACCTACATTAAAAATGCGCTTATCCAATTTAAAAACTGTTTGAGAAGTTTCAGCTTGAATCAACACTTCATCCAGACCTTCTAATTGGGGTTCCAATAGAATCGTTTTTAAATCAATACTGTTGTTAACCGTGTTAAAAGTACGAATGCTTTTGGTGCTATAACCAATAAAACTAATGTCTATATAAAAATGGGTGGCATCCGTTTGTAATGAAAATCGCCCATCTTGAGCAGTAATAGTCCCTGTAATAGCTTCTTTTGTTTGAGAATCAACTATGGCAATAGTAGCATATTCAATAGGTGCATTGCTTTGGGTGTCTAAAACAAGACCCGTAATGCTTAGCTTGTCGTTTTGTGAAAAACTCATCATTTGGTGTAAAAACATAAAAATAAAAGCAACATAAAAAGACCGGATGTGAGACATAAATAAGGGTTCAAATTTTAAAATAGCAAATATAGCGAATAGCAGATAAGATATATCATCTTAAAGAGAAAGACAACCACAAGGTTTCTAACACTTGTCAACCTGAACCTGTTTCAGGGTCTTGTTATACAAAGAGTTTGTGTAGAGCATGTCGAACCATAGGAGGGAAGTGAAAATCGAACTTGTGAGATTCTCGAATTCTTTAAAATAAAATAAGTGCGCATGAGTAATGTGTGTGGAATGACTAATAATATATCTTATACATTTAAGTAAACAAATTATATTCTTTTGGAATTTCTACGCCATTAAATCCATTTGTTAGCCCATAAAGTATAGCTATAGCTACAAAAATTCCAATTATTAGAATGAAATACGCTTGTTTGTTAGGTAACATTCCAAATATACGAAGCTTCATTATTTTAAAATGTACAGCAGCAACATGCCCAAAAAACGAGAAGATAGCTAAACCATAATAAGGAATAAAAAACAAACTCAAAGGAAATATGTTGAGACCAGCAACTCCAAAATAAAAGTTGGTGTCTAAATTTAAAATAAGCCTACCTGACAATATTGCACTAACGTGGATTACTAAAAAAAACGCCAAATAAAGCCCTGACCAAATATGCAGTTTTTCAAAAAAACCTGAAGCAGTTCCACGTTTTTTTGAGAACAGTTTTACCCCAGTAATTATTTGAACTGCAACAGACAAAAGCAAAATGGTTTCGGCAAATACATTTCTATAAACAATTCTTAATTTCTCCATCAATTCAATATGAGCGTTTGAACCAAATAGGCTATACAAATGATTGAATAAGTGAAAGCCAACAAAAATGGATAGGATAATTCCAGAGAAGTAATGTAGTTTCTTTATGGTCATTTTAAACTGTTTTAAGTTCCAATTATCAATACTATTCCTATGGCTAAAAGTACAAGCCACCCTGGATGTTTTCCTTTAGTTCCAATGAGAACCAATAACGATGATAAAAACATAGTTAAGCCAATTGTTTTAACTATAAAGTCAATTAACTGTGATTCTTCTAAAATCGAAATTTTTATCAATATGGCTCCAAGACACCAACCAAAAACTGTAGCCAGATGCCAGGTTGCCCAAAGGATGCGCACATGCCTTTCCTTTAATTCTATGGTTTCTTTTGTAGGAACTAATTTTTCTTTATTTCTTATGTTTTTAAAAATCAAGTATTCACCAAGGATTGAGTGAGCAATTCCTAATAGAAAGCATAAAATTCCAGCTATGAAAAAGTAGATGTTCATTTATCTAATGTTTTTGTGGATTCCTTAGTTCACAACGCCACCAGTAATATAAAAAGCTGTTAAACTAATGGTATTAATAATTAAATGAGCCAATATAACTGGGAAAAACCTTCTTTTTGCAATTAAATAAATACTACCAAAAATAAGCGCTATAAATGTAGTTGTAATGATTCCTGCAATTCCTTGGTAGATATGCAACATACCAAATATTATGGCGTGAATTACCATAGCTGCTATCCAACCAATTTTATTTTTACCAAATACATCAGTAAGGCGATTGAGTAGAAACCCTCGCATTAATAATTCCTCTCCTAAAGCAGCACCAATCCAAACAACTGTTACAAGGTAAGTGATGAAGAGTATGGGGTTTCCAAGAAAAAACTGAAACCTATCGGCAACATCTGACGGTTTTTCCAATCCGAAGTGAGTAAGAATTGGGTCTAAAATAAGTCCCATTAGGAGGAATACAATAATCACTGTTAAGAAAGCTAATCCGATACTAGTAAGCCACTCTCGTTTCCCTTTTGGTAAAACCAACCCCAAATCTCTCCAAGTGGTTTTTCTTCTCCTCATAAAAATAGTGGCTATAAAAATGGCAGACCATATTGCTATAGAACCAGCACCATTGATTTCAAAATAATCTACAATCGATTTAATTGCAAGCATTATGGCTAATACACTAATAATCTCTAGTACGATGTTGACTTTATTTTTCATGCTTGATGATTGATTATGCGTTTTTTGAAGATGTAATAATGTTACGACGGTAAGTTTTGATGCTTGTTACTTTCTTTTTGCTGTTAAACGTTCTTTTCCATTAAAGAAAACAAATTGTGTATTGGTGGCATCAAAGGTTAAATACTTATTTGGAAATTGTCCTTTTATATGGAACTTGGTTTCTAAAATCGGGACAATTTCATACATGTAATTGCCTTCACTTCGTAAAATCAATGTGCCGTTTTGAAGAATAATTTCATCAACTTGACCATTTTCATATTGATAAATACCTTCATAATTTTTTAAGGCATTAGCGTTAAGCTCAATGGTATCAACAAAATCAACAGCTATTGTTTTGTCTATGGTTCGTTGGATGTTTTGTTTAGACACATCCTTACCATCATTAAAAACCATACTCAATTGTTGTATTTGTGCATCATCAGCAATGGCATCAGAATTTTTCCCTTCACTGTGAAGTTGTTTGATTCTGCTCATCCATTTTACCGAGCTTTCTCTATAAGTAGTAAGTTCATTTTTGGTGACGGTCAAATTTCCGTGAGCTGGTACTATAGCAGTAGTTGCATCTCCAAGAGCCAATGCTTTGTCAATGATACTTAAATGCCCTTTACTGCCACCACCATAATAAAAATGTGGAAAGGAATTGGTCATATAGGTATCTCCCATGAATACAACATTATTGCTTTTAAAGTGCACCAAAACGTCATCAAAAGTATGTGCAACAGTATGGTAAAGTTCTATTGTTTCATTACCCAAATTCAATGTATAAGTGTCTTTAAAAGTAACATCGTAAGTTGCATTTGTATATTTAGTATTTTCCTGTGAAATAATGGTTGCTCCTAAATCCTTAAAAAACGTATTTGCACCACTATGATCCATATGATGATGGGTGTTGATGACATATGTAACAGGTTTTTCAGACAGTTGTTTTATGGCGTTCAACAATTGTTCTTGATTGTTGTTTCCTGTCATTGGGTCAACTAAAAGAATCTCCTTCTCGCCAATATAAACGCCAACATTGGTGTTATAATTTGGATTTTTTAGGATGTATAAATTGTCTGTTATTTTTTGTTGGATAAAATCTGAATGCTTTGTAGTCTTACTTTCAGTTTGTGTTGTTTTGTTGGTTTCCTTTTTTGTTTTAGCTTCTGTACATGAGCTATTAAGGATTATAAAAATAGTTAATGAAAGAGTTTTAAGGTATTTCATAGGTTTCTAGTTATTAATAATAGTAATGATGTATTTCTTTATGCTGTAAATATGATGCTATAGGATAATAAGTAACATGTTAGAGTAATAAATGCTCCAATAAAAGGTACATTAAACCAATATTTCTTTCCAAGCCAAACATAAAATCCAGCTATTAATATATTCAAAAGGAAAAAGAAATGGTCTGATTGTAAAACATCAAAATACTTGAAGGCTATATATAGATTTATAATGCCAAAAAACAGCACTCCCATACTATGACTTGCATTAAAGCCAATCCATGCTTTCCACATGGTAGTGCGTTTAGTTAATATTGGGTAAGACGACTTCATTTCTGCAATAACATTTTGGTTTCTTGAAGAAAACTTATTGGTAAAGAATGTATAGGTTAAATGAATGCCTCCTAAAATAAAAAAAATTAAAGCGCCTATAAGCCATAAATACTGTGCAATAATTGTCATGGTTTTTTATTTTATATGTCAATAATTTGTTCAATCTCTTTTTTTACTTCTGTCATATATTTACTATCCAGTTCTTTATAACGCGTCATTTCATAAAAACCGATTAAATGCTTGTAGAGCAACGATGCTTTAATCTTTGCCTCTTTGTCCTTATAGCCATTTTCTTTCAACAATTCTTTTACATACTCAATTCTTTGATTATCAACATCGTCAATGATTTTTGAAATCATTTTGTCCTTAACAGCGTATCTTTTTAGGTAAAAAACAAAGTCTAAATACGGCATCTTGCTATAGGTTATCTCTATGAGTTTATTTAATTTTTGGGACGCATTATCTTCGGCACTTGTGATTTCAATGATTTTTTTCGTTTTGTTTTCTACCCAATAGTTAACCATCTGCCTTATAAATTCCTTTTTGGTCTTAAAATGCCAATAAAAACTGGATTTATTGCAGTTTAGGTTTTTAGCCATATTTTCAACCACTATGCCAGAAATTCCTTTTTCAGAAAACAATTTATAGCCAAGCTTTAACCAATCTTTTTTTTGTGCAACTATTTTAGGCATCTTATTAGACGTTAACGTTTAGTAAACAAATGTAAATTATTTATTGAACGTAACCGTTTATAAAAATGTTAATATTTTTATAATTCTAATTGTTTCCACCATCATATAATCAGATTTTAATTTATACAATCTATAAGTGTTGAAAGAAGAAAAACTTGAAATAATAAATGAACGACCTCATAAAATTTTGGTAAAACAGGAGTTTAAATTATTGCTTAACACATCAATTATTTAAATCTGCAAGTTGATGTGGCTGGGTAGTGAGCGTCCAAATTTTAGGCTATACCAATGCAATTATCCTGTGGATGATTGGATTTGGATATAACACTTTACTAAATGTTTCTTTCGAATCGTATTTAGCTAAAAATGTCTAGTAGACATTTTATTAACGCCAAATAGTCTAAAATATAGCGTAACGAGCCGTAATTGTTTCCAAAAATTTATGCAGTCTTGATTTTTTTGTTTCTTTTTTTATCAAGAAAAAAAGAATTAATAAAACCTTTAGAAGTTCAAAAAATTAAATTCTATTTTACATAATATTAATAGTTACAATTAAAAAAGTTTAAATAGTAACGAGAATAGAATAAGTGCTTAGAATTTTATCCTTCATAAAATTTAAGCTCTTATGGAATGCCACGAGACATGCGCAGCATTCACGAACACGTCTAAAACAATATTAACGACGTGAGTAATCGTCTAAATTTTTTTTTGACGTTCATTTTATCGAATACGCGATTTTTAATAAGCGCAAAAAGGTTAGCTTTTATTTTGGCGTTGATTTCTACCAATGTTAATCGCTTAGAATCGTTTAAAAAATAAAATCTTGATCATTGTACAGAATATTCTAATTAAACGAGAAGCTCTATTTTACATAGTATCATTATAGCTACACATTTAAATTATTCTAACGAAGCCACAATTAGCTTGTCATAATTACTATCGATATAAGTCTGCGACGTTATATCTGTAATTATGTCAAATATCGCCTAAAAGGCTATTTCTCTAACTGTTATAAAATGTACTATAATGTTCTGCGTTATGTAACTTGAGCTTTGGTAAAAGCGAAAGTTTAATACATTATTTCCTTTATTTTTTTCTTTACAAATGTTTCTCTAGGATGTTAATGGAACACTCTTTTTACGAAACGACGGTAGGAGAGTAGTAGAATGTGTGTGAAATGGATAAATATATTAGCGCTATTATCATAATAAATAGTTAATAATGATTCATTTTTGAGATTTTTTCGTAAATTTAATTGATTTATATTAAAAAAATGTTTTATTTGTTCAATAAATAACGAGTTATCCGTATGTTAATAGAGTTTAATACAACAAATAATAGGTCTTTTAGAAAGAATAATAGACTAAGCTTGATTGCTGCTTCAATCAAAGATTTAGAAAATGAAGCTGTAATAGAATTGGAAAGAATGAATCTACTTAAATGTGCTGTAATATATGGTGCTAATGCAAGTGGTAAATCAAATTTTTTAGATTCTATTGCTCAAATGAGATGGTTAGTTAAAAACTCATCGAAAGAATCACTTGCAAACGACCCTCTTAATATCAAACCTTATTTACTTGATAATTTTTCTGAGAAAAAACCAACTCTATTTGAAATGATTTTTTATATAGGCAAAACTAAGTATCGCTATGGTTTTGAAGCCACTAATAAAAGGTTTGTTTCAGAGTGGTTATTTGAAACTTTAAGAAAGCAAGAAAAGCCTTTGTTTATTCGTGATATGGATAATATTCAAATGGTTGAAAAATTTTCAGAAGGAGATCGTTTAGAAGATAAAACAAGACCCAATGCTCTTTTCTTATCAGTAGCTGCACAATTCAATGGTGAAATTTCAAATAAAATTGTAGAATGGTTTAGAATGTGTAATTTTCTTCATGGAATTAATGATGCTAATTATTTTGATATTACCGCTGAAATGTTAGAAGATAAAAAGACCTCAAAAATGGTTCTTGATTTTATAAAATTAGCTGATTTAGGTATTAATAATTTAAAATTAAATGAATTAGAAAATGAGTTTTCTGATTTTAGTGAAGATATTTTCTCGAAAAAAGGTAAGAAACATTATAAGAAAATTCTAGAGGAATTAAAAAGTGAAACAGTAGCCGACATAACAACATTTCATGATGTTTATGACAGTAAGAATAAGAAAGTAGGTGAAGTAGAGTTTTCTCTTAATGATCAAGAATCTCATGGTACAAATAAATTTTTTAATATTGTTGGGCCAATAATCCATACGATATTAACCGGAACAATATTAATTATAGATGAGTTTAATACTAGGTTGCATCCATTATTAACAAGGAAGATTATTGAATTATTTAATAGTAAAGAAGGTAATCCAAATAATGCTCAATTAATTTTTAGCACACATGATACTAATTTATTAGATAGAGATATCTTTAGGAGAGATCAAATATATTTTGCAGAAAAAGATAACTATGGTGAATCGCATTTATATTCATTAATTGAATATAAACCTAGAAATGATGAAGCGTACGAGAAAAACTACATTAGCGGAAAATACGGAGCTATTCCATTTATTGGTGATTTTGATTCAATAATGAAACATCGACGTAAAAGAACTAAAAAAGTAACGAATGGCTAGAGTTACTAAAATAGACAATGCAATCTTAAAAAGATTAAATAGAAAGGCAGAGAGAGATGCTAGAATAGTAGAGAATAAACCAACCAGAAAATATTATTTACTGTTTTGTGAAGGAGCAAGAACAGAACCTAATTATTTTATTTCTTTAAAAAATGTGCTACCTGTTAATTTAGTTCAAGTAGATATTGACCCAAGTGGTGGGAAAAATACACTGTCATTGGTTAATCATGCAATTAAAATGATGCCTAGATATCAAAGAATAAATTCAACTATTGAATTTGAAGTGTGGATTATTTTTGATAAAGATTCATTTCCTTCTGCAAATTTTGAAAATGCAATAAATAAGGCTAATGCACATGGCTATAATTGTGCTTATTCAAATGAAGCATTTGAATTATGGTATTTATTACATTTTGAAGATTATCAAAATGCTATAAGCCGAAAAGATTATTCCAAATTGTTAAGCAATCATTTGAATAAAAAGTATCTCAAAAATGACCCTGATATTTATAATTTACTGCAAACATTAGAAACAAGTAGAGAAGATTTAGCAATCCAAAGAGCTATAAATTTAGAAAAAATACATAATGGTAAGTCACGAGCAAATTCAAATCCAGTCACAAGGGTATATAAACTTGTTGAAGAATTAAATTCATATAAAGAAGAAGATGAATAATTTCTTTTACCTGACCTCATAAAATTTTGGTAAAACAATAGGAGAGTGGAGCGTCCATATTTTAGGGGTCTAGAAATACAGTTTCCTAATAGTTTCTATTATACAAGGGATTTCAAAACAATCTTAATGGGTTACACTGTTTCCTAAAATATAGTGTAATGAACCGTAATTGTTTCCAAAAGTTTATGCAGTCTTGATTTTTTTGTTTCTTTTTTTATCAAGAAAAAAAGATATAATCAAACCTTTAAAAGTTCAAATTCTCAATTTCTATTTTACATAATATTAATAGTTACAATCAAAAAAAGTTAAAATAGAAACGAGAATAGCAACGAGAATAGAATAAGTGCTTAGAATTTTATCCTTCATAAAATTTAAGCTCTTATGGAATGTCATGAGAATCGCCTAGAAAAAAATATGAAGCACAATTATTCAAATACGCTAAAATTTAAATTACAGCAAAAAGGTTAGCTTTTATTTTGGCGTTGGCAAGCGTTGGATAATTGTGTGTAAAATAAATTGCCAGAGCAATTTGATTTTATAAAACAATCGAGCGCTTGGTAGCGGCTATTTTACATAACGGCTAATTATAGATACAAATGTTTTATAAACGCTGCGAAGCAAACCGCTTATTAGTTTAATGACCCAAGTTCCAATTATTCTTATGAAAACGAATGCTTCTGGGATATTTTACATAATACTACATTATAGCTATCAAATGGACTCCTCTCATAAAATACCAATTATAACATTTGTACTATAATTTATATTATGTAAAATAGAAAATATCAACACACTCCTATAACTTAATTAGAACCTGTTGCAGCCAAACAATTTTTACAGCATACATATCGTTCTACAACTTACCTTGGTTATATTTGAAACCTATTACTAAAAATATCTGTGTATTAATAATGCAAGTAAATCTACAATACCAAGGTTATGTAAACACACCCAATCTTTGGAACGGACAATTGGTGTATCATTTGCAGCAATTAAAATTATCTTCAAATCTAAAGACAGGTTTTAACGAAAGTCTTCCAAAAAACATCCGTTTAGGAAAACGTGTCGAGCAATTTGTATTTCACCAATTAAAACAAGATCCACAGATTTCCTTAGTATTCGAAAACCTACAAATCCAACAGGAAAAACACACACTTGGCGAAATAGATGCCTTGCTCTTAATAACTAATAAACCAGTACATCTGGAAATTATCTATAAATTCTATGTGTATGATGCTGCTGTTGGTACCACCGAATTAGACCATTGGATTGGTCCTAACCGGAAAGACAGCCTGCTGCAAAAACTAGACAAGCTAAAAAACAAGCAGTTGCCACTGCTCTATCATCCTGAAACCTTGAAATACTTGGAGAAACATGAGGTTGCCCTTCGAGATATCAAGCAGCAAGTCTTATTTAAAGCCCAGTTATTTGTGCCTTTTAACAAAGCCCTTCCAGAGTTTTCACTTATCAATTCAGAATGCGTGGTTGGATGCTATTTTAAAAAAGAAGACCTAAAAGAATTGAAGACTTATAAGTTTTACATACCCAGCAAAGCCAATTGGTTACTGGAGCCACAGACCCAAGTAACATGGTTATTACATACAACATTTATGGAACTTATAACCCCAATTTTAGAAGCACAATCCTCTCCTATGGTTTGGATAAAACAGCCTAATGGAGAGCTAAAAAAGGCTTTTATTGTTTGGTGGTAAATAGGCAATGCCACTAAAAAAAGACTTAAATTTGCTAGATAAAAATCACTCAATGTATATGAAATATATTTACTTATTACTCTTTACATGCACAACCTTCTTTGTGAATGCGCAAGATCTTTCTGAAATCTATAAAAAAGTAAGCCCAGCCGTAGTTATTATTTTTACTTCGGAAAAAGAAGTTGTTTCTTCCGAGATATCAAAAACCAATGTCGTTACAAAGGAAGGCTTAGGTTCTGGTTTCATGATTTCAGATCGATTGATAGTTACAGCAGCTCATGTAGTTACTGTTCCTGAGAAAATAAGTGTCCTTTTTCCTGATGGAGATGTCATTCCTGCAACCGTAGTGAGTTCTTATAAAAGTGCAGACATTGCCTTAATTAAATTGTTCAGACCTCGTATCAACCCGGTTACTGTTGCTTTTGGTGATTCTGATGCCTTAGAAGTTGGCGAACGTATTTTTGTTATTGGTGCTCCTTATGGCCAGGGAGCTTCTTTATCTTCTGGGTATGTTAGTGGAATTAGAAAAGACCAGTCAAGTAAAAACCCATTTATAAACAGAGAATTCATTCAAACAGATGCTGCTATAAATCATGGTAATTCTGGTGGTCCAATGTTTAATTTAAAGGGTGAAGTTGTTGGTATAGTGAGTAGTATTGCAACACAGTCTGGAGGATTTGATGGTATTGGTTATGCCAGTACTTCAAACCTAGCTGCTAAATTGCTAATGAATGATAAAATGCCATGGCTTGGTGCCGACATGCATACTCTTTCTACTAAAGAATGTAAACTCTTAAATGTCCCACAAGCCAATGCCCTATTGGTACAACGTGTGGTAGATAGTTCAATTTTTGGTGAGATGGGAATTAAAGGAGGTCATACCGAAGTTGTGATAGACAATCAGAAATTGATTTTAGGTGGCGATATTATATTAGGTTTTAACGACCTGATATTTGAATTAAATGAAGCCAGCTTAAACAAATTAGCTGCGTTTGCTAATAACATGGGAGACCATCCAAAATTTACGGTCACCATCTATAGAGATGGTAAAATTTTAACTTTAAAACATCAATAAGCTAGAAACTTTAATAGAGAATTAATACAAATAGCAGCTCTTTTTTGCAAGTCAATGCACTTTCTTTAAGTCTTTTATAATTAGAACACCTTGTTTTTACAGGCTTTGGGTTAATGTTAAATAAATATTAAAACCAAAGTTGAAACATCTATGCTCACTTCTCTTGCGTAGATATAACTATAAACCAAAAACAATAAACTTATATTATGAAAAGACTATCAATTTTTATTCTAACTGGAATTTTTATGACCGCCTGCGTCTCTAAGAAAAAATATGTTGCCTTAGAACAAGAGAATGGAGAAATAAGAAGCGAATTGCAAAAAACACAAGTCGCTAAAGAAGATTTAGAGGCTAAATTCGATGAGATTCAAGCAAGAATTGATACCTATAATACCAAGATAAATTCTTTAACTGAAGAAAGCGATGCTAAGTTAGTTACTGTTGGTGACGATATTGTTATTTCTAACGATGTGAGAAAGCAAATGGAAGCGACGCTTAAAAACGTAGATCAAAACGATTTGGCTCAAGCAAAAACACTTAAAGATTCTATGAATTTAGCTGTTGGTTATAACCTGCGTAAATCTATAGATACCTCTAGTATGAATGAAGACGAAGATCTTGTTATAGACATCAACGAAACAGTCGTTATGATTTCTATTTCAGATAAAATGCTATTCAATTCTGGAAGTTACCGTGTAAGTAATAAAGCCAATAACATTCTACAAAAAATTGCCGATGTAATCAATTCTGAAGAAAGCTTAGACGTAATGGTTGAAGGTCATACAGACAATCAAACCATGTTAGCAAATGCGGCTGTAAAAGACAATTGGGATTTAAGTGTGTTACGTGCTACTTCAGTGGTAAAGAAATTACAAGAAGATTATAACGTGGCTCCTGAAAAGTTAATTGCTGCTGGTAGAAGTTTTTATCAGCCTTTGGTAGAAAATAATTCTAATGAAAACAGGTCTAAAAACAGACGTACACGTATCATTATCTTACCAAACATCAATAAGTTTTTTGCTTTAATGGAATCAAACCAATAAACTTTTAATATTATATTAATTAGTCCAAAAAAAAAGACGTTATCAGATGATAACGTCTTTTTTATATTTTTTAATTAGATCTGTTACTCTATCACTTTCAATACAAGTTTTCCTTTTTTATCACCAGAAAAGAGACGCATAAAGGTTTCATGAAAATTTTCAATGCCTTCGTAAATAGCTTCTTTACTTTTTAGCTTTCCTTCCATAAGCCATTGTCCCATCTCTTTAGCTGCTTTTCCATAATGTGGTGCATAATCCATAACAATCATGCCTTGCATGGTAGCTCTACTTACTAATAAAGACATATAATTTCGTGGGCCTTTAACTTCTTCTAAATTATTGTATTGTGATATCGCGCCACAAATAACCACTCTGGCATGCATACGCAGTCTAGATAAAGCAGCCTCTAAGATGTCACCCCCAACATTATCGAAATAAACGTCGATGCCTTTCGGACAGGTTTCTTTAACAGCGTCAAAGATGTTTTCAGATTTATAATCGATGGTGGCATCAAAACCAAGTTCGTTTTTAAGGTAATCGCACTTCTCTTTTCCTCCGGCAATACCAACTACATAGCAGCCTTTTAGTTTGGCTATTTGTCCAACAATACTACCAACAGCTCCAGCTGCAGCTGAAACCAGTACCACATCTCCAGTTTTAATTTTACCGACTTCCAAAATCCCAAAATAAGCCGTCATCCCTGGCATACCAAGGGTTCCTAAATAAATTGGCATTGGCGCTAAATTGGTATCTACTTTGTACCAAGTTTTATCTGTTGCTACTGCATACTGCTGCACACCACCCCACCCGGTTACGGTGTCTCCAATGTGAAAGTCTGGATGATTGGATTTGATAATTTTTCCAATGGAACCAGCTCTCATAACATCTCCAATAGCTATTGGTTCTATATAAGATTTAGAATCGTTCATCCAACCACGCATGGCAGGATCTAAAGACACATAGTGCTGTTGTACTAAAAACTCTCCATCTGAAATGGTTGGAATTGTATGAGACTCTAAAGTCCAAGTTGATGCGTCTGGAATTCCTTCTGGACGCTTTGCTAAAATAAGTTGTTTGTTCATAAAATGATATATCTTCTCTAAAAATACAACTTCTTAAGTCATTCTAAATAATTGAAAGCCCTTTAATATAAATTTAACCTAACACCTTTGCAGGGTTATATTGTTTCATGATTGAAAATAATTAATGGCACATTAAGATGACTACTAATAGACTTGCTATTACTTTTACTAAAAAGCTTTTCAAAGAAACTACGTTTTTTATTGATAATACAAAGCATGCCTAATTTTCTGCTTTCACTAAAAACCCGTGTCCCTACCTCTACCGCTACATCTGTAATAAAATAAAAATCTATAGGCAACGGTTTTAGAGTCATTTCTAAAGCGAGTTTGTTAGCACGTAATTCTGGAGATAATTCGGCTTGTTTATTTAATACATGCACCACAGAAACCCTGGAAGTGTTTGCTGTTGCAATTGCTTTTAATAAATCGAGGTCATGATGATAATTGGCAATACTGAAATCGGTTGCAAATCCTATTTCCAACATAGACTTATTATTTACAAGTGCACCTTGTGGTACTGCAATGATTGGGCAAGTTTGCTTTTTAATTAAATTGGCTGTATTACTTCCAATAGTCATTTCCTTAATACCACTAGCACCTTTGGTTCCTAGCACCACAATATCGATAGCTAGTTCTTTGGTGGTTCCATGTACAGCACTCAAAAAATAGTCATGAACAATTATGGTTTCAAATGAATGCTTGTTATTTTTAGGAAGTTCATGAATCTTGTTTAGTTCCTTTTCTAATTCAATTTTAGATTCATTCAATCTAGATTTACTTATGGCTTCATTTGCTCTTTTAGAAGAAACAGCTGTTGAAGGTGCAGACACTAATGGCTCCAGCGAATGCATGATGTAAAATGTGCAAGTCTCATCTTTAAACAGATTGAAAGCATATAAGGATGCTTCCCAGGAGTTTGCAGAAAAATCTGTTGGTAATAATATCTTTTTCATAGGTTTTCTATTTAAAGTTAAAGATATTATTAATTTGTAAGATAAACATTGACATTTATCAGTTTTGGGACATTAAGTCCTTAATCACGACATGTTCATTGAAACATTAGAATAAAAATGGTGTTACAAGAGATTGTTACTTAGTTTTCAGCTGGTCTGCCGTGGACTTCTTCAAAAACTTCATCGAAATTGCTACGTAAATACGCTCTGAGTTTCATTCGGTAATCATTTTTTAGCCATTCCACAAAATTAAAGGTACTCTTACTAATGCATTTGGTATAACGATGGATTCTGTAATCAATATCATCGCCTAGTTTTTTTGCTAGATCTAAAGCATCATACAAATCTTCACTGTTCTCAATACATATTTTTGCATGGTGTTCTATAGAGCGTTCTAATACAACTTTTGAAGATTCCCCGTTTCTAACAGCATCAATATAGGTTTCTTTAATGTTGAAATACACCACATCCGAGTTAGAAAATTCAGCTCTTAACTCGTCTGGCATTTCGTATCTAAAATTATCTTCTAAATCTTCATCACTTAAGATATTATCTAAATAAAAATTAGGAGATTTAAAAATACGTTGCCAGTCTAAATCAGCTCCCCAAGGTCCAAATCGGTGTAAATTATTCCCTAAATCGATAACCGTAAAAGTATTTTTATTATGAAGAATACGAGAGCCACGACCAATCATCTGGTAATATAATGTCAAGGATTTTGTTGCTCTGTTTAGAATAATGGCATCCACAGTTGGCTCATCGAAACCAGTGGTTAAAATACTTACAGAAGTAAGAATAGCGTCTGGAGTATCTCTAAACCATTTAAGTATTTTTCTTCTTTCTTTTTTGGTGTTGGTATTATCTAAATGTGCCACAGGATATCCTGCACTACGAAAGGTATCGTACACATGTAAAGAGGTATTAATACCGTTATTAAAAATTAGGGTTTTCTTGCCTTTACAACGCTCTTCATACGCTTGCATGAGCTTGGTAAGCATGTCGTGATTGGTGTATAAATCTTCAGAAGATTTTACGGTATAATCTCCATTAGCACCAACAATTAAAGACGTTAATCCTACATTATATGAAAAAATATCTGCTTGAGATAAGAATTCATTCTTTATTAAAGACTCGATGGTTTCACCTACAATAAGTTCATCGTAATTATCTTTCATTGGAAGCTTGATATTCGAACTTAATGGTGTTGCAGTAACTCCTAAAATGAAAGATTTTTCGAAATATTTAAATAATTTAGTAAATGAATTGTAATGAGCTTCATCGATAATGACTAGGCCAATATCGGAAATATCCAGTTTATCTTCTTGTAAACGATTGTTTAAAGTTTCCACCATAGCCACAAAACAGCTGTATTGAGCTTGGTCGTCTAAATTGGCTTTGCTACTTACTACTTTATTATCTACACCAAATTCTTCAAGCATGGTCGATGTTTGTCGGCACAACTCAATTCGGTGAGTCATCACTAACACCTTTTTCTTATGGTGTTTTAAATACTGTCTAACTATTTCAGAAAAAATAACAGTTTTTCCTCCACCAGTAGGCAATTGGTATAGTAAATGGTAATCTTCTGGAGCCTCTTCAAAGCATTTAAAAATTTTATCAATCGCTCCTTTTTGGTAGCTATATAGGTTTTTCCCTACTTGTCTGTCTTCTAATTCTAAAGATGTAACTGTCTTGCTCATAAAATTTGTAATGTGCAAAAATAAGGTCTTTTCTTAGTTTTTATAGCTTTATAGTGAATAAAATTCTTAAGTTTTTTTAACATTTGTAGTTAATAAGATTCAAGAATCATTTCCTTTAAAATTTTAAAACACTTTCTTATTTTGTTATATTATGGATCTTTCTAAAAAACAGACACATTTTAAGCTTTATAAACCTTATGGTTATTTGAGTCAATTTGTTAATAATCAAAACAAAAGGCGTAACAAAAAACTACTTGGTGCTCTCAATGATTTTCCTGAAAACCTGATGGCTATTGGTCGATTGGATGAAAAATCTGAAGGGTTGTTGCTGTTAACTACCGATGGGAAAGCAAGTGATTACATAAGAAGCTCTAATATTGAAAAAGAATATTATGTGATGGTTGATGGCATAATGCATTCTGAAACAATTGAAACACTAAAACATGGTGTCGTTATTTCTGTTCAAGGAAAACCTTACCGAACGAAGCCTTGCAAGGCTTTTCTATTTCTTTCTGCTCCCGATATACCAGAACGTTTTGTAAGAGATATCAAACATGGACCAACCTCTTGGTTGTCTATAACTTTAACAGAAGGTAAATTTAGACAAGTTAGAAAAATGACTGCTGCTGTTGGATTTCCTACACTAAGATTGGTTCGTGTAAGAATAGGAGAATTTAAGGTTGGACAAATGCAACCAGGGAATTTTGAGCAAATAGATATTATTCCTTTATAACGATAAGTGTTGCTTTAACACCAGTTGCTAAATTCCAAATACCAGTTGCAATAATATTTCCTGTGCTATCCAATATTTGAAGTTCGGCTGTATTTGGTCCCGAATCTCCTTGGTTTAAAGCTTGAAAATCGATTTTATTAAACCCTTCTACAAGATCTAATTGAAATCCATTAAATGAAGATTGTAATAAGGCATTTGGCATAACCACTTCATCATTCACAAATATGCGAACACGATCTCCATCTGGATACATATGATCTCGATAAATAACATTGACTTTTGAAACACCTGTTTTAAAATCTCCTAGATATTGATTGGTCGTGCTTCCGTTTTCTCTAGAACCAACTTCTTCTTTAGCATATCCAGTATGTCTTTTTAATTGTTTTGTATATAATTCGGCTGGATTACCAAATTGTTCCGATTGAAACATGGAGAATTCTTTCTCATTAGAATTGGAAAGTGGATTTTGCTTTGGTACAGATAATCCATTAATTTTATCGGAATCTGAATTACCTAATCCGTTATTTTCTATCGGCTTGGACTCTAGAAGTGTATTACTCTCACTTCCCTCCTTGCTCTCTTTTGCTGGAATTGCTGTCGATTCATTTCTATTATCTATTTGAGAATAAATAGATAATGAAAATATACAAAAGAAAATGAGGCAAACATTTTTCATAACACGTATTAGTTTATATAACGAATTTTAAGACCAAAAGGTATGAGACAAAAATCGTTCCTAAATAAAACATATCCAATTTTTTATCAAAATTTTAATTTTTCAAACTTAAGCAATCCTATTAAACATTATCCCTACTCTTTGTTAATGTGTTAAATAATGTTAAAATACTATTATGTTATACATGGTACTGTAACAATTTTAAAATTGTATCGTCTATATAGTATCAATCAAACTTAAAAAACATAAAATCATGAGAACATTAAACAGTAATCAAGTATCAGAAAGAGTTATTACAAGTAAGGGATTTACTTGGAACAGTAAAAGAAGATTTAGATAATAGTATCTAAACATCATACATCAATCAAAAAAAACTTAGAAATTATGAGAACATTAAACAGTAATCAAGTATCGGAAAGAGTAAATACAAGTAAAGGTTTTACTTGGAATAGCAAAAGAAGATTTAGATAATCTAAACATTAGTCATCAATCAAAAAACTTAGAAATTATGAGAACTTTAGACAGCAATCAAATATCGCATAAACCTAATACAAGTAAAAGTTATACTTGGAATAGTAAAAGAAGATGTAGATAAGGTATAGAACGAATCATTCTTATTCCTTTATTAAAGACCCTAAAAGCTTAAAATGCTTTAGAAACCAAACCAATTAAAAACAATCAAAATGAAAGCAGTTATTAAAATTTCCAGAGATTCTTACGAGAAAGTAAAACATCTTTCAGTTAATAAACTCGTCAAGAGATTTAATAACTCTGACGATGAACTTTGGACAGGTATTAAGCGTTTTGCGCATTAAAAAATGAATTAGTCTTTAAAAAAGTCAGCATTAACATGCTGGCTTTTTTTTATTTATCTTCTTCAAACTTTGCAACTTCTTCTTCTTCAATCACTCCATAAAGAATGTTTATTTTTTTCCTTCCCCAGTCCTTTGCAGCTTGAACATCAACTCCCATATAGATATCTATTTTATTTTTCCAACGCGAATGCATTTTGTCCTTCACCAAATAGATCTCTTTAAAACCTTCAATTTTAACAGGTGTATTATGTGTTAATCCTAAACCAAGTAAATCTCTAGAAACAGCAATGTATTTTAACCCTGGATATAAACTATCACCAAAAGCTGTAATATGTGGATTATCATTGGTTTGATAGGATAACGAATTATAAGCAGTAGCCGTCACCTTAAGAGGCTTCCATGTATATGGATCTTTCGTTTTTTCTGTGCAAGTCGTAATTAAGAGAAACGCTGATATTGCTAGAGATATTTTTATATACATTTTTTTTAACCTATGAATAAATATACAATTTTTAAAGAGATATAAAACCTGTCTTACTTTTTTGTAACTTCACATCATAAACCAACGTAACAAACATATGAAAACCAACGTATTAATTTTATTTACTCTATTAGCATGCTTTTCTTGTAAAAAAGATGTCAAACAAACTGAAAATTCAACAGTAAACAATGACTCACTAGCCTTAGTTGAAAGGGCAAAAGCCATACATGAAAGAGTTATTACACTCGATACACATGATGATATTGATATAAATAATTTCACCGATTCACTTAACTATACGCAAGAATTAACATCGCAAGTAACCTTGCCTAAAATGAAAGCAGGTGGCCTAGATGTTGCTTGGTTTATTGTCTATACAGGACAAGATACCTTAACGGATGAAGGTTATAAAATGGCTTATGAAAATGCCATGTCTAAGTTTGATGCCATTCATAAATTAGTTGAAGATATTGCACCAGATCAAATAGAACTTGCAGTAACATCAGACGATGTGAGACGCATCCATGCTTCTGGAAAAAAAATAGCCATGATAGGTGTTGAAAATGGTTATCCAATTGGATTAGATATAAAAAATGTAGAAAAATTCTATAATCTAGGAGCTCGATATTTATCATTAGCTCATAATGGTCATAGTCAGTTAAGCGATAGTCATACTGGTGAAGCAGAAGGCGTTTGGCTAAATAAAGGGCTAAGCGACTTAGGCAAAGAAGTGATTGTTGAAATGAACCGTTTAGGTATGATGGTAGATGTGTCTCACCCTTCTAAAGAAGCTATGAAACAAATGATAGAACTTAGTAAAGCTCCAATAATAGCGTCACATTCGGCTGCAAGAGCATTGAGTGATGAAAGTAGAAATCTGGATGACGAACAATTGCAATGGTTGAAGGATAATGGTGGTGTCGTGCAAGTTGTTGCTTTAGACGATTACTTAAATATTAATAAAATGAACATAAGAAATGCTAAAATACTTAGCATTCAAAAACAAGTAGCAGATTCCTTAGGTGTTAAATGGTATACATCTAAAGAAGAAGTTATGGCTTTAGAACCACAAGAACAAGAAGCCTTTTTTGGATATTATAAAAAAGTATTAGACTTAGGAAATGCTAAAGCCAATAAAATTGAAGGCTTCCCTCCTAACGTGAATGTTTCAGATTTGGTAGATCATATCGATTATATCGTTGAAAAGATTGGTATTGATCATGTTGGTATTAGTAGCGATTTTGATGGTGGTGGTGGTATTGAAGGTTGGAATAACGCTTCTGAAACCTTTAACGTAACATTAGAACTGGTAAAACGTGGTTATACCGAAGAACAGATTGGCATGATCTGGAGTGGGAATTTATTACGTGTCTTGGATGACGTACAAGCTTATGCCGATTCTTTAAAATAAATGTATAGATAATTTAATTAAAAAAGAGAGCCAACAGGCTCTCTTTTTAGTTTTTATAAGACATTTTTTAATATGCTAATAATGCTTTCAAAGCTGCTTCAAACTTCCCTTTAGCCAAATACTGGTCTTCCAATTGATTGATAAATGGAATTGGAGTATCCATACTCGCTACACGTTTTACAGGAGCATCTAAAGCTTCGAAACAATGTTCCATAATCATGGATGAGATATCAGAAGCAATACCTCCAAACAAAGAGTCTTCTTGTAAAATAATAGCACGACTTGTTTTCCTAACCGAAGCATAGATAGCTTCAGTATCTAAAGGTTGTAATGTTCTTAAATCAATTAAATCTGCTTGAATGTCTGGGTTTTTCTCTAAAGTTTCTAAAGCCCAATGGACTCCTGCACCATAAGTAATAATGGTTACTTGATTACCTTCTTTTATAAGCGAAGCTTTTCCGAAAGGTAAGGTAAAATAGTCTGTTGGCACTTCTTGTCTAATACTTCTATACAAAGCTTTATGTTCGAAAAACAACACGGGGTTTGGATCGTTAATGGCTGTTGCTAATAAGCCTTTGGCATCTGCTGGAAAAGCAGGATAAACCACTTTTAATCCTGGCGTTTTTGTAAACCAAGCTTCGTTGGTTTGCGAATGAAAAGGTCCTGCAGCAACTCCAGCGCCACAAGGCATTCTAACCACAACATCTGCTTCTTGGCTCCATCTATAATGCGATTTTGCTAAATAATTAACAACAGGATTAAAACCTGAAGTCACAAAATCTGCAAATTGCATCTCTACTACAGACTTCATACCAGCAATCGATAAGCCCATACCGGTTTCAACAATAGCAGATTCGCAAATAGGTGTATTTCTCACTCTATCTTTTCCAAATTGCTCTACAAAACCATCTGTTATTTTAAAAACGCCTCCATATTCTGCAACATCCTGACCCATAATTACAAGGTGGTTATGTTGCTCCATGGATTGTTTTAAACCTTCAGAAATAGCATCAATTAAACGCAACTCTTTAGTTTCTGAATTTCCTATAACCTCCTTGTATTCAAAAGGTTTGTATATGTCAACTAACTCTTCACTTTCATTAGCTACAATAGCATCTTCATCGAAAGCCATTTGAAGATGTTCGTTAATTTCATTAATAATTTCTTCTCTAAAAGATGCTTCTTGTGATTCATTTAAAACCCCTTCCTCTTTAAGATAGGTTTGAAAATTATCAAGAGGATCTTTTTTAGCCCAAGCATCCATTAAATCTTGTGGTACATACTTGGTGCCACTTGCCTCTTCATGTCCACGCATTCTAAAGGTTTTAAATTCTAATAACACAGGACGTGGGTTTTTCCTAATGCTTTCAGCCAGGTCTTTTACTTTAGTATAGACTTCAAGAATGTTATTACCGTCAATAATATGAGATTCCATACCGTAACCCAAAGCTCGGTCTGCAATGTCTTTACAATTGTATTGCTCGTTGGTTGGTGTTGATAAACCATAACCGTTATTTTCAACACAAAACATCACTGGTAATTGCCAGACTGAAGCTACGTTTAAAGCTTCATGAAAATCTCCTTCACTTGTACCTCCTTCTCCTGTAAATACGGCAGTTACTTGATTTTTGTTTTGTAATTTACTAGCCAAAGCAATGCCATCAGCAACTCCTAGTTGTGGCCCTAAATGCGAAATCATACCCACAATTTTGAACTCTTGAGTACCAAAGTGAAACGATCTGTCTCGACCCTTAGTAAAGCCATTGGCTTTTCCTTGCCATTGACTGAATAAACGGTATAATGGAATTTCTCTAGTTGTAAAAACACCTAAGTTTCTATGCATTGGCAAAATATATTCCTCTTTTTGCAAAGACATAGTAACACCAACAGAAATAGCTTCTTGACCAATGCCAGAAAACCATTTAGACACTTTTCCTTGACGTAAAAGAATGAGCATTTTTTCCTCGATCAATCGAGGCTTTAGCATGTTTTTATATAACTCTAGTAATTCTGTAGAATCTAGATTTGTTTTATTGTATTGTATTTCAGTAGGTATAGCCACGTGCGTACTCATAAAAATTGTTTGTCAAATATAGTATAAATTGAGAATTTCAATTGAAATTCTTAAAATAATTAGTGTTCCAAACTTTATAATGTTTTCGTACATTTGTAATACATTCTTATTAAAACAAATACCATGAATAATATACCTAGCGTTAATTTAAAAGATTTTACTTCAGGAGATCCAGTTAGAAAACAAAAGTTTGTAGACGAAATTGGGAAAGCATACGAAGACATCGGATTTGTAGCATTAAAAGGTCATTTTTTAGATGATGCCTTAGTAGACAACTTATATAGCGAAGTCAAAGAATTCTTTGCATTACCAGTTGAAACCAAACAGAAATATGAAATTGAAGGCATTGGCGGACAAAGAGGTTATATTTCTTTTGGAAAAGAAAGTGCAAAAGGTAAAAAAGAAGGGGATTTAAAAGAGTTCTGGCATTTTGGTCAGTTTGTTGAAAACAACCCAAAACTAGAGGCTGAATATCCAAAAAACGTAGAAGTTAAAGAACTTCCAGAATTTAATAGAATAGGTAAAGAAACCTATAGAATGTTAGAAAAAACAGCCAAATATGTGCTTCGTGCTTTGGCGTTGCATTTAGGGTTGGAAGAAACGTATTTTGATAATTACATTCATAATGGAAATAGTATTTTAAGACCTATCCACTATCCTCCTATTTTTGAAGAACCAAAAAATGCCGTTCGTGCAGCAGCTCATGGAGACATCAATCTTATTACGTTGTTAATGGGTGCACAAGGACGTGGATTGCAAGTACAAAACAATCAAGGAGAATGGCTAGATGCCATTGCGGAACCAGACGAATTAATGATTAATGTTGGAGACATGCTTTCCAGACATACAAATAACAAACTAAAATCGACCATCCATCGTGTTATCAATCCGCCAAGAGAACTTTGGGGAACATCACGTTATTCTATTCCTTTCTTTATGCATCCTATAAGTGATATGAAATTAGATGTCTTAGACAGTTGTATCGATGAAAACAACCCTAAGCAATTTGAAGATATTACTGCTGGTGAATTCTTAAATGAGCGTCTTATTGAGTTGGGACTTATTAAGAAATAGATTTTTATGGATTTACAAGACCAATTAAAGAATCTATTTCCAGATCATGAGCCTGAAGTGACTTCAGAAGAAAACCAAGATAAAGAAACTGATTTATGGATACAAGATGAGCCTATCATCTGTAAATACGAAAAAAGAAAAGGAAAGCCTATTACAATTCTTGAAGGCTACACAGGTGCAACTGAGGACTTTAAAGCACTTGCCAAAGACATAAAAACTACCCTCAGCGTTGGTGGTAGCTTTAAGGATGATAAAATTATTATACAAGGAGATTTTAGAGATAAAATCATGAAGATTTTAATAGATAAAGGGTTTCAAGTGAAACGTGTTGGGGGTTGATGAGTAAAAAGACATTACATATAACCAATGGTAATAGTTTAACCAATTACCTTAAAGAACTTGATATTCCTGGACATATTCTTACATGGCAAGAAATGTTATGTGAAGGACCTCTAAGTCTTGAAATAAATACAGATGAGTTTCTAACCAAAAGAAAAGAATTTTTAAACAGTTTCTATCACATAGAAATAAATGAAGATGAATTTAAGCAGGAATTAAGTGTTTTAAATGATACCTCAGGTTTTTCAGAAATAGTGCTTTGGTTTGAATATGATTTGTTTTGCCATATTAATTTGCTGGCAGTCATAAAATTATTGAATGAAAAAAACATTCAGCTTCCACTTTTTTTGGTTTGTAGTGGGAGAATTAAAGGAGAAACGCAACTTAAAGGGCTTTCAGAATTATCACCCGATCAATTATTTAATCACTTTCACGATAAGGTAAAATTAAAAGACAGTGATATTGATTTAGCAATCACTTTATGGCAAATTTATTGTGGAAAAGATCATAATTTATTTAAACCATATATAACAAAAAAATCTTCTTTTAAATATTTAAATGCTTGTTTAAAAGCACATTTAAAACGTTTTCCAAATTTAAAATCTGGATTAAGTGTATTAGAAAATAACATTCTAAAAATAATTAATGAAAAAACTATTAAATCTAAAAATCAACTCATTGGATATGTGCTTAATTACCAAGGATATTATGGATTTGGAGATATGCAGATATTAAGATTAATAGACTTGTTACAGCTATTTTATACAGAAGAAGACCATAAAATAACTTTGAATAGAAAAGGTCATGAGGCTTTAATTGGGTATCAGAATTTTTCTTCCGAAATAAATAATAACTTAATATTTGGAGGTGTAGAGAGGTTGAATTTCTCTTATAATGACAAAACAAATATTTTAATTAAAACACAACTTAATGTCGATTAAAGACTCAGAATTAATATTAAATCCAGATGGTAGTATTTATCATCTAAATTTAAAACCTGAACACATTGCGAATAATATCATTCTTGTTGGAGATCAGGATCGTGTAGAAAAAGTTACCAAACACTTTGATAGCATTGAATTTTCTACTCAAAAAAGGGAATTTAAAACACAAAATGGATTCTATAAAGGGAAACGATTAACAGTTATTTCTACTGGAATTGGTCCGGATAACATAGATATTGTTTTAAATGAATTGGATGCTTTAGTAAATATTGATTTAATTACCAGAAAACCTAAAGAAACTCTAACTAGTCTTAACTTTATTAGAATTGGTACATCAGGTTCTTTACAACAAGATGTGCCTGTTGATGCTTTTTTAATGAGTACTCATGGTTTAGATTTAAATGGCATGCTTCATTCTTATAAAACTGAAGGTATAGATAATCCCGACTTTGAAAATGCTTTTATAGAATTCACCAATTGGAGCTCAAAAAAAGCAAGACCAATACTTATTAATAACAGTAAAATACTAGAAAAGATATTTGAGAGCGACCAAACTTATAAGGGAATAACTGCTACAGCAGGTGGTTTTTATGGAGCTCAAGGTCGTGTTTTAAGATTACCTGTACAGGATTCAGATTTTAACAAGAAACTAGATACTTTTAATTATCAAGGTATTCGTATTACAAATCTTGAAATGGAAACATCTGCTATTTATGGTCTATCAAAACTTTTAGGTCATCAAGCACTCTCGTTAAATGCCATCATTGCTAATAGGGCCACTGGACAATTTAGTGAAAACCCAAAAGGTGTTGTAGAAAAATTAATAACTTATGCCTTAAACAAGTTGGCATAATACCATCTCATGTTCTTAATAGAGCATGCAAATTAAACTTTTAAAATGAAAACAATTCATATTGGTGGCGTTCCAGAACATTTTAATCTAGCTTGGTATTTAGCTCTAAAAAACGGAGATTTTAAAAAAGCGGGTATCAACCTTAGATGGAAAGATTATCATAGTGGAACAGGTGCCATGACAAAAGCTCTAAGAAAAGGCGAAATTGATATGGCTGTTATTTTAACTGAAGGTATTATAAAAGATATTGTTGAAGGAAATCCTAGCAAAATAATACAAACCTTTGTAAAAACCCCTTTAATTTGGGGAATCCACGTTGCACATAACTCTGATTATGAATCTATAAAAGATATTAGAGGGACTAAAGCTGCAATCAGTCGTTATGGATCTGGCTCTCATTTAATGGCCTTCATTCATGCCAAGAATAACCATTGGAATTTAGAAACCGATTTAAATTTCGAAGTCGTAAAAAACCTTGATGGCGCTGTTGAATGTCTTACTGAAGGCAAAGCAGATTATTTTATGTGGGAAAAATTTATGACAAAGCCTATTGTTGACAATGGTGTTTTTAGAAGAATTGGTAATTGTCCTACTCCTTGGCCATGTTTTGTAGTTGCTGTTAGCGATAAATCTTTAGAAATACATAAAGAAGAAATTAAAACCATTTTAAACATCATTAACAAAACAACTATTCGATTTAAAGAAATTCCTAAAATTGATGAAATTATAGCTAAAAGGTATTCGCAAAAGATTGAGGATGTTCAAGAGTGGTTAGCATTAACTGAATGGTCACAAGAGCTTATAAATGAGAAAACTATCAATGAAGTCCAAGACCAATTATTAGCATTGAATATAATACCAAAAAAACTAAACTATTCAGAGTTAGTCTCAATAATTTAACATTTGTGTTTTCACAAAACACTTAATTATCACCATGTTAAATCGCTACGTTTTATTAAAATGTTAAAAAAAATTTAGTTTTTCAAGTCTAATCTCTTATATTTGCTTAATAACAAACCAAATTGTTTATGCTATTGATCATTACTTTACTACTTTCTTTTCTTGTTGCAGTTAATTTTTTACTACTTATTTTTAGTTGTAATAAAACGACAAAGCGTCAATCGGTTAAAGAAAACAAACCTACATTCGTAATTAATAATTCTACCAATCAAGAGGTTTCAACCCAACTTGCTCCAACAGGAAGTTAGTTTTACTAAAATGCTTATTGCCAAACCAATATCCTCTATTAGCACTTAATGGAGATGGATGACCTGTTTCTAATATAAAGTGTTTATTACTATCAATTAATTTTCGTTTCTTTTTTGCATATCCTCCCCAAAGTAAAAATACCACTTGTTCTTTATTATCGTTAATTATCTGTATTACTGCATCTGTAAATTGCTCCCATCCTTGTTTTTGATGACTGCCAGCTTCACTTTCTCTAACCGTTAATGTGGCATTAATTAAAAAGACGCCTTGATTTGCCCAACGCATTAAATTGCCACTTTTTGGATATGGAACTCCTAAATCTTGTTCAATTTCTTTAAATATATTTTTTAAAGAAGGTGGATGACTTATCTCATCATTTACCGAAAAACACAAACCATTTGCTTGTCCTTTCCCATGATAAGGGTCTTGACCTATAATGACCACTTTTAATTTGTCTAATGGACAATAATTAAATGCATTAAATATGTCTGTTTCTGGAGGATAACAGTTATTTGATTGATATTCACGTGTTACAAAGTTTTTTAAATTCTTAAAATATAGCTTATTAAATTCATTCTTTAAATAGGGTTGCCAAGACTTATTGATTTTAATCATCATTTATTATCTTCGTTTTAAAGTCAGAACTAAAATAACACTATCTTTATTCTTAATAAAATAATTGACGTTTGAAAAAATTAAAATTCCCAACAGCCCAAACCATTTTAATACTAATTGCAGCAGCAGTCGCGCTACTAACATGGTTAGTACCAGCTGGAAAATACGATTCTCTAACATATAATAAAGATGTTAACACCTTTACAAGAAGTAATCTAGAGAGTTCTACCACGCTTGAAGCCTCGCAAAAAACATTGGAAGATTTAAATATTAAAATTCCACTTGAGAAATTTACAAATGGAGATATTTGGAAACCTATATCAATTCCAAATACCTATCAAGAAGTTGAGGCGAAACCACAAGGAGTTTTAGCTTTTTTTAAATCGCCTGTAAAAGGTATTATTGAAGCTGCTGATATAATCTTTCTTGTTTTAATTATTGGAGGATTGATTGGAATTATGAACTTGACTGGTGCATTTGATGCTGGTATTTCTTGGTTAGCAAATGCCCTCAAAGGGCACGAGTATGTTTTAATTATTCTGGTTACAATTTTAATTGCATTAGGAGGAACAACATTTGGTTTAGCAGAAGAAACCATTGCCTTCTACCCTATTCTAATCCCTATGTTTTTAGCTGCAAAATACGATGCGATGGTGCCTTTAGCAGCTATTTATATTGGATCTTCAATAGGAACCATGTGTTCAACTGTCAATCCGTTTAGCGTTATTATTGCTTCAGATGCAGCTGGAATTAACTGGACAACAGGATTAACAGGTAGAGTGATTATGCTTGTTTTAGGAACTTTAATCTGTATCATCTACATTTTACGCTATGCAAATCGTGTTAAAAAAGATCCTTCAAAATCCATAATATATAATCAGAAAGAACAAATAGAAGCCTTATTTGGAACTGATTCAAATTCTAGAATTAAACTAACAGCGAGATTACGTCTTATTTTATTTGTTTTCGCCATGTGTTTTATCATCATGATTTACGGTGTGTCTCAATTAGAATGGTGGTTTTTAGAAATGACAACCGTCTTTTTTGTAGGTGCCATACTTATTGGTTTTATTGGCAAGATTCAAGAAGCTACATTTGTTGATACCTTTGTTAAAGGAGCTGGAGATTTATTGGGTGTAGCTATAATTATTGGAATTGCCAGAGGCGTTTCGGTTTTAATGGAAGATGGTTTAATAAGTGATACGATACTCTTTCATTCTAGCAATTTAACCGAGGGCATGAATAAAGGCGTTTTTGCTAATGTGATGCTGTTTATTTATGGAGGCTTGTCCTTCTTTATTCCAAGTTCTTCGGGTATGGCTGTTTTAACCATGCCAATTATGTCCCCTTTAGCAGACACGGTAGGATTTGGTAGAGAAATAATTGTAAACTGTTACCAATACGGTATGGGGTTGTTTGCTTTTATAAACCCAACAGGATTGATTCTTGCTTCGTTAGCTATTGTGAAAGTGGGTTATGATAAATGGTTGAAATTTGTGATGCCTTTAGTTCTCATACTTACGTTATTTACTATGATTATGCTAACAATTTTAGTGTATATCTAAATAATTGCATCTGTTTAATTATTTTTTAAAAACTCAACAATATCTTTGTTAACCATTTCTGCTTGGTCTATTGATAAAAAATGTCCAGCATTCTTAATCATTTTTGCTTGGCCATTAGGGATTAGTTCTTTAGCTAAACGAATGCTCTTTTTGTTATTTATCATATCATCATCACCAATTAAAACTAGAACAGGCATTTTTAACGATTTAAAGTCTTGCTTTGAAAATGGCATCATATCAACAACAAATTTGTTTATAGAGTCCTTTTCATTAGCAATCTCATATTGTTCAATATAGGTTTTACTAATATTATCTACATGACTTGACATCGATTCTAAAGTTTCCTGTACTTGTCTTTCGTTTGAAGAAAACGTGTGAATAATATTCTTTAATAAATTGGTGCTAGGACGAATCCATATAAAGGTTTGAGCAGGACTTAACAGCACCATACTTTGTATGTTTTCTTGGTGTCTCAAAGCCATATTAACAGCTAACCATCCTCCTCTTGAAGCTCCAATAAGATGAAATTTTTTAAGTTTTAGCTTAGTAAATATCTCTTGATACCAAGAGTTAATTTGGTCCAAATTTTCTATTTCATTTGAAATAAAAGATTTTCCTGGTTCTAATATAAAATCAATGGCAAAAACTCTATAGTTTTCAGATAAAGCTTTAATATTTGGATACCACATAGTGGAACTAGCATTCATTCCATGTAAAAGCACCACAGATTCTTTATGTCTCTCTCCAGAAACGATTACGTGGGCAGTTCCATAACTGGTTGGAATATATAATTCTTCAAACGGCACATCCCAAAGTTTTAATGAAGCATCATATGCTTTAAAAAAGGAAGCGTATTCCGGTTGTGGATTGGTTATATAATCAGGTTTATCTGCATATTTTATATAATCATTTTCACAACTTGTTAAGTTCATTAAAATTAAAAACAGACAATATATTTTAATCTTTTGCATCGTAAATTCATTAGAATATTCAAATCTACATAATTAATAATCTAACTCAATCATTAAAACATAATACGTAACTTTGTTTTCTTAAAAATAGATTAAGCATGCCTGCTTCAAAGGGAAAAAAAAATATACATATACATACTAAAACCTTACAAGATTTAGAATTACAAACAGTTCTAAATCAAGTAAGCGAGTTATGCATTACCGCTTTAGGACATGAAAAAGCCTTACTGATAGAGCCTTACAATAATAATGAAGCTGTTCTTAAAGCATTAACACTTACAAATGAATACTTAGCATCTTTTTATAATGAAAATCGAATTCCAAATCATGGGTTTGAAACCATAAGTAAGGAACTAAAACTCTTAAAAATTGAGAACACCTATTTAGAAACACATAGTTTAAAAAAAATTGTTGCAATTTCATTAACGTCGAATGAAATTATTAAATTTTTAAAGAAATTTGAAGAATACTATCCTTATTTAAATCAATATGCTTCCAATATTGAAGTCACAAAAGTAATTATCGAACAGATTGATGGTATCGTTGATAGATTTGGAGATGTTAAAGATGTAGCTTCCCCTTTACTTTTAGAATTAAGACAAGACATTAATAGATTAAAAGGCAAAATTAATCAAAGCTTTGCTTCGGCATTAAATACCTATCATAATTTAGAGTATTTAGATGATATTCGAGAATCTGTTGTCGACAATAAACGGGTATTAGCAGTTAAAGCTATGTATAGGCGTAAAGTTAAAGGAGCCATTATGGGTGGAAGCAAGACGGGCAGCATTGTTTATATTGAACCCGAAACCACCTTACAGCACACTAGAGAACTAAACAATCTGGAATACGAAGAAAATGAAGAGGTTGTTAGAATTTTAAAATCATTGACAGATTTTATACGTCCGTTTTTACCTCTTTTAAAGCAATATCAAGAGTTTCTAACAGAATTAGATGTTATTTCTGCAAAAGCAAAATACGCAAAATCTTTAAATGCTATTTTACCCGAAATAAGTGAAGAAAGACAGATGCTTTTGCGTGATGCTTTTCATCCTCTTTTATATTTAAGTAATATAAAAAAGAAGGAAAAAACATTTCCACAAACCATAGAGCTCAATCAAGAAAACAGAATTATAGTTATTTCCGGGCCAAATGCTGGAGGAAAAAGTATTACATTAAAAACAGTTGGTTTGCTTCAACTCATGTTGCAAAGTGGTTTATTAATTCCTGTTCATGAACGAAGTAAGGTCTTTTTATTCGATAGAATTATTACAGATATAGGCGATAATCAATCTATAGAAAATCATTTAAGCACCTATAGCTATCGCTTAAAGCAGATGAATTATTTCCTGAAAAAGTGTAATAAAAACACGTTGTTTCTTATTGATGAATTTGGAACAGGATCTGATCCGGAATTAGGTGGTGCTTTGGCAGAAACCTTCTTAGAGGAGTTTTATCATCGTGAAGCCTTTGGAATTATAACAACCCACTACTCCAACCTTAAAATTTTAGCCAGCGAATTACCGTTTATGCAGAATGCCAATATGATGTTCGATGAGAAAACTTTAGAACCTATTTATAAACTAGCATTAGGCCAGGCAGGAAGTTCTTTCACCTTTGAAGTAGCACAAAAAAATGGTATTCCATACTCTTTAATTAACAGAGCTAAGAAGAAAATAGAAAAAGGCAAAGTGCGTTTTGACAGAACTATTGCTAAACTCCAAAAAGAACGTTCTAAACTTGAAAAAACAGAACAATCCTTAAAAGTTAACGAACGTAAAAAATTATCTGAAGCTGAGAAACTAGAAGAGATTAATGTTAAAATTCAGAAGAAACTAGAGAGTTATCAAGAGCTTTATGATAGCAATCAACGTTTGATATATTTAGGTCAAAAAATAAACGATCTATCTGAAAAATATTTTGAAAACAAACACAAAAAAGAGTTAATGGATGAAATGTTTAAACTGGTCCAAATAGAAAATTCCAAGCGTAAAAAAGTGTCAGCAAAGCAGAAAAAAACTGAAAAGGCTAAAGAAAAGCAAATCAAACAAGAAGCTGAGAAAAAGGTAGAAGTAATTCGAAAAAAGAAAAAAGTTGAAAAACAAAAAAAGGCTCTTCAACCTCCAAAACCTAAACCAATATTAAAAGTTGGCGATCGTGTACGATTAGAAGATGGTCGCGCTGTTGGTAGTATCGATAATATTGAAAAAAACAAAGCCATAGTAAATTATGGCATGTTTACAACTAATGTTAGCTTGGATAAGTTGGAGTTGGTTGAAGCTATAAAATAGCATGATAGAATTAGAGCAAAATAAACAATTAATCCTTTTTGATGGCGTTTGCAATCTGTGCAATGCCAGTGTGCAATACGTTATAAAACACGACAAAAATAACGAGTTTATGTTTGCGCCATTGCAAGGTGAAACTGGAAAAAAAATTATAAATCATTACAAAATTGACACTTCCAAAATAGACTCTATTATTCTATATACTAACACCAATAAAATATATTTTAAATCTACAGCTGCATTAAAAATTGCTAGCAAATTAGGTTTTCCAACAAATCTGTTGCGTGTGTTTTTAATAGTTCCAGCTTTTATAAGAAATTGGGTTTATAACTATATAGCAAAAAATCGTTATAAATGGTATGGAAAACAAAATGAATGCATGATTCCTACTGAGAATTTAAAAGCAAAATTTTTAAATTAGAGCAAAATTTATTTGTAAATTTATAATACATTTGAACCTTATTATGAAAAATACGCTTACTTATTTCGTTTTGCCGTTATTGCTTTTAACAACAACGTTTTCTTTTGGGCAAGAAATTGAAACCCAAGCAGAAAAAAGGGTCGTTAAAAACGAAATCTCTTTTGAAGTGCTTCAACTTATTAATGGTGTTTATCAACTTTCATACGAACGCTATGTTTGGAATAATTTTTCTGCTGCAATAGCATTCGGTTATAAAGGAAAAGAAGGTCTTATAAAACTATCCGGAATAGATACCGACCAAATAAAAACGGGAGAAGTGTTTTATACTGGTTACCAGATTGCTCCTGAAATTAGATACTATTTAAAAAACACATCCAACAATAATTTAAACGGGTTTTATTTTGGCCTCTATTTAAAGTATTCCAATTATAAATCGAGTCTTTCGGGTGCTTATATAAATGATGAAGGCACTAATTATGATTTAGAATTCGATATGAAACTAGATATTACTTCTGTTGGTTTTATGTTAGGTTATAAACTTCCTGTTACCAAAAGATTAAATATCGATTTTATGATTGCTGGACCAGGTTCTGGAAATTATAATTTTCAAATTAAAAATAAAAAAGATTTACCTGAGGAATTTTACGATGATTTAAACGAGGCTCTTGAAGAATATAATATATTAGATTTTATTAATTCAGATTTCAGATTTTCAGAGGTCAATAATAAATCGAAATTTTCAGCATTTTCATTTAGATATGGTATTGCTGTAGGATACACATTTTAACAATCACTTATTTATACTTAACAAATTACTATGAAAAACACATTTAAATTTATTTGCACACTTGCTTTAATCATTATTGTTTCAAGTTGCTCTAGTATCAAAGTTGTAGATTCTTGGAAATCTGAAACAGCAAGTTCTATTAAAGATAACAACATCTTAGTTATTGCAAGAACACAAGATAAACAAGCAAGAATTGCTTTCGAACAAGCAATGGCTAATCAAATGAGAGCCAATGGAATTAAAGCTACAGAAAGCTTTAGAAAATTTCCAAACTTGTTGCCAGATGAAAAACTTTCAGAAGAAAAACTAAAAAACTTTAAAGCATTTTTAGATAACGAAGGATATGATGGTATTGCAGTTACTGTTGTAAAAGACATGAGAGAATCTACACAAACTACAGAAGATGGTGGTTACTATGCTGGAGCAAGTTATGGTTATGGTTACGGAGGTTTTTATCCTTCTTATTATGGTGGTTTTTATGGTTACTATTCACATCCTATGTCTTATTCTACATATGGAAGTTATACACCAAGTACATATACAACTACTACAACCAAAACATATATTGTTGAAACTGTAGTTTACGATTTAGAACAACCAGAAGAAAAACAATTAGTAGCTGTTGTAACGTCTCAAATTGAAGACCCAAAAGATGTTACTAAAAATGCTGAAGAATACACTAAAAAAGTAGCTGAGAGCCTTAATGGAAAATAATTAAGCATCGAACTTAAAAAGTTAAAAAAGGTCTTGAATAGTATTCAGGGCCTTTTTTTTGATCTTTTTTAATTAAGTGCAAATTTTACACTTATAATACATCAAAATAATAACATATTTAACAAGCTAAAAATATTTTATAAGATACATTTGCAGCTTCTAAAATTCTTTAAAATGAATGCGACTAAATATTATATTGCCGTAATATCTGCCTTTACTATTTGGGGGTTTTTTAGTGTCGTTTTAAAATCGTTAGACGATTTTACAGCCTTTGATATATTAAGTTATCGCTCTGTTTTATCGGCTGCAATTATGATGGTTATTACGTTACTTTTAAGACCAAAAGCACTTAAAAAAAATGTTTCATTATTTAAGTCTTTCGAAAGCAAAATTCAGTATCGTATTTTATGGATTAACATGCTTAGTGGTTTATTTTTAGCACTAAATTGGTATATTTTTATCTATGTTATGAATAATGTTAGCGTTAGTGCAACCTCATTAGCCTATCTTATTTGTCCTATTTTAACAATGGTTTTGGCTTTTATTATTTTAAAGGAAAAACTCTTTAAGCTCCAATGGTTTTCTGTGGCATTAAGCTTTTTAGGTTGCTTATTACTTTCTTTAGGAAATTTTATGGATCTTTTTTATAGTATGATTATTGCCTTTTCTTATGCAATCTATTTAATTTTACAACGAAAAAATCAAGAAATGGATC
Source organism: Xanthomarina sp. GH4-25 (assembly GCF_045363175.1). NCBI lineage: Bacteria > Pseudomonadati > Bacteroidota > Flavobacteriia > Flavobacteriales > Flavobacteriaceae > Xanthomarina > Xanthomarina sp. GH4-25. The sequence continues at coordinate 237,491 of NZ_JBJFLO010000002.1, forward strand.
GTTTTGTTGTGCTTACATTTCAAATATCTTTTGCTGTAATCTTATTGTTTCCGTTTTTTATGACTTACGATTTCAATACGGAAAAAACAACCTTTTTTTATAGCATGATATTATTAATAGCTGTAGTATTTACTATTATTCCTATGTATTTAAACATTTATGCTCTTAAGGGATTACCATCTTCAGTTGTTGGCGTTTTTATTTATTTAAACCCAATTATAAACTTTTTCTTAGCTATTTTTTACTTTAAAGAAGAAATAACCTTAATGCAAGGCTTAAGTTATGTCCTTATAATAATATCGATTATTATTTTTAATATACCTGCATTAAAGCATCGAATTCACAGGCGTCGAGCTGCACATATTCAGTAAATATATTCTTAATTAAAAAAGGTCTTGAAGTATTTTCAAGACCTTTTTTGTAAACTTAACATAACAACTAACCAAAAAAATTAAAAAATAAGTTTAAAATTTTATCACTTAATAAATAGCACATTTATTTTGTTAATGTAAACTTATAAAAGTTTTAGAGAAGTCTATTTATAAAATCGATGAATGGATTGAATTAATTGTTTTAAGTATTAAACATGCTAAAATCATCTATCAAATACATAACTTATTGATTGTTAGAATAAAACTTTCGTTTTTTACTTCAAACTGTTCAATATAAAGTCTAAATCCTTATTATAATTATCCTTTAACAAGTAAGAATCTGTATAGTATTTAGAAGTGTTTGCCAAACCTAATTCTTGAAGTTTATAAATGGCATCTTTATATTCTAAAGAAGATTTTCCAGTAAGAATAACATCTAAATCGTTTCCATGTTTAGCATATTGATACACTTTTTGTAAACCAGATAAGTATAAATGGTCTTTTGTAAACCCACCTCCTCTATGTACACGAAGCGTAATAGCAAATGCTTTATCTTTTTGAAGCTTGTATTGATTGTACAGCAAATCGAAAGTATCAGAAAATGAATATCCTTTTATTAAACTATCTACAGCAATTACGCGATACGACAGTTCTTTTAACCTGGTTAATGTTAAACAGCCAGACATATATTCTGAATATACAGCCAAACCTTCTTGTGTCTCTACATTATTAGGGAAACCATTAGAGAAAATTTGTAAAGGCTGATTTACAGCATTAAATGTCGTAACCATGTGGACACCAATTTCATGATTTGCTAAAACCTGCAATTGGTTTTTACTGTACTTATGATTTTTTCTAAGAACTAAAGTTTGGGCACTATTTTGAACCATTGCAGCAGCCGAAATATTGGTTGAAAGCTTGATGTGATATTTAAAATCATAACGCTTAGAAAACGTCTCAAAATAATTTATAGCATCATGTGCCGAATACATTGGAAGCATATCTTCAGAAAATTCAGCATCATCAAACCTTAAAATAAACTTTGCATTGTCTAAATCTTTTTCTGTTGGAGTTCCAAAACTTTTTAAACTGTTATAATAAAATTTTCTTCCTTGATTAATAGTTTCAATACATTCAATCAATCCAGAATATTCGTAAATAATATCTTCATACAAATTCCTTACTTCTTCGTGTTGAATCCGCTCTAATCTTTGTGAATAAAAGAGTCTATGAAGCTTAAATCCATTAAATTTTAATTTTGGATATTTAAATTGCGGTTCATAATTAAATTTTGAAGTATAAAATTGCTTCTTTTCACTTTCTATATTTAACGGATTGATATAATTTAGTAATTCAATTTTTTTTACCAATCTGTTTAAGTTGGCATCAATATCAAATAAGCTTTGGTGTTGTTCTATCAAATTTTCTGAAATCATTTATTCGAATAGGTTTTATAAAATTCTGAAGCGTGTTTTGGAAGTCTATATTTTAGCTCTTCTGAAACTTTAGCTACAACTTCTGGAAATAAGATTTGGTTATACTCATCGCAATATACTTTTGCAATTTCAGTTGCCAAAACTAAGGTATTTTTAAAGTTATTAGTAATGAATTTTAAAAAATATCCATTGCCTTGAAAAGTATCGTTAATTTTTGCTGTGGATTTAATGTTATTAGGAAAAACTATCTCTGAGAGACTTGTTCTCCAAGATTCAACAGCAGCTCCAAACCTATCATTATTAATGTTACTAGTTCCTAAATTCCATGTTGGCACTTCTCTATTCCAACGTTGCCAATTATAACTGTGCATATCGTAAACCACACAAACTCCAAACTTTTCTTCAAGTTTTTTAATTAAAGTAGCTACTACGTTATAAAAAGCGTCATGTTTTTTTAAACTATTTTGTTTCACTGCATCAGGAAGTGGCTGTTTCCATAGTTGCTTTCCCCAAGCCGTTTCAAACACTGCTTCTTCAGATGGTCTATTTAAATCGTATTCAAACCTGGAATCGCAACCTGCAATAACTATTGGGTGAAAAGCAATCATGTTTTTGGTTTCTGGATCTTCTTCATACCATCTTTCATAGGCCGAATGCAAGCAGATTTCCCATAATTCTTTTCTAAATTGAAATCCATCATGAATTGCTGCACAAGCATAAGGCACATATGAATCTATTTTTAAAGTGAAGGAATAATCATCAGAAACTGCATGAAAAACAACTTCGTTTTGAATATTATTAATAATTTCCGATACGCTTAACTTTTCCATAATTAAGAAATTTTAGTCTATTAAATTTAAAATAGTTCTTAAGCTTTCTCTTTTTTTATTTGATATAAAAAGATAATCATTTAATTTTATACTTTCTGTATTCCAAATTTTAACCTCAAAAACATCTATTAACTTATACTCTACTACTTCTGTATCATCAGCATTTCTGTAGATTTGATAGATACTGTAATCCATTTCCATTAATAAGCTTTCAAGAGATTTTAAATGATTTTTATGATTGTCTAATGTTTTAGAAGAATGAGTGTCTAAAACTTCACAAATTATTACGGGTTTATATGTTTCAATTATTTTTTTTGCGCCCAAAAGAGCAAAAAGTTCAGCACCTTCAATATCTATCTTTAAAATAGTTATGCAATCCATTTTTAAAAGATCAATAGCTAATGTGTCTAAATCAAAAGCAATAATCTGTTCTTTAAACCCATGGTCGTAATGATTTGGTCTAAAATGTTCACGGATTGTTGCTGTAGAATCGGTTTCGTTATTAAAATATAAATCTAACACTTCAATTTTGTCTGAAATAGCAATAGGAAGTATGGTTGTGTTATAGAATTTATTAGCCTTTATTAGCTTATTCACATAATAAACACAATTTGGATTTGGCTCAAAGCCTACATATTTACAATCTGGGTTTAAGCTCTTAATGCTTAATAAGGTCTGACCTATATTGACACCAACATCCAAAATAACTATCGATTGATTTGTCTGTTTAAAACTAGAAATTATATAATCCAACCAAGAAGATTTATGGTTTAGATTATGTAATCCTAAACCTTTAATAATTGGAATATTAACCTTTAGATTATTTATTGAAACACGAGAAGTGGTATTAAAATACTGAAGTAAATTTAGCTTGTTTAGAAGTTTATATAAAAAAATCATTTGTATGGATTAATGCGTTAAACTTCCCCATTCTGTCCAGGAGCCATCATAAACTGATAGGTTACGATAACCTGCTATATCTGCTCCTAAAGCCAAAACACAAGCCGTAATTCCAGATCCACAAGAGAAAGTAATGGCCTGGTTTGAATTAGTAATAGATTGAAACAGTTGTTGTAATTGAGTTTTAGATTTTAATAAACCTACTTCATTTATTAAAGTTTCAAAAGGGATGTTTATAGAGTTTGGAATATTACCACTTCTTAATCCTTCTCTTGGTTCCATTTCAATAGAATTAAATCTACCTTCTGAACGAGCATCGATAATTAAATGATTATGGTCTTGAGACTCTTTTTTTACATCATTAAAAAACTTCATATAATGTGGTTTAAGTGACGCTTCAAAATCTCCTTTATCTCCTTTATATGTATGTTTGGTTTCCGTTTGAAAACCTGCTTTTTCCCAAGCAGGAAAACCTCCATTTAAAACGGCTATATTTTGAAACCCAAAAGCTTTAAACAACCACCAAACTCTAGGGCTCGAATAAATACCTTTCTCGTCGTAAACAACAATGATACTGTTTTTACAAATACCCAGATTTTGAGCCTCATTTTCAAATTGATTTTCTGAAGGAAATGTGGTTGGAAAAGGTGCAGACACATCGCTAAACTTATTTTTTAAATCGAAAAATCGCGTAGAGGGAATTTGATTTTTTTTCATGTCCTTTATGTTTCCTGTTACTTTAGGAATTGTCGCATTCAGAATAACGAGATTTGGATGCAATAAGTGCTCTTGGAGCCAAGCAACAGTTACCAAAGGAGATTCTATTTTAAATTCAGAATTCATTTCGATTTTTTAGATATCAACAAATGCAAATACATAAATTAAGCATCTTCTACTGTTTTTCTCAAACGTGAACGTCTGTTAAAAGCTTCCACATTATCTAATACTTTACTTTCCAGAAAATCGATAACTTTTTCTTCAACTTTGTATTTGTTTTTATAAACCTTATTAATATAGGTAATTCCTCCTGGAGACATAACATTGACTTCTACAAGTTTTCCACCAATAACATCGATTCCTACAAAGTAAAGACCATCTTTAACTAATTTTGGTCCTATTTGTTTACAAAGCGCCTTTTCAGCTTTAGTTAACGTATGCTTTTGAACAGAACCACCAGCAGATACATTAGATCGATGATCATCTGAACCAGGAACACGTTTCATAGCTCCAATAGGTTCTCCATTAAGCATTAAAATTCTCACGTCGCCTTGATCTGCACCTTCTATATAATCTTGAAGAATCACATAATTGGAAGCCCCATCTCCACTATTATTAATATAAAAATCAAGCAATGAATTAATATTGCTCATAGCCGATTTTTCAATTAAAATAACACCAGATCCACCAAAACCATTTAAAGGTTTGATAATCATTTTATCAGATTTCGATTCTTTAATTTGTCTGATTAAATAATTTTTATTTTTTGACACATGTGTATTTGGAATAATGTTACTATGTGCGTCTCCAAAAGCAGCCGTATATAATTTATTATTTGCTTCACGCATACCTTCTAGTGAATTGATAATAAAAACATCATCTTTTACTGAATCTAAAAAATTAAGCATAATAGGATCCAAAGGAGGATTTGCTCTAAAGAAGATGGCATCAAACCCAGCTAAGGGTAACATTTCTTCTCTAATTTCTGCTTTTTTATAAAATGCTTTCAATGAAGAAGGGACCTTCTCCATACGTCCCAAAACGGTACAAAACGCATTGGTAACGCTATTTCTAATGGTTAAATTAGCGGGAGTACAAATGGCAACACCATGATTTCTTTTAACACATTCTTTTATTAAAGCCAAACTTGTATCGTTTTCAGGATCTATTTGATCCCAAGGATACATTAAAAAACAAACATTCATAATTCTAGTTTTTGATTGGTTATTTAAAGTTAAAACATTCGAACAACTTTTAAACAGATTATGAATCTAAATCAAAAGTTTCTGTTGGATTCTTAGGGTCTTGATATTCTAACATGTTTTCACCATCTGCAATAATTGAGCAAACCGTAGCATCGCCTGTCACGTTTACAACGGTTCTAAACATGTCCAAAATTCTATCTACAGGAAAAATAATGGCTATCCAAGCTGGGTTTAATCCTACAGAGTCTAATACAATAATAAGCATAACTAACCCTGCACTCGGAACAGCTGCAGATCCTATTGATGCCAATGTAGCAGTTAAAACAACGGTTATTTGCTGACCTATTGTTAAATCGATCATGTGCATTTGTGCTAGAAAAATAACAGCAATAGCCTGATACATACTGGTGCCATCCATATTTACTGTAGCTCCAATAGGTAACACAAAACTACTAACCTTTTTATTGACACCAAGATTTTGTTCCACACATTCCATGGTTACAGGTAATGTGGCAGCACTACTAGATGTTGAGAATGCTAAAGTTTGAGCCGGACTCATCGCTTTGAAAAAGCCTTTATAAGGTATTTTCTTTACAAAACTTTTTAGAATAATTGGGTAAATAACAAAAATCATTAAAAGCAAGCCTAACAATACGGTTAAAGAATACCAACTTAAACCTTTAAATATTTCAAGCACTTTTCCAATGTCGTCACCAGCCATTTTACTCACAACACCAGCTAACAAGGCAAAAACAAAAAATGGTGCTGCTTGCATAACTATATCGACCATTTTTAAAAAGACTTCGTTTATACCATCAACCAGATTTAAAACAGGCTTAGCTTTATCTGTAGGAATAAACAACAAACAAACACCAAAAAATACAGCGAAAAAGATAATTTGTAGCATTAAACCATTATTAGATAATGAATAGAAAAAATTACTAGGAACAATATCTACTAAAGGTTGCAAAGGAGTTGTTTCTTTCCTACTTTTTACTGTTTCCATTTTATCTGCAACAGCAGCTTCTTTAAGTTCGCTTTTCGATAATTCTGAAATTTCTTGTGCACGTTGAAGAAATGCTGGATCTTGGAGATAATTTACACCATCTTTTATTTCGTAGCCTTCAGCACTAGCCCATATTTCATAACTAATTCTGTTGTCTATTCTACTTTGTTCATCAATTAACTTACCGGGTTTAATAATGTTAACTAGCAACAACCCTAACGAAATAGCCATGATAGTGGTTAAAAGGTAGATGCCTAAGGTCTTTCCTCCCATTCTTCCTAAACTCGCAGGATCACCAATATTAGCAACTCCACTTATAATGGAAAACAATACTAATGGAACTGCAATTAACTTCAATAAATTAATAAATATGGTTCCAAACGGATCAATCCAGTTAATTGTAAAAGTACTCCAACCCATAGAGCTTGATAACAATGCCCATATGATACCGAGTACCATTCCAATAATAATTTTCCAGTGTAATGCTAGTTTTTTCATATTTATATTCCACAAAAGTGGGAATCTCTTTAGTTAAACAATAAATTCTTGATTAAAAGGACTTACTTATAAATCTTATTCATTAAATAAAAGTCAGCTAATACCAAAGCAGCCATAGCTTCAACTATAGGTATTGCTCTTGGAACAACACATGGATCATGGCGACCCTTACCTTGCATTTCCACAATATTTCCAGAACTATCTAGTGCATCTTGTTTTTGGATTATTGTAGCTACTGGTTTAAAGGCTACTCTAAAATAAATGTCCATGCCATTACTAATGCCTCCTTGAATACCTCCTGAGAGATTGGTTTTAGTTGTTCCATCTTCATTAAACAAATCGTTATGTTCGCTTCCTCTCATTTTTGCGCCACAGAAACCACTACCATACTCAAAGCCTTTTACAGCGTTTATGGAAAGCATGGCTTTACCTAAATCTGCGTGAAGTTTATCGAAAATCGGTTCTCCAAGTCCTAAAGGAACATTTTGTAAGATACATGTTACTGTGCCTCCAATGGTGTCTCCTTGCTTTTTAATTTCTTTAATTTTAGAAATCATTTTGTCTGCAATCTCAGAGTCTGGACAACGTACTGCATTAGATTCTGTTTTTGAAAAATCTAAATCCTGGTATGGTTTTTCAAGAAAAATATCACCTACAGATGATGTGTATGCATTAATCTTAATGTTATTAAGTACTTGTTTTGCAATGGCTCCAGCTACAACCCTACAAGCTGTTTCTCTTGCCGAACTGCGTCCTCCTCCTCTATAATCACGAATTCCGTATTTTTTTTCGTAAGTATAATCTGCATGACTAGGACGATACATATCTTTTATATGTGAATAATCTTTAGATTTTTGATTTGTATTTTTAATAATAAAACCTATAGGAGTTCCAGTTGTAACTCCTTCAAAAATTCCCGATAAAAACTCTACAGTATCAGGTTCTTTCCGTTGGGTCACTATTTCGGATTGACCTGGTTTTCTTCTGTTCAATTCGTCTTGAATGGTATCAAAATCTAACTTTAATCCAGATGGGCAACCATCAACTACACCTCCAATAGCAACTCCATGAGACTCACCAAACGTGGTTAATTTAAAAACATTTCCAAAGGAATTTCCAGGCATAAACTATATTTTATCTGCTAATGTAATTGTATTATTAGAGAAACAAAAATGCATTTCTTTAAAGCATCGTAAATCCACATCTAAAATTAAGTAATAATTTAATAACAATATCCTCACAATTAATTAATTAAAGGGTAAAGTTCAACTAACATTCAAGCATTTAATTTGTACCATAATTAAATGATACCTTGAAATTAAAAAGAAAAGTTGAGATTGCCGTTATATCAGACGTTCATTTAGGCACCTATGGATGTCATGCCAAGCAGCTACTTACTTATTTGAACAGCATTCAGCCAAAAAAACTTATTCTAAATGGTGATATTATTGATATTTGGCAATTTAGTAAACGTTATTTTCCAAAATCTCATTTAAAAATCATCAAGAAGATTATGAATATGGCTTCTAATGGTGTTGAAGTTATTTACATAACGGGCAATCATGACGATTTGCTTAGGAAATTTAGCGACACAACCATTGGAAATATTTCCATAGTAGACAAAGTAGTACTAGAACTAGACGGTAAAAAAGCATGGTTTTTCCATGGAGATGTCTTTGATGCTTCTATTCAAAACGCTAGGTGGCTGGCTAAGTTAGGAGGATATGGATATGACATACTCATTCTAGTAAACCGATTGATGAATTGGGTTTTAGAACGGATGGGTAAAGAAAAATATTCCTTATCAAAACGTATAAAAAATAACGTGAAAGGCGCTTTAAAATATATTAGCAATTTTGAAGAGGTCGCGACAGATTTAGCCATAGAAAATGGGTATGATTATGTGATTTGCGGACATATCCATCAACCAAAAATGGAAATAATAGAAAGCAAACATGGTAAAACCATGTACTTGAATTCTGGGGATTGGATTGAAAACTTTACCGCTTTGGAATATCAATTTAAACGTTGGAAAATATATAATTACAACCAGGATAAGCTTTCTCCTTTCTTTGCAGATGAAGAAATTAAGGAAATGGAAATGAAAGATCTAATTGCTGCTATTACCATTTTTGATGCTAAAAAAGCACTTAAATCAAAGCCTCTTTAAGAATAGTTATCGGGTGTTTAGCCTCTTTTTGTGTTCCATCTTTAATCTGATGCCTACAACTAGTCCCATTTGCAGAAATGATAGTTTCATCATCTGTTCCTCTAATTGCAGGGAATAAGGTTTGTTCCCCAACTTGCATGCTCAGCTCATAATGCTCCTTTTCATAACCAAAACTTCCTGCCATACCACAGCAACCGCTAGGGATAGTAGTCACTATATAGTTTTTGGGTAAATTCAAAATATCGAAACTTGATTTCTGATTACTCATAGCCTTTTGATGACAATGTCCATGAAACTTAATGCTTTTTGCCTCTTTAGTGAACTGTTCTGTAGTAATATTTCCTAAAATTATTTCTTGTTGAAGAAATTCCTCAATTAAAAAAGTATGTTTTGCTATGTTTTGGGCTGAGGCTTTATCGTCTGCTAACTTTAAGTATTCATCTTTGAAAGTAAAAATAGCCGAAGGTTCTATTCCAACTAAAGGTGTCTCGGATGTGATTCTGTCTTTAAATATTTCAACATTTTTATTTGCAACTTTTTTAGCTTGTTTGAGCAAACCTTTTGATAAAAATGCACGCCCAGATTCTGCATGGTTCAAAATGATGACTTTGTAATTTAAGGCTTGTAAAAGCGCTAAAGCATCTAAACCAATTTGTGTATCTAAGTGGTTGGTGAATTCATCGTTAAACAAATATACAGTACTAATAAAATAATCAGTATTAATTTGATTTTCAATATCTTTATAGTACTCACTTAAACTTTTATTTGAAATTAATGGCAGACTTCGTTTTAAAGCGATTCCAAAAGATTTCTTCAATAAAAAAGAGGTTAATAGATTAGAAAATATAAAGTTTGTAATCCAAGAAAACTTAGCTCCTAAATCATTCAACTGATTATTATATGCAAACAATTTTGTTCTTAATGAAATGCCATTTTCTTGCTGATATTGGTATAAAAACTCCGCTTTTAAAGTAGCTACATCTACACTACTTGGACATTCACTAGCACACGCTTTACAACTCAAACATAAGTCGAAAACTTCTTTTAATTCTTTATGATTGAATTTATTGGCTTTTTCAGAATTAGTCAAAAACTCTCTCAATGCATTTGCCCTAGCTCTAGTGGTGTCTTTCTCGTTTCTTGTAGCTCGATAACTTGGGCACATGGTGCCTCCAAACTCTGGAAGTTTCCTGCAATCTCCAGAACCATTACACTTTTCAGCTTCGCGAAGTATTCCCAAAGAATCAGAGAAATCTAAAAAGGTTTCTATTTCAGGTTCTTTTCTATCAGGAACATATCTTAAGTTTTCATCCATTGGAAAAGCATCAACTATTTTCCCAGGATTTAAAATATTTTCAGAATCAAAAACTGATTTAATACGCTTTAAAATCTGATAATTAGCTTCACCAATCATAAGTGGAATAAATTCGGCTCTTACAATACCATCACCATGTTCTCCACTCATGGAGCCTTTGTATTTTTTAACTAGATGCGCTACATCTGTAGTTATTTTTCGGAATAAAACTACATCTTCTTTTTTCTTTAAATTTAAAATGGGACGCAAGTGTAGCTCTCCTGCTCCTGCATGTGCATAATAAACAGCTTCTTGGTTATTGCTAGTCATGAGTTGGGTGAACTCCTTGATATAACTTGCTAAATCTGGTAAGGCAACAGCTGTGTCTTCTATACATGCTGCTGTTTTTTTATCACCAATAATATTTCCAAGTAAGCCTAACCCTGCTTTCCGTAATTCGATAGCTTTATCAATATCTTCTGCAACAAGAATAGGGTTTGCATAACTTAAGTTTAAGCTGTCAATATCTTTAATAAGCAATTGAGCTTTTGATTGAACAGCTTTTAGAGTTTCTCCTTTAATTTCACACATTAAAATAGCCTGAGGGTCACCTACTATAAACTGCCTGTTTTCTTGTTGGGTTTTGTTGTGTTTTGTGAGATCCAATATGGTTTTGTCCATCATTTCACAAGTATGTAAATTGTGCTTCATAACCGTTTCAACGGCATTTAAACAGTTTTGAATAGATTTAAAATGCGCAGCCACCATAATACTTTCTTTTGGCGGTAACACATCTAATTTTAAGGTTATTTCAGTGGTAAAAGCAAGCGTTCCTTCGCTACCAGAAAGTAATTTACACATGTTAAACTTTTCTTCTGAATCTGAAAAGACGTCAGAAGCTATCAACTCATCAATGGCATAACCCGTATTTCTTCTATGAATCTCAGGTTTTGGAAACTGTTTAAGAATTTCATTTTGAACATTTTCAGAAGCTAATTCCTTGTAAATAGTTTTATAAACTAAACCTTCTAGAGAATTGAGTTTTGTTTTTTTATGAAAATTATCTTTAGAGATTTCATGAAATTTAACTTCAGAGCCATCACTTAAAATAGTTTTTAATTCCAAAACCTTATCTCTAGTTACACCATATTGAATAGAAGTTGTGCCTGAAGAATTATTTCCAACCATTCCTCCAATCATACATCGATTGGAAGTAGATGTATTGGGTCCAAAAAACAATCCAAAAGATTTTAAATAATTATTAAGCTCATCCCTAATAACTCCAGGCTGTACTTTTACTGTTCTATTCTTTTCGTCTAAATACAAAATCTTTGTGAAATACTTAGACACATCTACAATTATACCATGTCCAACACACTGACCTGCTAAGGACGTCCCTGCTGTTCTTGGAATTAATGAGGTCTTGTTTTTCTTGGCAAATTCGATAAGCTGTTTAATATCTTCAACTGTTTTTGGGTAGGCAACAGCCAAAGGCAACTTTCTATATACCGAGGCATCAGTAGCATAGATGGCTTTTGTTAAATCATCGTACTGAAAATCGCCATTAAGCTGTCTTTTTAAATCTTTAAAAAACGTATCTGATTGCAATAATTCCTAATATTTATAGTTTAATTGATAGCCATAAATTTAAGATTAGTTTATGACTTATTGCGAAACAAAATGGTTATTTTGAATTTAAAATAAATTTATATTATGAAACAAACATTGTTAATAGCAGTTGCCTTTTTAGGCTTTACGACTTTTCTACATGCACAAGAAATTTCTAAAAACGCTATCGGCTTAAGACTTGGAGATAGCGATGGCTTTGGAGCCTCTGTCTCCTATCAACGTGCTATAATGGAGAACAACAGACTGGAATTTAGTTTTGGTTGGACCGATGGGAAAAATTACGATGGCGTAAAACTAATTGGATTATACGAATGGGTTTGGAATATAGATGGAGGATTTAATTGGTATACTGGACCTGGAATTGGTCTTGCCACTTACAGGTTTGAAGATTATTATCATCAGAACCATAGAGACACCTTTGCTATATTAACGGGAACCGTTGGGATAGAATACAGTTTTGATTTTCCTTTATTATTATCTTTAGACGTAAGACCAGAACTAGGTTTAGGCAGTAGCGCTTATGACAATAATGATTTAGATTTTGATCTAGGGATTGGTGTTAGATATCAATTCTAAACACTATCTAAAATATTAACTAAAACACCTTTTTAAGGTGTTTTTTTTATATAGTTTTGTAAGATGAAACAAAAATCTATAGCTATTATGGCTGCTGGAATGGGTTCCAGATTTGGAGGGTTAAAACAGACACATGCTGTAATAAATGATTATGCTATATTAGACTTTTCTATATATGATGCGCTACAAGCTGGTTTTAATCATATTGTTTTTATTGTACGAGAAGATATTTTAGAGGTTTTCAAAAAACGGTATTCTAAAAAACTTCCGGAAAACATTCAAATAGATTTTGTAATTCAAAATATATCAGCAATCCCAAAACGAAAAAAACCATGGGGAACTGGTCATGCTCTACTCTCCTTAAAAGAAAGTATTAAGAATAACTTTGCTTTGATAAATGCCGATGATTTTTATGGTCAAAAGGCTTTTAATCTTATGCATGATGCACTGTTTTTAAATAAGAAACATCAAAATTACTTTATAGGTTATCGGTTAAAAAACACGCTTTCAGATTTTGGAACGGTTTCAAGAGGCGAATGTATTTTAAATGATGAGGAAGAACTTGTAAGTATAATCGAGCGAACAAATATTAGTAAAGACAACACAAAAATGTCTCTAAACAGTATTGTTTCTATGAATTTCTGGGGTTTTACTCCAGACATCTTTAAAATTGCGAATAAATTATTCCAAGTCTTTTTGGACGAGCATAAAGGATCTGAAACAGCTGAATTTTACATTCCAAAAGTTGTAGATTATATGATTAAAGAAAAAACAATGACATTCAAGATGCTGGAATCAAATACGGTTTGGTTTGGTGTAACTTATAAAGACGATGAATCTATGGTAAAAAAACAACTTCAAGAACTTATTTCTGAAGGTGTTTACCCAACTAAATTATGGTAGCTTTTGGAAACTCTTAAAAATATTTGTCATCAATTTCAAATAGAAAAAACAATTTTAAATATTGAAGTTTTAACTTCTGGACATATTAACGACTCCTATTTGGTTAGCTGTAGTAACGATGTAAATTATGTTTTGCAAAAAATTAACAGCCAGATATTTACAAATTTAAATAATATTATATTAAACAAAGTAATTGTTAGTAGTCACTTAAAAAAAGCCTATTTAGAAATTGGTAGTAAATATCAAATTGCAGGCTTTATTAAATCTAAAAAAGACACTTTTTTTATTGAGGCTTATAAGGGTTGTTGGACTCTAATGGAATATATTTCTAACTCAAAAACCATTGAGAGAGCAAAAAACGAAAAGCAGGTTTATGAAGCAGGAAAACTATTTGGAAATTTTATTTCAAAAACTTCAAATCTGGAAACTGAACAAATTATAGAAACACTTCCTAAATTTCATTCAGTGCCTTTTCGGTTTTTTCAATTTGAAAAGGCGTTAAATTATGCAAGTACTTCTAGAAAGAATGAAGCTCAAGAACTCATTGACCTTGTTTTTGATCTAAAATTTGAAATGTTTCAGCTTTCAGAATTAAAGGAAAAAAACACATTTCCAATACGGGTTACACATAATGATGCTAAATTATCAAACATATTATTTGATCAAGACGATAATGGTCTTGCAGTAATAGACTTAGATACAGTTATGCCAGGAATTGTACATTTCGATTTTGGAGATTCTATTCGCTCTATATGTTCAAATACAGTTGAAGATTCTGAAAATCTAGAACAAACAACCATCAATCTAAATTACTTTGAAGCTTATTGTAAAGGATTTGCTTCTGAAACCTCTAATTTGTTAACTACAAAAGAAATAGACTTTTTGCCGTTGAGTGTTAAAACATTGATATACATCATGGGTTTACGCTTTTTAACAGATTATTTAAATAATGATGTCTATTATAAAACAGCATTTGAAACCCACAATTTAGTACGTGCTAAAAACCAAATGGCACTTTTAAAAAGTGCCATTAAGAATTATGAAGAGATTAAGGTAATTACCTATCGTAATTTTAATTTAAAGAATATCTCTTAAAACTTCATTTTTTCTTGGTGTTTTCCATGTGCCTCCTGTAAAATCTGGAACCACAGTTCTAGCAGAATTATTAGCTACTGACAATTCCGATAAGGGCGTTATGGCACTCCAAAGCACACTATCATATAGGTTTATATCTAAAGGCAAGCCTTCGTTTAAACAACGAATTAATCTATAAATCATAACAAAATCCATACCTCCATGCCCAACGGCATTAGCATCTATTTGAGTTTTTAATTTATTCCATAACGGATGGTCGTAACGCTCTCTATAATCTTTATACTCCTCATCTTTTAACCAACTGTGCCCCCATTGAAGCTCTTCATGACCAACATACAATCTGGAAGGATAGCCTTGATGGGCAGCTTTGGTTCCAAACACATTATTCAATCTAGAATAAGGTCTACCTGTATGTGTATCAAACTGTAACATAATGGTTCTACCCAATTTTGTTTTTATTAAAGTTGTATTCATATCACCACATGCAAATTCTTTAACTGGAAAGTTTTCAATCTGGGCACCAAGTTTCAAACTATCATCTCGAGAACTCATAGAGGTTATAAAATCGTAGTTATCTCCACGACCAATATCCATATAAAAGCTTGTTGGTCCTAAACCGTGACCTGTATAGAAGTTTCCGTTTTGAGTTTCATGATGTTTAATTCTCCATTGATTTTCATAATAGGTGTCGTCCATCATATGTTTACGTAAATCATGGATATAAGCGCCTTCTGCATGATTTATATTTCCAAAAACACCTTGATCAATCATGTTTAACACCCAAAGTTCCTCTCCATTAAAACAGCAATTCTCCATATACATACAATGCTTTTGAGTACGCTCGGCAACTTCTATTAATTTCCAGCAATCTTCAAGGGTCATGGCCATTGGTTGCTCACAAGCAACATGCTTACCTTGCTCCATACCATAAATAGACATTTCTGTGTGAGTATTCCAAGGCGTTGCTATTAGAATTAAATCGATATCATCTCTTTCTGCTAATTTTTTCCATTCGGTTTCATTCCCATAGTATAAGTCTGCTGGTGTATTTTGAATAGTTTTAAGGTAGTCATTATTCTTTTCAACTTTGTCTTGTTTTAAATCTGATAGAGCTACAATTTCTGCATGATTATTTTTTATTAAATAATCAAACATTTGGATTAATACACTCCCTCTGTTTCCCATTCCAATCATTCCAACCCGAACTTTAGAAATTGGATCTGCAGTAAGTCCTACAACATTTCCTAGTGCCTTTCTTTTATTTAAAAGTTCTTCAACTAATTCTTTTTCAACTATATCATTGCTTTTATTTGCTAGAATACTTGGTGCCAAGCCTAAAAACAGGCCAGCTCTAGCAGTTAGATTTAAGAAAGATTTTCTATTCATTTTCAGTTGTTATTAATTTTTAAAACAGAAAGGTATTAAATTATTTAATGCGTTTCTAGTAAATCAAAAATATTATAATGAGATCATGTTTTTCTGTTTGGAAATACATAAATTCTTGCTATACCTTTCCTTAAAATGTATTATCAAAGTAAATTTTTGCTGTAACAAAGCAATCATTAGCTCAAATCATAAAACATGATATATTTCAAATAATAATGATGATATTTATGAAGTTTTAGTAAGTGAAACTCAATGATTTTAAATATCTACACCATACTATTAGTTTTCCAATTGCAAATGACTGACGTACATATAATTCCTGAAAGTATTAAAAATGAAGTGCAAGTTGCTTTATCTTATTATCCTGAATTAGAACATGTACCCATAGAGTTTAAATTCAAAAAAAACATAAAAAAATCTACTATGCAGGCGCGTCCGAAAGCAAGTAGCTTTTTTAAGTCAAAAAAGCATCGTAGTTATATTGTTTTGATTAGTGAAAAATTTAAAATTTCTGATAAGGAATTTTTAACTAAGCATATTCCTTCAGATATTTTAATAGGATGGATTGGACATGAATTAGGACATATTATAGATTATAGAAATCGTAGTAATATGAACTTAATTGGTTTTGGAGTTAATTATCTTTTTTCACATAGTCATATTGTAGAAGCAGAAAGAGCTGCAGACACTTATGCTGTTCAACATGGAATGGCAGATTATATTTTAAAAACTAAAGATTTTATTTTGAATCATGCAGATATTACTGAAAAGTATAAGCTTAGAATTAAAAAATATTATTTATCTCCAGAAGAAATCATGCAACTTGTCGAGCATGATTCAGAATAATATAACAGTATAATTACTTATTGATAAACGCTTCCCATTCAGCAAATTTCTCTTCGTTCATGACTCGCTCCATTTTTACTTGACCACCCATTTTTTTGTTGTTTGCATTCCATTCATGAAATTTTTCTGGGCTTACAACTTTAACTCTCACCCCTTTTAATGCTTTACTCCTTGCTACTTTGTAATTATTGTTAGCTTCTTTTAAAAAGGAATCTAAGCTTGAAACAATTGCTTCTGTATCTATATTTTTCATATCACTTCCCAAATACCAACAGTGATAAAACTCATTATCTTCACAGCGTTTGGCACATATGGTATATTCAGTGATTTTGGTTGAAAAAGCGTCTTCTAGTTGCCTTACAGCATCGTCCATTTTATTTACTGAAAGTTGAGATCCAACCGTGTTTAAAAAAAATTTTGTACGTCCTGTTATTTTAATTTCTGCACGTTCTATATCTGTAAATTCTATAGTATCTCCAATTATATAACGCCAAGCTCCACTAACAGTACTAATAATTAGTACATAATCCTGATTAAGTTTTACGTTCTCCAACATTACTGAAGGTGCTTCTTTAACTAGAGAGCCATCTTCATGTATATATTCTGGTTTAAAAGGAACAAATTCAAAATATATGCCTCCATCTGTTATTAACTGCATAGCATCGGTTTCAGGACGCATTTGACAAGCTATAAATCCTTCGGAAGCTAAATAAGTATCAATAATTAATACTGGTTTTCCCATTAGAGCATTAAAACTTTTCTCGTAAGGACCAAAAGCAACACCTCCAGAGGTAAACACTTGCAAATTCGGCCATATTTCATGAATATGATTAAGGTTATGATATTTAATAACTTTTTCAAGCATCAATTCTATCCAAGATGGAATACCACTAAGTGCACCAATATCCCAATCTTTAGCTCGTTCTGCGATAGTTTGAACACGTGTGTCCCAATCATCAATTTTTGCAATATCTTCTCCAGGTTTATAATAACCTTTAAACCAAAAAGGAATATTACTGGCACTGATACCACTTATTTCACCTTCTAAATGATCATTTTTTTCTTGTAGTTCTGTTGAGCTACCTAACATCATGATCTCTTTTTCAAAAAAATCCACGGGCAAATCAAAATGACTTAAAGCAAATACTTGTTTAATTCCTGCTTGCCTAATGGCCTCAATCATATCATCAGTAACTGGAATCCGTTTACTGCTTTTCCCTGTTGTACCAGAACTTAATGCGAAATATGAAGGTGTGTCTGGCCAAGTAACATTGGTTTCTCCATCATGTAGTTTTTTCCACCAATTTTTATTAATTTCATTATAATCAAAATATGGAATAGCCGAGCTAAATGCTTTTGTTATGTTTTCTGAAACTAAAGTTTCTTTAAAATTATAGTGCTTACCGAACTGTGTGTCTTTCGCTTTTTCTAATAAATTTATTAGTACTTTATGTTGTTCTTCTATATGGTTAGTTTCACTAGTAAGTGCGTCTTTTGCATGAATAACCCCTTTTATAATACTTCCTAAAATTGCCATATATAGTTTGTTTTATTGACGATAAAGTTAGGATATAATATGGTTCGGTTAAAAACAAATGTGACCTAGATGAATAAAAATATTAATGCATATAGATAATTAAAATATTAATGCATATAGATAATTAAAATATTAACTTTTGCGAATTATAAACACAGAAAAACATATTGATAAAGCCTTCTCCTTAATTGTAGAATTAAGAATGAATTTATAATTATATTAAAGTGAATTCATTAAAAAAATTATAGTAAGGCTTTACATTTTGAAAGTGTTGCTTCGTAAATAGCTTCATACTTAGGTACAATTTGATAAATGTCGAAATTACAAGCTTGCTTTTTGGCAGCTTCTTTAAAATTGGCTAAAGTATTCTCGTCTTTTAGAATGAGAAGTGCATTTTTGCTCATATCCTCAACATCTCCAACTTGGCTTAAATAACCAGATACACCATGAATATTAACTTCAGGAATACCACCAGAATCACTTGAAATTACAGGAACACCCGAAGCCATTGCTTCTAAAGCAGCCAAACCAAAACTTTCAGTTTTAGATGGAAGTATAAACAAATCTGAATAACACAAAATACGATCTATTTCGTGACTATTTCCAAAGAAAATTACCTTATCTTCAATACCCAATTCTATACAAAGTTGTTCAGCTGGTTCTTTTTCTGGACCTTCGCCAACCATCATCAATTTTGCAGGGATTTCTTTTTGAATGTTAAAAAATGTTTTAATTACGTCTGGAATACGTTTCACTT
Source organism: Xanthomarina sp. GH4-25 (assembly GCF_045363175.1). Classification (NCBI taxonomy): domain Bacteria; kingdom Pseudomonadati; phylum Bacteroidota; class Flavobacteriia; order Flavobacteriales; family Flavobacteriaceae; genus Xanthomarina; species Xanthomarina sp. GH4-25. Next base: position 256,647 of record NZ_JBJFLO010000002.1, read on the forward strand.
CTCTAAAGTTACTGATATGAGTGATGATTTTTTCATCTTCATTTGCTAATAGATCACGTTGACAATCGTTAAACTGGTGCGTATGTTTTGCTATATCGATAAAATTTGTAACTACGTGAATGTCATTTTTAATATCGAACAATCTTAAAGTATCTTGTTTTAAACTTTCGGAAACTGAGGTGACAGCATCAGATTTATTAATACTAAAAGTAACTGCTGTTTTATAGAATGGATGAGAGCCAACTAAGGTAATATCAGTTCCATGAAGTGTTGTAACTATAGGTAAATAAATGCCTTCCTCTTGAAGCATTTTTTTAGCCATATAGGCTGCATAAGCATGAGGTATGGCGTAATGTACATGGAGTATTTCAATTTTATGGAGCTTCACCATATCTACCAACTTACTGGTTAATGCTAATTCGTATGGCTGATAGTGAAATAAAGGATATTCTGGAACGGTTACTTCGTGGTAATGCACATTGCTACCTAATAAATCTAATCTCACTGGCTGTTTGTAAGTAATAAAATGTACTTCGTGCCCTCTTTTGGATAATTCTATACCTAATTCTGTTGCAACAACACCACTTCCTCCAAAAGTTGGATAACAAACAATTCCTATTTTCATATTTAAAATTTCAATTAATCTATAATTGCTTCGTAAATTAAACCCTGTATATCTGTTCTAATATTTTCTTTTAATAACAAATTAGAATCTGCTTTTGGATAGGTTCTATTTGCCAAAAATACATATACAATTTCTTCATCTGGATCTGCCCAAGCATAGGTTCCTGTAAATCCAGAATGTCCAAAACTAGTCATAGAAACACATCCACAGGTTGGTCCAGCATCTCCTAATTGAGGCTTATCGAAACCAATTCCTCTCCTATTATCTTTATCGCAAAAATAACATGTATTAAAAACATCTACCGTTTCTGGCTTAAAATAACGTTTACCACCATAAAACCCTTTTTGTAAATACAATTGCATTATTTTTGCTACATCGTTGGCATTACTAAAAATACCAGCATGACCTCCCACACCATCCTGCATGGCAGCTCCCATGTCGTGAACATATCCATGAACTTCCTGATACCTGTAATAGTCATCTATCTCTGTTGGAACTATTTTTTTACCACTAAACTTATTGTAAGGATTATAGGTAGTATAATTTGCTCCTAAAGATTCATAAAAATGATCTTGTACTAAATTGTCTAAACTTTGGTCGTAATAAGTCTCAATATATTTCTTTAAAATGTAATAAGGTAAGTCGCTATACCTATAACGTTCTCTATTTAAGAGGTCTGTTTCTAAAATTATTTTTTGAATGGAGTCTTGGTAATCTTTTCTCATGTAAAGATTATTAGCAACTTTTACACTAAACTTACTACTGTATTCTTTTCTATAATATTTAAAATCTGGATGCTTTGTAATAGAATCTAAAGTCGCATAATAAAATGGAATCCAGGGCTTTAATCTGGCGTAATGAGACAACATCTTTTTTAAAGTGATGTTCTTTTTATTTGAATTTAAATATTCTGGAAGAATCTCTGAGAGTTTGGTGTCTAAAGATACAACACCCTCTTCCTCAAGTTCCATTAATAAGGGTAATGTGGCAAGAATTTTTGTTAAAGATGCCACATCGTAAATATCGTCGAAAGTAACAGGTTCTGAGTCTTTTTCGTAAGTATGTTTTCCAAAATTCTTATTATATATTACTTTTCCCTTTCTAGCTACTAATAACTGAATACCAGGAGTCATTTTATTATCCACAGCATATTGAGCAATTGAATCCAGTTTTTTAAGTTTTTCTGAACTCATTCCAACGCGTTCTGGTAACCCGTAATTTAAACGTGATAGTTTAGAATAAGAAATACCATCTCCTGCATGAAATCCATTGCCAACTGAAACAGGTAAAACCCCTAAAGCTGGGATAGCTCCAAAAATAAGTTGTGCCGATTTTTGTTGAGCAATTTCGCTATTCTGATAACTTACTACAATGCTTTCAAAATTTTCAACAGTAGCTAAATCTATTAGCGCATATGGTTTTACAAACACATCAAGAATTACCTTATTTGTTCTAGCAATTTCATGCAACCATACAAGCTCTTTATCTGAAAATTCATGGCTTTTCCATGGATTAATATTAGATCTATGAAAACCTATCACGATAGTGTTATAAGCTGAAAGTTTTGCCAGTAATTCGTCTAAATTATCTGCTGAAACTTCGTGTACTTTTGTATATTTTTGTAATTCTTTTAAAAATACAGAGCCATCGTCATCTCCCATTTTCACATAAGCTATCTTCTTTTTTTCTAAATTTCTTATTGGAAGTAAATCGTCTTTGTTTTTAACAACCGTAATAGCATTTTCAAAAATAACCTCAGAAAGCATGGTATCTTGAATTCTATTTAAGTCTTCAAATAAATGTTCTGTTTCAATAGGTTTAAAATTATTTAATCCTACTTTATATTTTGCCTGAAGAATCTTTTTAACTGAATGAGCCAAGCGTTCTTCTGAAATATCGCCAATATTATAAGCTTCAATAATTTTATTTATAGCTTTTGGTACGTCTTCAGAAATTAGTAGCACATCATTTCCTGCTTGAAAAGCGGCCAAATCTATGTCTCCAGGTTCGCTAAAATTTGAAACCCCTTTCATTTCTAAAGCATCAGTATAAATTAAGCCTTGAAAATGTAAAGAATCTTTTAATATATCAGTCACAATATGTTTTGATAATGAAGAAGGAAAGCCATCTCTTGGCTCTAATGCTGGCACATTTAAATGCGCAACCATAACACTAGACAAACCATGATCTATAAGTTTTCTATATGGGTATAATTCAACAGAATCTATACGTTTTTCGTCAAAACTAATGGTTGGCAAAGTTTTATGCGAATCGCTATCTGTATCTCCATGACCTGGAAAATGCTTGGCATTGGCTAAAACTCCCGCTTCTTGCATACCTTTCATAAAGGCTAATGACTTATCAGTGACATTGTCTCGATCTTCTCCAAAAGATCTATTCCCAATAATAGGGTTTTTAGGGTTGGTATTAATATCTACAACAGGTGCAAAATTAAAATGCACGCCAATACGCTTACAATGTTCTCCAATTTGTCTTCCAACCTGTTCTATTAATTGATTATCTTTTACAGCACCCAGAGTCATATTCCATGGAAAAGCATAGGTTGAATCCAACCTCATGCCCAATCCCCATTCGGCATCCATACCTATCAACAAGGGGGTTTTAGAAGTTTTCTGATACAAGTTATTAAGTTTTGCTTGCTTTACAGGACCTCCTGTAGAATATATAAGTCCACCAATATGGTAATTTGTTATCATTTGACTGATAGTGTTTTCATGTGCCAAACCTTGATTAGAAAAAGCTCTTACCATAAAAAGTTGACCAACTTTCTCTTCTAAGCTCATATGATTATAGAGACTATCTACCCATTTCTTTTGTGCCTCTACATCTTTAGCCAACAACGGATTATTAGTTTGTGAAAACAAATTTTGAGTTAGTAGTAGAACTGATAAGAAACAAAATATTTGACGCATAAATTTTTGGCTTTAAAAACTAATAATAAGTGTATTAAAAACTATGCCAAAATAATGCATTTAAAAGGAAGTATAAAAGACTTTAAGATAGATTTATAAAGAATTAATTAACCAACGATAAAATAATATTCTAATGTAAGAAAAGAAATAATTAAATTAAAGTCACACTATTAAAACACAGGGTTTTTTAGTATTTTTGACTTATAATTTTTTTAATATGAAACATATTATTTGTATCGTTTTACTGTTCTCAATAACAAGCTGTTACCAAATAGAACGGAATTGTACTGATTTCCAAACAGGTACTTTTTATAGTGAAATAACCATAGATGGAATATTATATAAATCTCATTTTGTTAGAACCAATAATCTTCAGATTGAGAGGTATAACAATAACATTGATTCGTCTCAAGTTAGATGGATAAACGATTGTGAAGTTGTTTTTAAAACAATCAATCCAAAAAATATGGCTGAACAAAAAGATATTCATTTAAAAATATTAGTGACAACAGATTCAACTTATACGTTTGAATATTCCTATGTAGGAGAGAAAACAAAACAAAAAGGTATAGCAACTAAACTAAAATAAGATGTTAGAATTTTTATTGTCAGGTGATGCTATTATGGCTTTACTAACATTAACATTTCTCGAAATTATTCTTGGTATTGATAATATTGTATTTATTTCAATTGCTGCTAATAAACTTCCAGAACACCAACGTGCTAAGGCCACTAATATTGGTCTTTTATTAGCCATGGTTCAACGTATTGTATTGTTGTTTTTTGTCTCCTTTTTAATTGGTTTAAAAGAGCCTTTTTATACTATTGAAACTAGTTGGTTGCACATAGCGATTAGTGGTCAAGCACTTATTTTATTTTTTGGAGGATTATTTTTACTCTACAAAAGCACCTCTGAAATAAGAGAGAAAGTAGAAAGTCCACAGCATGATGCTAATGAAGTTAAAGGAAAAAAAATTACATCATTATCTCAAGCTATTACTCAAATAGTCATTATAGATTTCATCTTTTCAATAGATTCAATTTTAACAGCAGTTGGAATGACAAATGGATTGCATCCAAATCATAATTATGCTTTAGTACTTATGATTATTGCAGTTGTTATATCCATTATCATCATGATTGTTTTTGCCAACCCAATTCGAAAGTTTATAAACGAACATCCTAGTATGCAGATATTAGGTTTAGCGTTCTTAATTCTAATAGGGTTCATGCTAGTTACTGAAGCTGCCCACTTATCGGAAACCTCTATTTTCGATCAAACAGTTGGAGCCATCCCAAAGGGGTATTTATATTTTGCAATTGCATTTTCTTTATTTGTTGAGTTTTTAAATTTTAGAATTCAAAAGAGAAAAATGAAAACGAAATAAATTTAAAACGTCAGTTTAAAACATAAAAAAGACCATACAATAAATACTGTATGGTCTTTTTGGTATAAAACTCTTAATAGAATTATCTCTTAATAATTTTATGTGTTGTAAGGTTTCCATTAATCGAAGATCTTAAGAAATAAGCTCCTTGACTTAAACTTGAGAAATCTAAAGTAGCTTTCATCGTTCCTGGGCTTAAACTCATAACTTCTTGTCCTAGCATATTAATAACTTGGATATTATCTATTATCTGTTTTGCATTAATATGTAATAATCCAGTAGTAGGATTTGGATAATAATTGAATTGTGTTGTTGAAAATTCATCGATAGATAATTCACCACAAGTAATATCTGCTATCCATCCAGTTTCTTGCAAAGTACCATCAGAAGTGAAGACAAAAGTTAAAGCTCCAGAGGCGTCAGAAGAAGTAAAAGAATCACCTACTGAAAGCAAACTTCCAGGGTATGCAGTTGGCGTACTACCATCACCACTTTCTTCGCCACAAAGTGTTTGAGCCAAAACAGGATAAGAAGCATCTGGACCATCGTATATGGTTAAATAATCCCAACACCCTTCTTGGTTACCTCCAGCTGTGGCAGTTTCGATATCAACATATGTAAATGTGACAGTTACATATTCTCCGGTTACATCTGGAGTTATTGTAGTTGTAATATTTTCATTTGCAGAATAACCTGCTGAAACCCCGCCTGAATCTACAAATGTGCCTCCACATTCTGGTGGTGCAGCTTCGGTTGTAAACATATCTGCATCTGTTGCCGACATACCGTCTGTATCACAATCTGCCATTATATAAGCATCATAAGTTGTAGCTGGCATTAAACCTGTAGCTGTAGCTGTATTGGTTCCAAATGCCACATTTTCTGTGTAAACTGGAGTGTCTACTTGAGGATCATCGCCATCATTAAAGACACTAAATACATATCCATTACTAGCATTTGCAATTTCATCCCACGTATAGGTTGCAGTCGTTTCTGTAGTAGCAGTATTTGTGAAAGCTCCAGGAGTCACACAAGTTGGTGGTGGTCCACAAGTTACATCGGCTACCCATCCAGTTTCTTGAATACTCCCGTCTGAAGTAAAAACAAACGTTAAGGCACCTGTTGCATCAGTAGATGTAAACGACATACCAACAGATAATAAACTCCCTGGAAAACTAGAAGGAGTTCCACCATCTCCACTTTCTTCTCCACAAAGTGTTTGTGCTAAAACAGGAAAAGAAGCATCTGGACCATTATATACTGTTAGAAAATCCCAACAACCTTCCTGATTTCCAGTACCTGTTGAAGTTTCAATATCTACATACGTAAAAGTGACTGTTACAACATCGCCAGAAACATCTGGTGTAATTGTAGTAGTAATATTTTCACTTGGAGAGTAACCATCAGATTCACCACCAGTATCAACATAAGTTCCACCACATGCTGGTGGTGTTATTTCAGTTTCAAAACTTAAGGAAACCGAATTTGATATACTAGTATCACAATCTACCATTAAATAGGCATCAAACATCGAATTAGACATTAAAGGTGTTGCTGTTGCAGTTAAAGTTCCAGATGGAATGTTCTCTGTATATATTGGAGTATCTACATCAGGGTCATCACCAGCGTTAAAAACACTTAACACATATCCATTTGTAGCTTCAGCTACGGCATCCCAGCTAAAGTCAGCTGATGTATCTGTAATGGTTCCTACAGCAAAATTCATAGGGTCTGGACAAGAAATATCTAAAGATAATTCGAAATCGAAAGCATCAGCATTGTTTGCGTCATCCCATTCTATTAGATAAGTAGTTCCACTCATTACTGGAATAACTACTGTTGACGTATTGTTAGCACCAGAATTATCGTCTGAATCAATACAAGTAAGATTAGTACAATCATCGTTATAAACAGACACTCGTGTATCAACACCAGTATTTGAAGCCAAATCTGAAGTAATCGTTAGATTTCCAGTATTTGTAGCTGTATAAGAATACCATATGGCATTTGTAGCAGATGCAAAACAAGTGTTTGAAGCACCACCTGATGTATTAGAAATTCCATCGGTATTTGTAATACCTATATAAGCATTAACAGCATCATCACAAGTAAAGTTTTCAAGAGGGCCACCTTGAACAGCAGACCATCCTAATTGACTAGTTCCAGCTGCAGTTGCAATTACACCTATTAAAGTAGTATTTCCTGTAGTTTTATCTAGTTCACGAAGTTCTGCAATAAATGTAGTAAAATTAAAAGCTGCTAAAAAAATCTTATCTGTCAGCCCATCATAAAACATTCCTTGTCCATAATTTGCATCAAATCCTGTAGCACCTAAAAGAGTGGCAGCTCCTGTAGCTAAGTTTATAGAGTATGCAGAATCATCAGCAACATCATACGTATAACCTGTGCCTGTGTTATCAATAGCTAAAGCAATGGCTAAAGCCCCTGTTGTACCAAGCGGTCCCACAATTGTGGCAGAAGGTGCAGCTGTATCAATAGTATATAGATTAGTTGCGTCTACACCATAAAGGTTCCCACTAGAATCGAACTCTAACCCATTAAGTCCACCTGGAAGACCTATACTTCCTAAATTTGTATATACACCGGTAAGCACATCAAATGAATACAATGTACCCACAGAATCAACTACATAGCCAGTAGTATTATCAGTGGGATTGATAGCTCCTGATCCTTCAAATTCTAGAGTTCCAGAACCTGCAGAAATTGTATTAAAAGCAGCAGGTGCTTCAGTATCATAACTACCATACCCTAAAGAACCATTTTCTATTCCATAAGCAATAGTACCAACAAGTGGATTCCTGTTAACAATAGAAGGTGCAGCTGTTTTTTTTAAATGTTTTCGCAATTCATGAATTTCAGAAACATTAAAATGGTCTAACACACTACCTTGGCTTATTTCAATATTATTATAAACCTCGATAAGGCTTTCAATAGAACGGTCTTGCCCGTATGATTGAAACAAAGTAGTGAAGCAAAAAACACACGAAAGTAATAATGTAATTTTTTTCATTTAATTAAGATTTTAGATTGATTAACATCTAAAAATACAAAACTAAATTCAATATTATACATTTATATAAAATAGATTGTATGTAAATTGTTAACAATTAACTATTTGCAGCAATTTAATGTTGTTTTTGAAATGCTAAGCACATCATATTACTGCAAAAAAAAATGAAAAAAAAATCTGGATTACATTAATAATCCAGACTTTAAAAAAATAATATCTATAATTAAAACAACTTTGTTTGCCCTTTATCATCTAAATTTTCTGATTCATCATTATCTGTCTCGTTTGATGTTTCATTTGTTTTTTCTTTCGAAACTTCTTTGGATAATTCCATTTCATCAACCACTTCAATCTCTTCGGCAGGGGTCTCTTCTGGAGCTTCGTAAGGTAATGGTTCTAATAAGTTTACTTGGTTTATTTTGTCTTTAGTTAATTGATTACCTAAAGCCGAAATTCCTTTTATTGCTATAAATTCTTCGAAATTGACTTCCATATTGTCTTTTCTGTCTTTACCTCTTTCTTTGGTAAATTCTACATCTGCCATTGGACGCCATTCTGTAGAGACAATTTCTAGTTGTGAGTTAGGGTGTTCAGAAATAAAACTTTCCTCTCTAGATTCGTTTTCAACCACAAATCGTTTGACATAGTAGCGCTCTTTTTCTCCATCAAAATATATGGCTGAGATAGGTTTTTTAGGAACCCATTTCTCCATAACTATCATATCGTCGTCAAAACGTGTTGTTATTTCTGGGACAATGGTTTTTACAGTACCAGATTGTGTAATAATTAATATACGATCCTCGCCTCTAAACTCACCAACCAGTTCTCCTCTTTCATCAACATTTAAGCGTTGAACCGTATCGTCAAACCATATTTTACGGGGTTTTAAGGTGGAAACCCCTTTTTCCTTGAGCTCTACTTTTTTTACAGCATGTTTAGTGACTCGATTCCCTTTTGAAGCTCGACCTTTAATTAGTACATCAGCGAAATCTAAATCCCATTTTAGTTTTTTAACACTTCCTACCTGTCTTAAATTAATGGTAACCACTTCTGCTTCTCCATTTGGATTTGCAGAAAAATACCAAACTAAAGAACCTTTATTACCATTGGTTAAATCGTATTCCTTATCTCTTGTTATACTTGTAACAGCAAAACGTTTAACATAAGATGGACCTTTGCTTCCATCTTTATAAATCATGTTATAAATGGTACGCTTGTCTTTCTTTTTAAAGACAGCTACGTGAATAATGTCTTTACCAACAAAGGTCTTTGTATCTACCTTGCTGACCATCATTTTGCCCTCTTTGGTAAACACAATAATATCGTCTATGTCACTACAATCGCATACATATTCATCCTTTTTAAGTGAAGTTCCTACAAATCCTTCTTCTCTATTGACATATAATTTGGTATTTCTTATAATTACCTTTGTAGCATCAACATCATCAAAGGTTCTAATTTCAGTCTGTCTTTCTCTGCCTTCTCCGTATTCTTTTTTTAATCTTTCAAAATAGGCAATGGCATAATCAATCAAATTAGCCAAATGATGTTTTATTTCAGCAATCTGAGCTTCTAAGGCATCAATTTTTTGCTGTGCTTTGTCTATATCAAATTTAGAAATACGTTTAATACGAATTTCTGTTAACCTCACGATATCATCCTCTAAAACAGGACGTTTTAAGTGTTTTGTATGAGGTTTCAAACCTTTATCTATGGCTTGAATAACACCATCCCAAGTTTCTTCTTCTTCAATATCTCGATAGATTCTGTTTTCTATAAAAATACGTTCTAAAGATGCGAAGTGCCATTGTTCTTCAAACTCGCCAAGTTTAATTTCTAATTCTTGTTTTAATAATTGTACGGTATTATCTGTAGAACGACGAAGCATTTCAGAAACACCTATAAATAGGGGTTTATTATCTTCAATAACACAGCCTAATGGCGAGATTGAACTTTCGCAACTAGTAAAAGCATAAAGTGCATCAATCGTTTTATCTGGTGAAATTCCTCCAGGTAAATGCACTAAAATCTCAACTTTTGCTGCAGTATTATCTTCTATTTTTTTAATCTTAATTTTACCTTTATCATTCGCTTTTAATATAGAATCTATTAAGGAAGATGTATTGGTTCCATAAGGAATTTCAGTAATGACTAAGGTGTTTTTATCAAATTGAGAAATTTTAGCTCTAATCCTAATTTTCCCTCCTCGTAACCCATCGTTATAGTTAGATACATCTATTATTCCTGCTGTTGGAAAGTCGGGGTAAATTGTAAACCGTTTACCTTTTAAATGTTTTACAGAAGCCTCGATAAGTTCAATAAAATTATGTGGTAATATTTTTGTTGAAAGTCCTACTGCAATCCCTTCACCTCCTTGAGCAAGAAGCAGAGGAAACATGACTGGCAGGTTTATGGGTTCTTTTCTTCTACCATCGTAAGATGATTGCCATTGGGTTATTTTGGGATTAAACACAACATCTAAACCAAATTTAGAAATTCGTGCTTCAATATAACGTGATGCAGCTGCGCTATCACCTGTTAATATATTTCCCCAGTTTCCTTGGGTATCTATCAATAAATCTTTCTGACCAATTTGAACCATGGCATCTGCAATACTTGCATCACCATGTGGATGATATTGCATTGTATGACCAACAATATTGGCAACTTTATTATAACGTCCGTCGTCCAAATCTTTCATGGATTGCATAATACGACGCTGTACAGGTTTAAACCCATCTTCTATAGCTGGTACGGCTCTTTCTAAAATAACATAAGAGGCATAATCTAAAAACCAGTCTTTAAACATCCCAGAAACTTTAGTAATTGTTTCGTGGTTCTCTTCGTGTTCATTTAACAATTCGTCATTATCTTCACTCATGAATCTTCAGATTTTCTGTTTTGTTTAACCATTTTTGTTAATGATTGTCTGATATATTTTCTTTTTTTTCTTGATACTAAGGTAACATTAAAACGTTCTTTTCTTACTTGTCCTTTACTATTTTCTATATATAGTACTAAACTTTTAAAGAATAAGTAATTATTAAATTTAAAGCCTGATAACCTTTCTTTATAAAACTCAACAGTATGTTCTCTGTAGTTAAAATGATCTGATAATAACAAGCCTTTATTTGTTACTACTACTTTTAAGCCATCGCTATCATATTCAAAATATTTTGATATAAAATGAACAATAAAAAAAAGTGCCCCAAAACTACTTGCCAATAAAAAAAAGGTTATTAATGGATTTGGCGATAAATGACTAAAAGCACTAAAAACAGTGGCTAATAAGATTGCAAAAACAATCAATATAAAATATACTGAAACAATGACGTTTTTTACTTTAGAGTTATTGGTTCTCATATATTTTCTTCTACAATATCAAGTTCAACTTTTAAGTTGTCGATAATAAAATCTTGTCTGGTTGGTGTGTTTTTCCCCATGTAAAAAGACAGTAACTCTTCAATAGACATGTCTTTGTCTAGCATCACTGGGTCGAGACGAATATCTTCACCAATAAAATGCACGAATTCATCTGGAGATATTTCACCTAGACCTTTAAATCGGGTAATTTCTGGTTTTGGTTTCAGCTTTTCTATAGCCTCTTTTCGTTCTTCTTCGGAGTAACAATAAATGGTTTCCTTTTTATTTCTAACTCTAAATAAAGGTGTTTGCAAAATATATAGATGGCCTTCTTTAATAATTTCTGGGAAAAACTGTAAAAAGAAGGTTATCAATAACAATCTAATGTGCATACCGTCTACATCGGCATCTGTTGCGATAACAACATTGTTATAACGCAAATCTTCTAAAGATTCCTCAATGTTTAAGGCAGCTTGTAAGAGATTAAATTCTTCGTTTTCATAAACAATTTTCTTACTTAATCCATAAGAGTTTAAAGGTTTTCCTTTTAAGCTAAAAACAGCTTGTGTATTCACATCTCTAGATTTTGTGATACTCCCTGAAGCCGAATCTCCCTCAGTAATAAATAACGTAGTTTCTAAGTATCTTTCGTTTTTAGTATCGCCAAAATGGACTCTACAATCTCGTAATTTTTTGTTGTGAAGGTTTGCTTTTTTAGCTCTGTCTTTGGCTAATTTTCTAATACCTGAAAGCTCTTTACGTTCCCGTTCTGCCTGAAGTATTTTACGTTGAATTTTTTCGGCAGCCTCAGGATTTTTATGCAAGTAATTATCTAACTGTGTTTTTAGAAAATCGTTAATAAAGGTTCTAACGGTTGGTAGCTTCCCTCCCATATCAGTAGACCCTAATTTGGTTTTAGTCTGACTTTCAAAAACAGGTTCCATCACTTTTATAGAGACTGCAGAAACAATCGATTTCCTGATGTCTGAAGCTTCATAGTTTTTACCGTAAAATTCTCTAACGGTTTTTACTAAAGCTTCTCTAAAGGCTGCTAAATGTGTTCCTCCTTGGGTCGTATTTTGTCCGTTTACAAAAGAGTGATACTCTTCGCTATATTGGGTTTTACTATGAGTGATAGCAACTTCTATATCGTCTCCTTTTAAATGAATAATAGGATACAGCATATCTGTATCTTTAATGTTCTCAGACAAAAGGTCTTTTAATCCGTTTTCGCTATAATATTTTTCTCCATTAAAAACAATGGTCAATCCTGTATTTAAATACACATAGTTTTTGAGCATTTTTACAACATACTCACTTCTGTATTTATAGTTTTTAAAGATAATGTCATCAGGAATAAAAGAGACTTTAGTTCCTTTTCGTCTAGATGTATCGTCTAATAAATCTTGATTGGTTAAATTCCCTTGTTCAAATTCTGCAGAAGCCGATTTGTTATCACGTGTAGATTCAACTCTAAAAAACGATGATAAGGCATTGACCGCTTTAGTACCAACACCATTTAGTCCTACCGATTTTTTAAAAGCTTTGGAATCGTATTTTCCACCTGTATTCATTTTAGAAACCACATCTACTACTTTTCCTAATGGAATACCACGACCATAATCTCTAACAATAACTTTATTGCCTTGTATGGAAACATCAATAGTTTTGCCTGCTCCCATAACATATTCGTCTATAGAATTATCTAACACCTCTTTTAAAAGAATGTAAATACCATCGTCTGGCGAAGACCCATCACCAAGTTTTCCAATATACATTCCAGGACGCATTCTAATGTGTTCTTTCCAGTCAAGGGAACGTATATTATCTTCGGTATAATTAGATTGTTCAGACATAAAATGGGTGCGATTTTTTGATACGTTGCTAATATAAGGTTTCGTTCTAAAAAATAAAATACTGATGTCACAAAGTAATTAACAATAAAAAGCCAAAGTTGTTGAGAACATTGGCTTTAATATGTATTGATATTTTTAAAAGATAAAAATAAGATTAAAATTTATATCCTATTCTTGCATGTAGATTAACAGCTACATCGCTTTTATTAGTGCTAAGATTGTATTTATCTATAAAATGAATATATCCTATCCCGAATCCTGCTTCGTAGTTAAAATGCTTACCAATATTTCTTTTAATTCCCCAAGTAGGAACTATTGTGATATCTCGAATTATATTAACATCTTTATTTGTACCAATTGTAAATAAGTCTGGATGATAACTTGTTTTTAATCCAATAAAATTTCCACTATTGCCTTCTGTACGTTTTCCTTTTCTTAAACGTTTGTTTAAGTTATAATAAAAACGTGGCTCTAAAGTAAACACAGGTCCAAGTAAAACACCACTATCGTTATTGTAACTGTTTTCCCAAACCCCCATATCCAAACCGGTTTCGGCTCTTAATACAAATTTATTGGATAACTTAAATTCCCCATGAATCCATATTCCTACTGCACCTGTTTGAATACCAAAAATAGATTTTTCAACACTTGCAGTTTGTTTTTCCTCTTGAGAATAACCATTTACAACCAAACAACATAGCATGGCTGCCACTAAAACATGTTTCATTTATTATAAATTTGGGGGTTCCTTTTTGCTAAACGTTAAATAAGAAATGCATGATATCGCCATCTTTAACCACATAATTCTTGCCTTCAACTCGCATTTTTCCAGCTTCTTTTACTTTAGCTTCACTTCCATGTTGCACATAATCGTTATAAGCAATTACTTCTGCTCTAATAAAACCTTTTTCAAAATCGGTGTGAATTACCCCTGCTGCTTGAGGAGCTGTAGCTCCAACATCTATGGTCCAAGCACGCACTTCTTTAACTCCAGCCGTGAAATAGGTTTGCTGATTTAATAACTTATAAGCCGAACGGATTAATTTTGACGAACCAGGTTCATCTAAACCGATATCTGCTAAAAACATCTGACGTTCTTCATAATCGTCCAACTCGTTAATATCTGCTTCTGTACCAACTGCCAAGACCAAAACTTCAGCATTTTCGTCTTTTACAGCCTCTTTTACTTGATCTACATAAGCATTACCAGATACAGCAGACCCTTCGTCCACATTACAAACATACATCACAGGTTTATCTGTAATAAACTGACTAGGTTTTACAAAATCTTCATAATCCTCTTCAGAGAACTCTAAAGCTCTTACTGATGTTCCAGCTTCCAAACCTGCTTTTATCTTCAATAAAACAGCTTCTTCTTTTTGAGCGTCTTTATTTCCCGTCTTTGCAGCACGTTTTACTTTGTCTAGTTTTTTATCGGCTGTTTCTAAATCTTTTAACTGCAACTCCATATCGATGGTTTCCTTGTCGTTAATAGGATTTATTTTACCATCTACATGGACAATGTTGTCGTTATCAAAACAACGCAACACATGAAGAATAGCATCTGTTTCACGAATATTCGCTAAAAATTGATTTCCTAATCCTTCGCCTTTGCTTGCACCTTTTACCAAACCGGCAATATCTACAATTTCAACAGTTGCAGGTAATACACGTTCTGGATTTACCAATTCTTCTAACTTTTGAAGTCTGGTGTCTGGCACATTTACCACTCCAATATTTGGCTCAATGGTACAAAACGGAAAGTTGGCACTTTGCGCTTTGGCATTAGATAAACAATTAAAAAGGGTCGATTTCCCTACGTTCGGTAATCCTACGATGCCTGCTTTCATTATTCTGTAAAAATTAGATTAAAAACTCAAGAACCAAAAGCTTGGTTTTTGCGAGTGCAAAGGTAACTAATTCCTTGAATAGTTTTTACAAGGATTTAGGAAATTGTTGATGAATCAATTTTAAGATTAGAGGATGAGTTTATACAAGAAAAGTTATGTGTATACAAACAATGTTTACTTTAATGAAATGAGCTATATCAAAAACGTATAACAACATTTACCGGACATAAAAATAAACATCTAATTTCCACGGTGTTACATTGATAATTTACTGCCTAAAAACTTATTTTGCTTTCTTTAGTTTCTTTTCAGCTTTCTTTTCTTTTGCTGTTTTAGCAGGTTCTTTTTTAACATTCTTCTTTGCGTCTTTACTTTTAGCCATGGTATTTTAATTTAAATGTTTCGTAACAGATCTTGTTGGATATCATTAATTTCTAAATGTAACCATATTTCCCAAAAGAAAGGTGTCAAGTTGTTATTTAATTTGCTTGGTTGAATAATACTATAAATCTGCTTTTAGTTTGTGAATCTGTATTCAGAATAAGCTAATATTTAACATGAACATTCTAAATTTTGAAAACTAATTTCTATATAAATATGAACATCATAAATCGCAGTTTATGGCTATATTTGTAAAAAAATTCTAAGCCATGTCCCAATTACTTTTCAATCCTTTTAAAGATTTAATTTTTGATGAGCATTTTTGTTTTCTATCAGGCGCTTTGACAAACGAAACCATGAGTGTTTTTCCTAAATGGTTGATGGATCATTTTAAATTTGGTGATGAAAAAATTGAGATGATGGATAAAGCTAAATCTTATCAGTATTCAGACCTAATATTACCTTGTTCGTTAGAAGTAAAAAAAGCTTTTGAGGAATTAGACATCAAAATTCAGGCTGCATATAAAGAGGGTTTTGAAGGTATGGCTTCACTAGATAACGAATTACTTTTTCAATGGACTGGAAGAATGGTCTATGGACTGCTATACTACGAAATGCTTTATGAGAGAGACAGACTGCTGAAGAAAGGGGAAGAATTTGATTTATCTTTAACATTAAGAAAACGCTTTGGCTACTTTCATCTCATGCTACAATCTATCATAGAACCTATTTCTTTTGTAGGTAAGAAGCCGTGGAGTATTGTGGTATTTCCACTTAAATATTCAGAAGATATTTTTAGTTATCGTGATGATGCTATTAATTTAATGTTCCAATTTGGAGTGAATGGTTTTGGCTTTGTTGCCTGTCTTCAAGACAATGGCGTGATTGCTGAAAAACAAAAAGACATACTCGGCAAAATGAAAGAATATGTGTTGCATCCTGTACAGTTTGAAGAACTATATGCTAGGTTTCATTATACAGACTATACCTTACAATACACACCCGAATACAAGATTGAAACTCAAGACCATGGTATTACCATAGAAATTGAAACAACTGGAAAACCTCCGGTTTTTGGATTTTGGGATGAAGATATATTTGCCCAATTGCTTTCAAATTATTGGCAAGTGTATGGGATTGAAAAAGAGCAGATTTTTCAACCACAAAAACCACCACTTAGTTTTCTTGAAAACCCTTATACAAAAGAATTTGTTAATCCTGAATCTATTAAGTTACCGTTTTAAATGTGTTTTAATGTCTAAATTATTGAACACTAACTTTTATTATTTTATTGAACCTTCGTTTAAGTGCAATAAAAAACCCTAAGCTTTCGCTTAGGGTTTAAAAAGTTTTAAACACTTAACCTCTAGTCTTCTGGGTGCATAAAACGTTGTTTCCCTAGCAATACTTCTTCTGTTTCTACATGTGCATCATCAGGAACACAACAGTCTACAGGACATACAGCAGCACATTGAGGTTCTTCATGAAAACCAACGCATTCTGTACACTTGTCTGGAACTATATAATATATTTCGTCACTTATGGGTTCTTGAGCTTCTTCGGCATCGACTTCTTTTCCATTAGGCAACACAACTTTACCACTTAGTTGTGTTCCATCTTTATATCTCCAGTCGTCTGCTCCTTCGTAAATAGCCGTATTAGGACATTCAGGCTCACAAGCTCCACAGTTAATACATTCGTCTGTTATAATTATTGCCATAGCGATTTTTATCTTAAATTTGCAACTGCAAAAATAAAGCCAAAACAATTCATAACCAAACCTTATAATGAATTTAGAAGAAAGAATCAAAGCCTTTGCAACATTAGGGGATTTTTTAAGTCAGTTTACAAATAACGGTATTGTTAAAAAAGAAAATATACCCTTTAACGATTTGTTTCTTGATGGCTTTAAACATCAAATTAAACTTGCTAAAGAGCACAATGGCTGGTTTACAAACGAAAATATTACCTACGCATTAAATAACTGGTCTAAAGCTTTGACTAATAGCAGTATTAGGACGCTTGTAAAAAACTATCACTTTAATAAAATTGAATCTAAAAAAGTGGCTATAATTATGGCCGGAAATATTCCTTTAGTTGGTTTTCACGATTTCTTTTGCGTCTTACTTTCTGGTCACAATGTTTTAATTAAGCAATCAAGTAACGATAAACATCTGTTGCCATTTTTAGCAAAATACTTAGAACATATTGAAACTGGTTTTAAAGGAAAAATTAGTTTTACGGAAAATAAATTAGAAGGTTTTGATGCAGTTATTGCTACAGGAAGTGATAATACTGCTAGATATTTTGAATATTACTTTAAAGGTAAACCCACTATTATTAGAAAAAATAGAAACTCGGTAGCTGTACTTACTGGAAACGAAACCGAAGAGCAATTAATACAACTTTCTAATGATGTTTTTAGATACTATGGTTTAGGCTGTAGAAATGTATCTAAGTTGTTTGTTCCAAAAGAGTATAATTTTGATAACTTTTTTAAAGCCATGTACACTTGGCACCCCATTATTAACGAAGCTAAATATGCTAATAATTACGATTATAATAAAGCTGTTTATTTAATGAGCGAGTTTGATATGTTAGAAAATGGTTTTTTAATGATTAAAAAAGATGCAAGCTACGCCTCTCCTATTGCAACTGTTTTTTATGAACATTATGATACTTTAGAAAACTTAAAACAGAAACTTGAAACTGATAAAGAAAAAATCCAATGTATCGTGTCAGACAGCTTATTTACTAACAACATTACATTTGGAGAGACGCAAAATCCAAATTTATGGGATTATGCAGATGGTGTAGATACCTTAGACTTTTTGTTGAAAATTTAGTTAAAAAAATATCTTAGAATCACTTAATTTTTTATCAGAAATTAGCACCTTTGTTGTCAAAATTTGTATAAATTTTCAATTACCTTTTAAAAGATAAGCACAGATTAACAAAAACAAATATTAATGAAAAAACATAATTTTAGTGCAGGACCTTGTATTCTTCCTCAGGAAGTGCTATTAAAGGCATCGGAAGCAGTAATGGACTTCAACAACGATGGCTTGTCCTTATTGGAAATATCTCACAGAAGCAAACCTTTTGTAGATGTTATGGAGAAAGCTAGGTCTTTAGCATTAGAGCTATTAGGACTAGAAGGAAAGGGATATAAAGCCTTGTTTTTACAAGGTGGAGCTAGCACCCAATTTTTAATGGTTGCACTTAATTTGTTAGAAAAAAGAGCTGGTTATTTAAATACTGGAACTTGGAGTGACAAAGCTATTAAAGAAGCAAAGATTTATGATGATGTTTATGAAGTTGCTTCATCTAAAAATGCTAACTTCAATTATATTCCTAAGGGATATGATATACCTTCGGAGTATGATTATTTCCACTGTACGTCCAACAATACCATTTTTGGTACACAAATGAAATCGTTTCCAAAGTGTGACATCCCTATGGTTTGCGATATGAGTAGTGATATATTCTCACGTACCTTAGATTTTTCACAATTCGATTTAATTTATGCAGGAGCACAAAAAAACATGGGGCCTGCTGGAACAACTCTAGTGGTTATAAAAGAAGATATATTAGGAAAAGTGTCAAGAAAAATCCCATCAATGATGGATTATAAATTACATATTGACAAAGGCAGCATGTTTAATACACCACCAGTATTTGCTGTGTATGTATCAATGTTAACCTTAGATTGGCTAAAAAATCTTGGTGGTATAAAAGCCATTGAAGAAATAAACGAAATGAAAGCTAGAGTAATGTATTCTGAAATAGACTTGAACCCGTTATTCAAAGGATATTCGGTTAAAGAAGATCGTTCAAACATGAATGCTACCTTCACATTGGTAAACGACAACTTAAAAGAAACTTTTGAAACCATGCTTAAAGAAGCTGGAATTAATGGTGTAAATGGCCATAGAAGTGTTGGTGGCTACAGAGCTTCCATGTACAATGCCTTACCACTAGATAGCGTAAAAGCTCTTGTAGAAGTTATGAGTGAATTAGAAACAAAAGCATAAAAAAATAGAATGAAAGTATTAGCAAACGACGGAATTTCAAAAAGTGGTATTGAAGCTTTAGAGAATGAAGGATTTGAGGTTCTTACAACTACTGTAGCACAAGAACAATTGGTCAACTACATCAACGACAAACACATTGATGTTTTATTGGTAAGAAGTGCTACAAAAGTACGTAAAGACATCATCGATGGCTGTTCAAGCATCAAAATCATTGGTCGTGGTGGTGTTGGCATGGACAATATTGACGTAGAATACGCAAGAAGCAAAGGTATTCATGTAATTAATACTCCAGCAGCTTCTTCTCAATCTGTTGCAGAATTAGTATTTGCTCATTTATTTGGTAGTGTTCGTTTTTTACATGACTCCAATAGAAACATGCCTTTAGATGGAGATACACAATTTAAGTCCCTAAAAAAGAATTATGCCAAAGGTGTTGAATTAAGGGGAAAAACGCTAGGTATAATAGGTTTTGGACGAATTGGTCGTCAAGTAGCAAAAATAGCTTTAGGCATTGGAATGAAAGTCATAGCTAGTGATAAGTTTGTCGGCAAAGCAACTATTAAGGTAGAGTTTTACAATGGTCAGTTTATCAATGTAGAAATCGAAACAGAACACACCAAAGACATTTTAAAACAGGCAGATTTTATCACCTTACACGTTCCTGCTCAGGACGAATATGTTATAGGTGAAAAACAATTTGATATGATGAAAGATGGAGTTGGAATTATTAACGCTGCTCGTGGTGGTGTTATAGATGAAGTCGCTTTAATAAAAGCCTTAGAAAGTGGAAAAGTAGCTTTTGCAGGCTTAGATACTTTTGAAGAAGAACCAACACCTGCTGTTCAAGTTTTAATGAACGGGAGAATATCTTTAACTCCACATATTGGAGCTGCAACCAACGAAGCTCAAGATAGAATTGGAACCGAATTGGCTTCTCAAATTATAAGTCTATTAAAAACAGAAAAAAGTACAAATTAGATAACGTACTAAACATAATAAGCCTATAAGTTATATTTCTTATAGGCTTTTTTTTGTAAATTACAACTTCATTAAA
Source organism: Xanthomarina sp. GH4-25 (assembly GCF_045363175.1). NCBI lineage: Bacteria > Pseudomonadati > Bacteroidota > Flavobacteriia > Flavobacteriales > Flavobacteriaceae > Xanthomarina > Xanthomarina sp. GH4-25. The sequence goes on from NZ_JBJFLO010000002.1 coordinate 277,162, forward strand.
AAAAACAATAAAATGGCAGGAATTTTAGATTTATTAAATAGCGATATGGGTAAGGCTATCGTAAATGGTGTAGCCGGACAAACCAATCAACCGGAAAGTAAAACAAACGATGTTTTAACCATGGCATTACCTGTATTAATGCAAGCTATGAAACGAAATGCATCTTCACCTCAAGGAGCAGAAGGATTACTAAATGCGTTAAACAGCAAACACGATGGAAGCATTTTAGATAATTTAGGTAGTCTTTTCTCTGGTGGTGTAGATTCGAATGTTCTAGAAGATGGAAGCAAAATATTAGGCCATGTATTAGGTGGTAAACAACAAAATGTTGAAAATGCAATTGGCGCGAGAGCTGGCATGGATTCAAGTTCAGTTTCTAATATCTTAAAAGTAGCTGCCCCTCTATTAATGGGCATGTTAGGAAAACAAACTAAAGAGAACAATGTGAATAGTTCTTCGGGAATTGAAAGTTTATTAGGTGGTTTATTAACTGGAAATTCGTCACAAAATGAACAAAGCTTCTTAGAGTCAATTCTTGATGCTGATGGAGATGGAAGTGTTATAGATGATGTTGCTGGAATGGTATTAGGTGGCAGTAAAAAGAAAGGTGGACTTGGAGGTTTACTTGGAGGGCTTTTTGGAAAATAAAAATTTCATGGTAGAATGTTATATGTTAAAGCATTTCAAAATCAACAGAATAAGGCATGATTATTGTATCTTTAAGCATAAACTATTTGTTATGAAATCTTTATTATACTTTATTTTAATTTGCGGGTTTTTAAATAGTTGTAAATCTTCACAATCCTTAGATAACACATCTAAAAGTGAAAAAGTTAATACAATTAAAAACGACACAGTATCCATTGCAAACAACGATCTAGAATACGAATTAATTATCATTGAGCCAGGTTATAATGTATGGCTCAAAACAAAAGCAAAACCTGCTGGTTACTATGAACAAAATTTCTTAGAAATAAGAAACAAACTGTATATTGACGCCTGGAACAACAGGGTTTTAAACCCTTTAAATTATCCATCTGGCTTATATGAAACTCAAATATTTTACGACCCATCTATTGACTATGGTTACGAAGTAAACTATAAATTATATAACTATTTCATATACTTTCAATTAACCTATAAACAACAGTTAACTAGTTATATTCCTAGAATTTAAAGTATCTTTGCATTTTTAAAAAAATGCTCATGGATAAATTCAAAAAAACCTGGGAAATACAACAAAATTGGCAACTAATCTTTCCGTTACTTGGAATTTTAGGTTTGCTTTATAGTTCTTATAAATTAGCAAATGCATTATTAAAAGAAGATCATTTGCTTTTAATATTTGCAGTTACTATTATCTTATTTTATATCTTCTTAAAGTTTACTTTATTCTTATTCAAAAAATTAGAAAACCGTTGGGTTGTTGATTTTAAATGGGAACTGATTCGAATTTTTATTGTTTTTGCTATAACAGGAACCTCTTCTCTTTTTGTTGGAAGACCAATTATGAAATTAATAGGAATTACTAAAGAAAACTTAAATATTGCTGTCTATTGGATTTTATATATTATTATTGGGCTAATTTTCTATCAAATAATACTATTATGTATTGGTTGGCTTTTTGGTCAGTTTAAATTCTTTTGGGAGTTTGAAAAGAAAATGCTTAGTCGGTTTGGCTTAAAACGTTTTTTAAATTAGTGCAATATACAAAACAACATATCTTATTTAGAGTTTTTACAGTCTTACTAGTTCTTGCTGTATTAGCGCCTTCTGTTGTTAAATTATCACATGCTTATAGTCATACAAATCATAAACATGAAATTTGTCTAGGTGAGAAACAAGTACATTTTCATACCTTAGATGTGGATTGTGAATTTCATAAATTCCAACTCAATACAGCATTCACAATTCCAGTAAACACTTTTAAAGTCCTTAAAAAGCAAAACAACCACCAATTAATAAATTCGCAATATCATTTTATTAGTGAATTTCAACAACTTCATTTTTCCCTTCGTGGACCTCCTATTAATAGTTAAAATGTCTTATTAAAAACTGAATCTTTTCAGTTACATATTAACTATTATAAAATTTTAAATGAAAACAATACTATACTTATTGCTTTTTGTGAGTATTCCAGTAATACAAGCACAAAACAGCATACACGGCTCTATTATAGACAGCCAAACCAAAGAACCACTAGTGTTTGCAAACATCTATTTACCCCAACTAGAAAAAGGAACAATCACAGACGATCAAGGTCTATTTAATTTAACCAACTTACCATCAGGAAACTACAAGGTTGTTTGTTCTATAATTGGTTACGAAACCTTTTCTAAAACATTAACCATTCCTACTACTGAAACTTTAAATATTGTGTTATCTTCTTCTGCCATAGAAATGGAAGAGATTATTATTTCAACGCCTTTTCATAAACTTCAAAGTGAAAACGTCATGAAGGTAGAACATGAAAAAATTGCTGATTTAAAGGCCAAAGGCGCAGTCACACTAGCCGATGGAATTACTAACATTGCAGGAGTTGAAAGCATTAGTACTGGTGTTAGTATTGGGAAACCTGTAATTAGAGGTCTTAGCTCTAATCGCGTGTTAGTATATACACAAGGAGTCAGATTAGAAAATCAGCAGTTTGGAGACGAACACGGTTTAGGATTAAACGATTCTGGCGTGGAAAGTGTTGAAGTTATAAAAGGTCCTGCTTCCCTACTCTATGGAAGTGATGCGCTTGGCGGAGTTCTATATATCAATCCCGAGAAATTTGCACAGCAACATTCGAATGCTGCCAATATAGAAGCAACCTATTTTGGAAACACTTTGGGATACTCAGCAAATATGGGTTATAAAGAATCTGCAGAAAAACTTAAATTCTTAATAAGAGGAAGTGTTAGTGAGCACTCCGATTACAATACAGCAGACTACAGAGTAACAAATACACGTTTTAAAGAGCAAGATTTTAAATCTGGAATAGGCTACCAAAGCACACAATTTAAAACGGAATTTAGATATAATATGAACCATTCTAAATTAGGTATTCCTGAAGCAATAGGCGAACAAACCAAAAGCAAAAACCCAGAATTACCATATCAAGACATTACCAATCATGTATTTAGCTCTAAATCGAATATCTATTTCGAAAAGTCTAGTTTAGAAATTAATTTAGGTTATATCTATAATGATAGAAAAGAATTTGAAGAACATCACGACCATGATGAACATGAACATGAAGATGAAGATGATCATGAAGATGATCATGAAGATGATCATGAAGAAGAACACGAACATGATGAACATGAAAATGAAGTCTTAGAAGCAGCGCTTCATATGAAATTGAAAACCTTTAATTACGATGTAAAATATCAATTACCAGTTTATGGTAAATTTGAGACTATTGTTGGCACGCAAGGTATGCATCAAGTAAATACCAATTATGGGGAAGAACAATTAATTCCAAATGCAACTACAAACGACTTTGGTATATTCGCAATGTCTCATATTCATTTTGAAAATACCGATGTTCAAATTGGTGCTCGTTTCGACAATAGAAACATTCAAGTTTTAGATGGCTTTAATAAGGATTTTAATAGTTTTAATGGTGCTTTAGGAGCTAAAACTAAGATGTTTAAAATAATTACCGCCAGATTAAACTTAGCTTCAGGATTTAGAGCACCAAATCTTGCAGAATTAACATCTTATGGAACTCACGAAGGCACCAATAGATTTGAAATTGGAGATGAAAATCTAACTAATGAACAAAACTTTCAAACAGATTTAGCTTTAGAATTTAAAAGTGAACATGTGGAATTTTTTGCTAATGGCTTTTACAATCTAGTTAATAACTATATCTATTTACAACCAGATGGCACATTTATAGATAGCACACCTGTTTATAGTTATGTACAAGAAGATGCAAGTTTATACGGAGGAGAAATTGGTTTCCATTTTCATCCACATCCATTAGATTGGTTGCACGTTGAAAGTAGTTTTGAAACCGTAACAGGAAAACAAAAAAATGAAACTTATCTTCCACTAATTCCAGCCAATAGTTTAACCAATACTATTCGAGTGGAATTAGAAAGTAAATGGGCAGACAAACTGTATGGTTTTATTAGACTTAAATCAACTTTTGCTCAAAACAATGTAAGCGAGTTCGAATTAGCTTCAGACAGTTACAATCTTCTAAGCGCAGGTCTTGGTGGCACATTTTCAGTTTTTGATAACGATTTAACTGCATCTATTTCTGGAAGCAACCTAACTAACAAAAAGTACATCAATCACTTGTCCAGATTAAAACCTGAAGGAATATATAACATGGGAAGAAACATTAGTCTTAGACTGACATATAGTTTGTAATCTTAAAAAAAAACTAAACATCAAGTCCTCTGAAGCAATATAGCCAAAGAGGACTTTTTTTATTTATCTATAGCTACTTGAGTTTTAGCTTTATTTTTTGAAAATACAAACGTGTAAAACCACATAATGGTAAACGAAGGAATAAAATCTATCATTGGTAATGCTTCTTCTATAAAAGATCCCACAGCAGCCACCTTACCTGCTCTACCAGGATATAGTTTAGCCATAATATAAGCAGATAAAGGTGCCCAAATAAAATCGAAAGGAGGAAATATATAAGACACATATCCTAGTAAATCAAATAGAATACCCAATGCTAATTTTTTGTTTCTTGAATTCTTTTCTAATGTCATAAAAATAATTTAATTACTAATGTATTTACAAATAACGTTCCAAACTGATATTTATGACATTGTTGATTATTAACATGTTATACACTAGGTTTAAAGCAAGTACAAGATATAATTTAGCTTTATTTTAACTTTTAGTTAGCATAGTTTTTATTTCGACTCTTATAGATTTGCCATTTAAAGTGTAACAATGTTTCATTTTCAGTGTCTTTAAGTAAGCTATCAATCAAAAAATCATAGTAATGAAATACGTTTCATTTTTAATTTTCTACCTGTTTTTTTATATTTCTATACAGGCTCAAGAAAAAAAATCTCTTCACATACAAAGAGCTACAGTTGCCCCAAAAATAGATGGTGTTTTAGACGATGCTATTTGGCAAAATGCCGATTTAGCTGGAAATTTCACCCAATTTAGACCAGATATAGGAATAAAAGAAACTCATAACAAAAGAACAGTAGTTCGTGTTGCATATGATGATGATGCGATATATTTTGGAGCCTATCTTTACGATAATCCAGACGAGATCTTAAAACAATTCCAAAGTCGTGATAATTTTGGAATTAACGATTTTTTTGCAGTCGTTTTAAACCCAAATAACGATTCACAAAACGATACTGAGTTTTTTGTATTTCCAACAGGAAATCAAGCAGATGCTATTATTTCACCAAATATTGGAGAGGATTTTGGTTGGGATGCTGTTTGGGAGAGTGCTGTAAAAATAGTGCATGATGGCTGGGTTGTTGAAATGAAAATTCCGTATTCAGCCTTAAGGTTTTCGAATAAAAAAGAACACATTTGGGGTTTGCAGTTTCATAGGCAATTTAGAACAGATAGATCTCAATACACCTGGAACCCACTAAATCCAGAGGTAGGTAGTTCTAGTTTATATCACGGAGAAATAACTGGTATAAAAGATATTACGCCTCCAACTAGGCTGATGCTATATCCTTATGCATCCACTGTTATTAGTAAAAACGGTAGTGAAGATATTGAAGATGAGTACCATCTTGGTATGGATTTAAAATATGGTATTACAGAAAATTTCACTTTAGACGCAACGCTTATCCCTGATTTTAGTCAAGTAGGATTTGATGATGTGGAATTAAATTTAGGCCCTTTTGAACAACAGTTTTCTGAACAAAGACAATTTTTTACTGAAGGTGTAGATTTATTTACTAAAGGAAATTTATTTTACTCTAGGCGTGTTGGTAACGCTCCTACAGGAAACCCAACTCTTGAAACAAATGAAATAATACCAGATTATCCAGACAAAGTTAAAACCTTAAATGCTTTTAAAGTTTCGGGAAGAACTAAAAGTGGTTTAGGGGTTGGGATTTTTAATGCCATAACCCAAAAGACGTATGCTACAGCTGTAGATACTATAAGCAACACTTCAAGAAGTGAGCTTGTAGAGCCTTTAGCTAATTACAATATTTTTGTAATCGACCAGCAGTTTAATGGCAATTCATCTGTGAGTTTAATAAACACCAATGTAACAAGAAATGGCCATTTTAGAGATGCTAATGTTACTGCTGCTTTGTTAGACTATGCAAACAAGAAAAACACCATTGGAATCGAAGCTGCTGTAAAACATAGTTATTTAAATTTAAAAGATGAAAACCAAAGTGGTTTCAATGCCGAATTTGAGATTGGTAAAATAAGTGGCAATTATCAATATAGTTTTGAATATGAATTAGCAGATAAAAATTACGATATCAACGATTTAGGAATCAATTTTAGAAATAACTATAGTAATTTTAACGTAGATTTTTCTTATCGCATATTTGAACCAACAAAAAACTTGATCAATTTCAATTATAATTTTTGGGCTAATTATAATATGTTATTCAATCCAAGTACCTATTCCGGCAAAAATATTGGAGGTGGTATCTCCTTTCAAAATAAAAACTTACTTGGTTATGGAGGAAGTTTTAATTATGAAATTGGAAAACAATACGATTATTTTGAAGCAAGAACAGAAGGTCGCTATTTTATATATGAAAATTGGATAAATACAAATGCCTGGGTGTCTTCAAATTACAACAACACTTTTGCATACGATGCCAATCTAGGTTTTGGAACCATGTTTGAAAATGATAGAGACATGTTTAATTTTAATGTTAGTGTTAGCCCTAGAGTCCGTTTTAATGATAGGTTTACCTTAATCTATAATGCAGATTTTAGCAACTCCAACGGTGGCAGAGGATTTATTCAAGACATAGGCGATGATATAGTATTTGGACAACGCGATAGAACCACTCTGGTGAATAGTCTTACTGGGAACTATAATTTTAATGTGTTACATGCCTTATCTCTTTCTTTTAGAAATTATTGGAGTGTGGTTACCTATGAAAACCAACTTTATACATTAGAAGATAATGGACGATTAAGCACGAAAGACAATTACACTTTAGCGGATATAGATGACCCAAATGTAAACTTCAATACCTGGAATTTAGATTTTGGTTACTCATGGCAATTTGCTCCAGGCAGTATGCTTACTGCTTTATATAGAAATAGGCTATTCGATTTTTCTAACGCTTCTAGAGATACGTATTTTAATAGTGTAGGTCATTTATTTAAACAACCAATTGATCATAACTTTTCTATTAGAGTTGTTTATTATATCGATTACAATAATGTTAAAAACATTTTTAATAAGAAACATAGCTGATAATTGTACAAAACGTCTTATTGTCTTAAATTCACCACAACATTCCGTTTTATATGATTCAAGCAAAAAATATTCATAAATACTTTGGCGATTTACACGTTTTAAAAGGCGTCGATTTAGATATAAAAAAAGGGGAAATAGTCTCGATTGTTGGTGCTTCTGGTGCTGGCAAAACTACGTTACTTCAAATTCTTGGAACTTTAGATAAACCTGCTTCAAATACGAAAAGTGACTTTGTTATAAACAACACCAACATTAGTTTATTAAACGACAAGTTTTTAGCGAAATTTAGAAATGAAAATTTAGGCTTTATTTTTCAGTTTCATCAACTTTTACCAGAATTTACAGCTTTAGAGAATGTTTGTATTCCTGCATATATAAAAAAAACAAAGAAGAGTGATGCTGAAAAACGTGCTATGGAATTATTAGATTTCTTAGGGTTAAAAGACAGATATCATCACAAACCTAACGAGCTTTCTGGTGGCGAGCAACAACGTGTGGCTGTAGCCAGAGCTTTAATAAACAATCCAGAACTAATTTTTGCCGATGAACCTTCGGGGAATTTAGATAGTGAATCAGCTGAGAACCTACACCAATTATTCTTTAAACTTCGAGATGAATTTGGACAAACCTTTGTTATTGTTACCCATAACCAAGAATTGGCAGACATGGCAGATAGAAAGCTTACAATGGTTGATGGAAAAATCATATATTAGATGTTGAAAAACTGATCAAATTACATGCTATTCATACTTCTTTCTTGGATTTATATTTTAGCAGTTGCATTAGTGGTTGGAGTAAGTCTGGATCGCTTATTGAGGCTTCAAGATGTCAACCCTATTTTAGTCCTTTTCCATGGTCTTTTTGGTGTTACTTTAACAGCTGGATTTTGGGCTGTTTTTTTTCCACTCAATTTGAATTTTCATATATTTCTATTATTTACATCTATTATTTTATTATACATAAATCGCAATTACACAGTTAAATACATTAGATTATTTAAACATGAACTTAATAAGCTTTCACAGTTCTTTAAAATATTAATCGTTGCTATTTTTTTATTGATTTTAGCACAATCTGCTTCACCTCCATCCTTATTAGATAACGAATCGTATTATATTCAAACAATTGCTTGGTTAAACGAATTTGGTTTGGTTAAAGGGCTCGTAAATCTTCATGTGTTTCTTGGGCAAACCAGTGGTTGGCATATCTTGCAAAGTGCCTTTAATTTTAATTTTTTATATGAAAATTTCAACGATTTAAATGGCCTATGCCTCTTTCTCGGGAATTATTATGCCCTTGTTAAACTAAATGATTATTTCAAGTTTAGAAACAATTCAATGGATTTGGTTATAGGCCTTTATCCCATTTTTAATATATTCTTATTTCAATTTATTAGTTCCCCTTCCCCAGACTTGGCAGTTTACATTATTTCTATGTTGCTTTTTTATGGGTTTCTAATGAATTATCATGCGTGTAGTAAAAACGGGTTGGTCTCTTTAGTCATGCTCACTTCCTTTTTAATTTTAATTAAAGCTACAACACTTGTTTTTGCTTTATTTCCATTGATCATTTACATTAAACATTATAAGCACGTCAAACAATACACATTTATAGTTTGGGTTGTATCCATTTCAACATTAGGTTTCATTATTATTAAAAATATTCTAATGACTGGAAATGTTCTTTATCCATTAACTGGAATTGAACTATTAAAAACCGATTGGAGCTTACCTACAAATATTGAAACATATTTTTACAACTACGCTAAAGCCTATGGTTATGCAATAACTCCAGATGCGTACAACCATAGTTCTATAATAAATTTATTGAAAGAATGGTTTTTTCAATCGGGTTTTGATGGTCTATTTAATAAACTCATAATACTAATTTTAGTGTTGTACTTGTTCTTTATTAAGAAATTTAAAAGAAATAAAGCCATCTTGTTTATTTATGGGATTGCACTATTACAGCTTTGTATTTTATTTATGACTTCGCCTCAATTCAGGTTTTACATGCCTTTTGTCTTCATACTTTCACTATTTATAATTGCTGAAATCATTACCTCAGAAAAAATAACGAAAAGTATTTTAGTGATTAGCACAATAGTAATTCTATTCCCTTTGCTTTTTGTTATTCCAAATATAAAAACAAGCACATTTTTAGCAAGTTATTTAGTAGAGCCACACAGAAACAGTCAGTTTGAATCTAAATACAAAACCTTAGAAATTGGTAACACGAAGATAAATACACCAAGCAACATCGATTTTTTCTGGGGTACAGGAAATACTAAAATACCAGCTTTAAACGAGCAGCAATTTGAGTACTTTAAGACACATTTCAAGGTTATACCACAACAGCGAACTGAGAATTTGAAAGATGGTTTTTATTTTAAATCATTAGATTAAAATTTCATAAAATCTTCTTCTAAGATTTGCTTCAATCTATCTAATAACTCTTTAGCATTTTCTATTGTAAACACCATAGGAGGTTTGATTTTTAAAGCATTGTTATCTTTACCATCGGTACTCATTAATATGCCAAAATCTCTCATTCTATTAGCTAAATAATTAGCTTTTTCAGTCAATGGCATTTTATCATTATCAGTTAATTCAAAGCCTAAAAACAAACCTTGCCCTCTTACATCTCCAATAATAGGATATGATTTTTGAAGTTTTAGCAATTCATCTTTTAAAAAAGTTCCAACTATTAAAGCATTGTCCTGAAGTTTTTTAACTTTAATAACCTGTAAAACCTTGTTCCCAATAGCACAAGACACCGGATTTCCACCAAACGTATTAAAATATTCCATACCATTTGCAAAAGCTTGAGCTACTTCTTGTGTGCAAACAACTGCTGCTAGTGGGTGTCCATTTCCTATAGGTTTTCCTATAGTTACAATATCTGGAACCACATTATGTAACTGAAATCCCCAAAACGTCTTACCTACTCTCCCACAACCCGTTTGTACTTCGTCTGCAATACAAAGTCCTCCTGCATTTCTAACAGATTGATAAACTAATTCTAAATAATTTTCTGGCAATTCAACCTGACCTCCACAGCTAATGATACTTTCGCAAATAAAACCAGCTAGTTTTCTTCCCTTTGAATGAATGTTTTCAATCTGATCATCTATATGTTTTGCATATTTTTCAGCTGTATTCTTACCTTGATATAAGCCTCTAAAAGTATCTGGAAGAGGTACAATATGTGTGTGTTCGGGAGCTCCTTGACCACCTTTTCCATCAAATTTATAGGAACTAACACCAATGCATGCATTGGTGTTGCCATGATAGCCAATTTCTACAGCAATCATATCTTTCGCTTTCGTATAAGCTTTTAACATACGCAAAGCAAGTTCGATAGCTTCGCTACCAGAATTCACAAAATGCACCACAGACAATGCTTTTGGAAAGGTTTTTAATAACTCTTTTGCAAAGGCATTGATATTGTTATGTAAATATCTAGAATTTGTATTCAATACAGCCATTTGATCTTGTCCAGCTTTCACTACTTTTGGATGTTCGTGACCAACATGAGCGACGTTATTTACTGTATCTAGGTATTTTCGTCCAGTATCATCAATCAAGTATACACCGGAACCTCTTAGTATTTTCAATGGCTTTTTATAAGATAGACTCAAGCTTTTCCCCAGATGATTATTTCTGAAATCAATTATTTTCTCATGTGGTGCTTTTAGATGTTCGTTTAAACCTTCATATTTAAATAACAAGTTCGGGTTAGGACACAAACTTCTCCATACAGAAACTGTGTCTGGAAAAGCAACACCTGGGAAGTCATGTGTATTACCTAACAAATCTAATGTGATTTGAAAATGCAAATGTGGAGCCCAATTGCCATTTTCAGTAACATTACCAACATAAGCTATCAAATCGTTCTTATAGATTTTCTGTCCTTGTTTGACTAAGTTTAAGCTGTTTTCGGACAAATGCCCATACAAACTATAAAATGGAATTCCAGAATCTGTTTGGTGTCTTAAAATTAAGGTAGGTCCATAATCTTTATTGCTTCCGTTGTTATACACACTATATACTTCAGCATCAAAAGGTGCATGAATAGCAGTGTTTTCCTTTACCCAAAAATCTACTCCCAAATGTGTTGTTCTAAATTCTGGTCCAGAATTCCCTTCTTTTTGATAAGCTTTAGTACTGTAAAAGGGTCTAATTTCTAAATAGCCTCCAGCAAACAAAGCTTTTGGTTTTTCGGTTTGTAGTCTATTTATTTTAAAATTTGTGAGTTCTATATCGTTATATTCACTTTCATGACCTAACCATGTACTACCAACGCTCATATCTATAGTGTGAATGTGATTGAAGTCTATAGCTGGAAAGAAATACTGTAAAGACATTTGTTGATTTTTAGCCCATTTTAAAAAAGCTTCTTCATTTGGATGTGCTTTAAAACCACAACTATTTCGAAAACTATAATGTGCCAAGTTTTCATCGATTTGCATCCATTTCTCAAGTACATCCCAAGCTGGTTTTTCACTAATTAGTAAATACTCATTTTCAGGTTCTTTCTGTTTATTCAAAGCAGATTTAGTCACGCTAATCACTAAATTCATAGCAACCAGATTATATAAGAATGAAAGCTCCACTTCCATCAAAGGATATTCTTTATGATATCCAGAAACAATAGGCAAAGCAGCAGAAAGCATATCTGGCTTATTCATGATAGCATAAGAAATAACAACAGCTAAATCATTTATAGTCTGTGTGTAGATAGTGTCTCCATAATCAATAATAGCAATAACTTCAGGGTTTTCTAATTCTGAAGAAACCAGAATGTTATTATCATTTATATCATTATGAATGACACTTTTTCTAAGATTTTTATAATCGTCTTGAAAAATTTCAAATTGCTTTTGAAAATAAGAAACCATATTTTGTCGTTCCGTTGAAAACAAACCTAAGTGTTTAGAAGTCCATTCGGCTTGAGCAACATCCCAATCAAATTGTCTGTGAATTTTATGATGTTCAAATCCCTTTAGAGCCGAGGTTACTTTTCCAGCTTGCGCACCTAAGCTAAACAACAAATTGTCTTTAATAGGATTAACCGAAGACCACAATCTTCCATCAATCCAGGAAAGCAATCTAACATATCTCTTATTCCCATCGGTATCAATTATGGTACTAATAAGTTTCCCTTGAGTGTCTGGAAAAATATTGGGAGCATTTAAATGACTTTTAGAAAGATGTTTAAGAATGTTTTTTTGAAATTCTAAATACTCAAAATCCTCATGAGGTCTACCAATTTTTAATATATAAGTTTCAGATTTGGTTTTTATCCGAAAATTAAAATCCAACTCACCAGGCAATGCCTTTACTTCGCCAGCAATATTGTAGAGGGCATTCGAAATTTCATTAGCCTGTTCAGGAAGAATTTTTATGTTCGAATAATCAATCGACATGATATGAGTTTTGAATTAAAAATAAGAGTAACGAAGTTACTTTTTTTTTAATGAATAATTCAAAAGAGATTCTTCGAATTTGTGAAAATAGATGTCTATTTTTAAAGCTTCAAAGCAAATAAAATTGAACAAAAAAGAATTAAAAGAATTTCTCGACGCCAAAGTGTTACAATATAACCGTCCAGATTTTATAGAAAGTGATCCTATACAGATTCCGCATCTTTTTAATAAAAAGGAAGATATTGAGATTTCAGGTTTTCTAACAGCAACTATTGCTTGGGGAAACAGAAAGAGTATTATAAATAACGCTAAGAAAATGATAACCTTGATGGATAATTCACCTTACGACTTTGTGATAAATCATCAAGAAAAAGACTTAGAAGCCTTACTGCCATTTGTTCATAGAACTTTTAACGGAACAGATTTCATTACGTTTATTAAAAGTTTACAACATATTTACAAGAACCATCAAGGATTGGAAAGTGTGTTTTCAAGAAACAATGAAGATCATTCATTACAAACAACTATTCATCTTTTTAAATCTGTATTTTTTGAGATTGAACACCCACTAAGAACCCAAAAACATGTAAGTGATCCGTTGAAAAATTCTGCTGCAAAAAGAATTAATATGTATCTAAGATGGATGGTTAGAAAAGATAATACTGGTGTTGATTTTGGTATTTGGAAAAATATTTCACCTTCGCAATTGTCCTGTCCTTTAGATGTTCATTCAGGTAATGTTGCCAGAAAATTAGGCTTACTAAAACGAAAACAAAACGATGCTAAAGCATTAGCCGAACTAGACAAATCCCTAAGAATATTAGATTCAAACGATCCTGTAAAATACGATTTCGCACTTTTTGGTTTAGGAGTTTTTGAAGGATTTTAACAGATTTTCAAATTGGCTTCCATTAAAACATTTTATATTTAAAAATTAAATAACATCTATGAAAAACATTTTTATATTATTAGCTACAATTTATACCAATTTGCTTTTTTCGCAAACAATTAAGATTCCATTAGACACAATGGTTGTTACCAATCATTCTGTCGCCATTAATGGTCAAGATTTACCTTATCAAGCAACAGCAGGAACCCAACCTGTCTGGAACAACAATGGAGAACCTATTGCTACATTATTTTACACGTATTATAAAAAAAGTAATAGTGACAAAGAGAACCGTCCAATCATCTTTTCATTTAATGGAGGTCCTGGATCTGCATCTGCTTGGATGCATATTGCTTATACTGGACCAGTAGTATTAAACATAGACGACGAAGGTTACCCTGTTCAACCTTATGGTGTAAAAGACAATCCGAATTCCATTTTAGATGTTGCAGATATAGTTTTTGTCGATCCGGTAAATACTGGTTATTCTAGAATGGTTGAAGATAAAGATGGAAAATTACCAGATAGAAAAACATTTTTCGGAATCAATGCCGATATAAAATATTTAGCCGAATGGATGAATACTTTTGTAACGAGACATAACAGATGGGAATCTCCTAAATATTTAATTGGCGAAAGTTATGGAGGACCAAGAGTTATGGGTTTGTCTAAAGAATTACAAAATAGCCAATGGATGTATTTAAATGGTGTAATTTTAGTATCGCCAGCAGATTATAAAATATATTCTACCAATCAGCCTATTTATTCTGCTTTAAATTTACCCTATTTTACAGCTGCAGCTTGGCATCAAAAAGCTTTACCTCCTTCGTTACAACAAAAAGACTTATTAGATATTTTACCTGAAGTGGAAAGTTACACCATTAACAATTTAATGCCTGCTCTAGCAAAAGGAGGCTTTATCTCAGCAGAAGAAAAAGAGGGTGTAGCTGAAAAAATGAGTTTGTATTCTGGATTAGACAAGAAAGCTATATTGGATCATAATTTAAATGTACCAACTAGTTTTTTTTGGAAAGAGCTCTTACGTGATGAAGGCTACACTATTGGTAGATTAGATTCGCGTTATTTAGGAATTGATAAAATGACTGCTGGAAATTCACCAGATTATAGTGCCGAATTAACGTCTTGGTTACATTCTTTTACACCAGCTATAAATTATTATTTAAGAGAAGAGCTTAACTTTAAAACTGATATTAAATATAATATGTTTGGCGATGTGCATCCTTGGGATAGACAGAACGATAATACCAGAGAAGGTTTACGTCTAGCTATGGCTCAAAATCCGTATTTAAAAGTCTTGGTGCAATCTGGGTATTATGATGGAGCTACAACTTATTTTGCTGCAAAATATACTGCCTGGCAAATGGACCCTAGTGGTAAAATGAAAGACCGATTTTCTTTTAAGGCATATAGAAGTGGACACATGATGTATTTAAGACATGAAGATTTAAAAACTGCTACAGACGATATCAGACAATTTATTAAAGCCTCTACTTCTAAAGGGAAAGCTGCTAAGTATTAAAAGAGAGTTATATACCAAACCTAACACTTATAGAGAAGTTCTAAATCAAATTAAAAATGACAAATATTTGTATTTTTCAATATAGTCCTCCAGAAAATGCAACAAAATATGAAACTAAAAAAAAGCCTGATGAAATTTCATCAGGCTTTTTTTTAAATCTTTTTTTATAGGTATTAACCTTTTAACCAAGCTTTACGTAAAGATAATTGAGCTTCGGTAGCATTTGGATTTGATACTAAAGTTTTTCCAATGGTATAAGAAGTTTCAACAGTTGTTTCTATAACAACTTCTTTTCCATCTCTATCTAAAACCATTGTAATTTCTTTTCCAGGTTGCCACATCATCACTTTTTGAAAAACAGAATTTGCAGTCATCATAGTCACTTCTTCACCATCTACAGATTTAACAACATCGTTAGGCAGTACCCCGTTATCATGCCAAAAACTATTTTGAGCTACTAATCCATTAAAATGAATGGTCCCTTTTTCTTGATTCGCTCCAAAGATTAAAGCGCCATCATTTTGAATATAATTGGTTTCCACTTTGCTTTCACCAATTTCCAATCCAACTTTAGCAAAAAACTCATTATAATTAATCGGCACATCTCCAACAACATGAGTTTGCAAGAATTCACCAACAGAAGGATAAGTCATGTCTGTAATTTCATCAATCAAATTATCATCCACAAAAGGCTTGTCTTTACCATATTTCGAAGACAATTGCTTCATTAGAGAAAGAATACCTCTATTCCCATTACTTTCTTCACGTAATAAAATATCGATGCACATGCCAATTAATGCTCCTTTTTGATACACGTTGTAATATTGACTAGCATAAGGCTCATCTAACACGTTTTCACTCATAATAGTAAAACTCATAGTGTCATTCATTCCTGAAGCCGATTGAATTTTTCCTAATATTTTAGTATAAAATTCTTGTTCTGAAATTAAATCTTGATCGACTTGAAACAACGTAGCAAAATATTCAGTCACACCTTCATACATCCATAAATGCTTAGAAAAAGTAGGATTGTTATAATCGAAATAATGTACGTCTTCAGAATGCACGCTTAAAGGGGTTACAATATGAAAAAACTCATGTGAAACCACATCTACCATACTTTCAGCAAGTGCTGCATCTGGAATAGCTTCTGGCATAACTACAACGGTAGATGTATGGTGTTCTAACGCACCAAATCCTTTAGGAGAATCTGCATCACCACGAGATAAGTATAAATAAATATCGTAACGAGGTGTGCTGTTAATGTCTCCTAAATAAGCTTTTTGAGCTTGCATCATGGTTTTCATTGTTTCTCCAATTTGTTTTGCAGTATGTGTTTGATTTGGAGAATACACACTTAACACCACTTTAATACCTCCAACCTCAAATGTTTCAACATCAAGGTTTCCATACATCATTGGGTTGTCTGTAATATCGAAATATCTAGGAGCAAAATAACTAGTTGTTATTGATTTTCCATCTTCGCTAGTTTTTTCAGCTACATTTTGTAAAGCAGAAGTTCTAACAAAATCTGAAGGAGCAGTAACATCTAATTTGTATTGATTATTTTTTAAAGAATCGAAATACCCAATAAATCCGTGTAAGTTCAACACGTAATTATCTGGTTCTATATTTGTTCCAGCTGGAGAAAACGGTGTGTCTCCACCAATACCTCCAGAAGTTTCAACATCAAAGGTATCGTTTACATTATAAGTAATGTAATCTAAATTAGTAGCACCACTAACCGTCCAAGTGTTAGTATCGACTTTGTTTGCAGCTATTTCAATACCTTCATAATTATATGCTTTAAAATCATCTACATACTTTCCAAAATCACTTACAGAATATGTTCCTTGTACTACTTTTGGCAATCTATAAGTAACAGTTTCAACGGTAAATCTTCCTGGATTAATAACAACAGGAACTTGGTCGTTAGTCACTTTAGTTAAATCTATTGATGTCTCAATAGGTGTACTTACTGCAAGATCTGCAGATGTTTTTGTGGATGAACCACAAGCAACAAGTAAAAAACTGATGCTAAAAATGGTTAATAATTTTTTCATTTTATTGGTTTTTATAATTGTCAAATTTGACGTTCAAAAATACAATGTGTTACACATATAAACCTTAACTTTTTGTTAAAAAGAGATATTGTTATATTCGCTTTATGCAAAAACCATTAATAAGCATCTTAACTCCTTGTAAAAACGCAGCAAATTTTCTCCCTGAATGTCTAGAATCTATTCAGAAACAATCCTATACAAATTGGGAATTGCTTATTATAGATGATGGTTCTACTGATGAAAGTTATCAAATAACTCAAAACTACGCACAACAAGATAAACGCATCAAACTCTTTAAAAATAAGGGTAATGGCATTATTGAAGCACTGAGATTTGCTTTCAGCAAAAGTTCGGGGGCTTATATTACCAGAATGGATAGTGATGATATCATGTCTCCAAATAAATTAGACGTTTTGTTGAGTAAATTATTATTTAACGGAAAAAACCATATTGCTACTGGCTTGGTTTCTTATTTTAGTGAAGAAGGCATTAGCGATGGTTACAAAAGTTATGAAACATGGTTAAACCAATTAACACGTAACGGAACAAATTATTCTGAAATTTATAAAGAATGTGTCATTCCATCCCCTTGCTGGATGATACATAAAGACGATTTATTAGCATGTGATGCATTTAATCCAGATGATTATCCTGAAGATTACGATTTGACATTTCGATTCTATAAACACCAATTAAAAGTAATTCCTTGCAATCAAGTGATACATTTTTGGAGAGATTACAGTACCCGAACTTCTAGAACTCATAAACATTATGCACAAAATTATTTTCTAGAAATTAAACTGAAATATTTTCTAGAAATAGATTATAATACTTCCAGGCCTTTAGTAGTCTGGGGAGCAGGTTTTAAAGGAAAATCTATAGCTAAATTGTTAATTGAAAAGCGTGTAGATTTTATCTGGATTTGCAATAACCAAAAGAAAATTGGAAAACACATTTACAATCATGAACTCTTTGATGTTACTTCTCTTAACGACATAAAACAAGCGCAATGCGTTATTACCGTTGCAAACAAAGAATCGCAACATAACATAAAAACCTTTCTTAAAAGTCATAACAAACGAGCTATGGAAGATTACTTTTTCTTCTGTTAAGTATAAAATCTATACAGAAAAAATTTAATTTGTTGTTAAAAGGTTTTCTATTTCAGAGTAAACACTATTTTTGTAAATAAACTAAAAGGAATGCAGTTTAAACATCCCGAACTTCTTTACGCTTTATTTGCGCTGCTTATCCCAATTCTTATTCATTTATTTCAACTCAGAAAATTTAAAAAGCAAGCCTTTACCAATGTAGCCTTTTTAAAGAAAGTCACATCTCAAACACGAAAAAGTTCTCAACTTAAAAAATGGCTAATTCTATGCACAAGGATGCTACTTCTAGCTGCTTTAATTATGGCGTTTGCACAACCTTTCACATCTAAAACAAACACTTTAAACACCAAGAAAGAAACGGTTATATATTTGGACAATTCTTTTAGTATGCAAGCAAAAGGCGAGCAAGGAGAGTTGTTAAAACGAGCTGTTCAAGATGTTATGGATAATGTAGACGAAACAGAAACAGTGACTCTTTTCACCAACAACCAAACCTTTAAAAACACTACTATTGGAGGTATAAAAAATGAATTGCTCCAATTAGACTATACGCCTAATCAACTGAATTACGATGCTGTATTATTAAAAGCTAAAAACCTATTTAATAATTATTCAGGAAATTTAAAACAATTAGTTTTAATTTCAGATTTTCAATCTAAATCATCCAGATTTAATCCTACAGTAGATTCTTTAATAACCATTCATGCTGTTCAATTAAAGCCTGTGAACACCAATAATCTGTCGATAGACAGCTTATATATTTCAAACAAAACACCTTTAAACATAGAACTTACAGCTGTTATTACGAATCAGGGACCAGAACTTAAAAATCTATCAATTTCATTATTTAATAATAGTAATCTTCTGGCAAGAACAGCTATCGATATTAGTGAAACTGCAACTACAAATTTCACTTTGAATACCGATGAAATAATTCTTGGAAAGCTTGTTATTGAGGATGTAAATTTGGTTTTTGATAATACCTTGTATTTTAACATCAACAAACCAAATAAAGCTAATGTTCTTGTTATTACTGAAACAAATGATGCTTATTTAAAACGAATTTTTGCAGAGAACGAATTTCATTATACATCAGAAATTCTAGCTAAACTTAATTATAACGATATTGAAAATCAAAATTTGATTGTTTTAAACGAGTTAGATAATATTCCTAATTCTTTAACTACTGCTTTAAAAGTTTTTGCAGAAAATGGTGGTTATATTGTCATGATACCTTCAGAAGAAGGTGATTTACAATCGTATAATGATTTTTTATCAACGTTAAACATGCGTTTTGAAAAACTTAATCCTTCAGAAAAAAGAATTACAACTATTAATTATTCGCATCCGCTATATAAAGATGTCTTTAATAAACAAGTTTCCAATTTCCAGTATCCCAAGGTGAACAGTTATTATCCGATGCTTTCAACGCTTACAACAACTCCATTAAAATACGAAGACGGTAAAGCTTATTTAAGTAAAAGTGGACAGGTTTATGTGTTCTCAGCATCCTTAAAAACTGAAAATTCAAATTTTGTAAACTCTCCTTTAATAGTTCCTACCTTTTATAATATTGGAAAGCAAAGTTTAAAAACATCTGAATTATATTTTACAATTGGCGAAGAAAACAGGTTTGATGTTCCTATAACACTACAACAAGATGATATTTTAACTTTATCTTTAGGTGAAGAAAATCTCATTCCGCAACAACAATATTTTAATAACAAAGTACAGATTACAACGACTGAAACACCAAACATTGCAGGAACATATAAGGTAAACAATAAGTCTGAACTCATTGAACAAATTAGTTATAACTATAAAAGAGACGAAAGCATACTTCGGTATCAAGATTTATCTACCGCAAAAAACATCCATGTCTCGCAATCTGTTTCTAATTTGTTCGATACTTTAAAAAGTGACTCGAAAATTAACGAGCTATGGAAATGGTTTGTTATTTTTGCACTAGGCTTTTTAGCTATTGAAATGCTCATCTTAAAATATTTTAAATGAACGTACTCTTAAAATCTGCCACTATTATTGACACCAAAAGCGATTTTCATAATCAAACGGTCGATATTCTTATTGAAAATGGTGTGATTTCTCAAATTTCAAAACAAATAAAAAAAACTAATAACATTAAAGAGGTAGCTTTAGAGAATCTTCATGTATCTCAAGGTTGGTTCGATAGTAGTGTAAGTTTTGGAGAACCAGGTTACGAAGAAAGAGAGACCATTGAAAATGGTTTAAAAACAGCTGCACTTTCTGGATTTACATCTGTGGCTTTAAATCCTAATACCAATCCTGTAATCGATTGTAATCCGGATATATCTTTTATAAAAAACAAAGCAGAAAAACATGCTGTAAACCTCTATCCTATTGGTGCTTTAACGAAAGAGAGTAAAGGAGTTGATTTAGCCGAATTATTTGATATGAAAACTGCTGGTGCTGTAGCTTTTGGCGATTATCAACAACCTATAGAGAACCCTAATCTTTTGAAAATTGCTTTACAATATGCTAGTAATTTTGATGGTTTAATTTGTTCTTATCCACAAGAAAATAAGATTTCAGGAAACGGAGTGATGAATGAAGAAGTTACAAGTACGTCTTTAGGTCTTAAAGGCTTAGCTAATATGGCTGAAGATTTACAAATTGCAAGAGATTTATTTTTATTAGAATATACAGATGGCAAACTTCATATTCCAACCATTTCTACAGCAAAATCTGTAGAATTAATTCGTGCAGCAAAACAGAAAAAACTCAATGTAAGTTGTAGTGTTGCTATACATAACCTTGTCTTAACTGATGAACACTTAACTAGTTTTGATACCAATTTTAAAGTATTACCTCCTTTAAGAACTCAAAAAGATATTGATGGATTACTTGAAGGACTTAAAGATGGAACCATAGATATGGTAACTAGCGACCATAATCCTATTGACATCGAACACAAGAAAATAGAATTCGATTTTGCAAAGTTTGGCACCATTGGTTTAGAATCAGCTTTTGGAGCTTTAAACACCATTTTTAGCACAAAAAAAACTATTGAACTTTTAACCAAAGGGAAAGCAAGATTTGGTATAGAATCTAAACCAATTACTATTGGAATTAAAGCAGATCTCAGCCTTTTTAATCCTAATAAAAACAGCAACTTTGGAGTTGAAAATATCAAGTCCACATCTAAAAACAGCATCTTTTTAAATAAAACCGTGAAAGGAAACGTTTATGGTATTATTTCGAAAAATAAAATACTATTAAATTCATGACAGATCAAACCATCCAAGATGGCAAAACCTTAGCCATAATAAACTATTTAACTTTTATAGGTTTAATAATTGCCATTATTATGAATCTTGAAAAAAAGAATCCATTTACTTTTTTCCATGTTAGACAAATGTTAGGTTTAATTATTATGTTATTAGCATCAAACATTATTGAAGGATATGTAAACAGTTGGTTAGGAACATGTTTCTGGATTATTACATTTGTTTGTTGGCTTTTTGGGTTGTTTTATGCAGCTAAAGGGGAAGCTAGACAAATTCCAGTTATTGGCGAAAAATTCCAAGAATGGTTTAAAAATATTAATTAAAATATACGACAGATTTGAGCTTATCATACATTACCAGACCTTCCACTTTAAATGAAAATGCACCTTTATTAATTATGTGTCATGGTTATGGAAGCGATGAAAACGATTTATTTTCTTTTGCATCCGAATTACCTGAAGAATTATTTATCATTTCTTTAAAAGCACCTTATCCCATGCAACCTTATGGTAATGCTTGGTATGCTATTAATTTTGATGCAGATCAAAACAAATGGAGTGATGATGAACAAGCTAAAACTTCAAGAGATTTAATTGCCAACTTTATTGATGAAGCTTGCAATAAATATCCAGTAAATAAAGACAATGTCACCATTCTTGGGTTTAGTCAAGGTACCATTTTAAGCTATGCAGTAGCATTAACCTATCCAGAAAAAGTAAAACAAGTAATTGCTTTAAGTGGTTATATTAATGAGCAAATTATTCCTGAAAATTTAACCGATAAAGATTATTCGCATTTAAGTTTTTATTGTTCTCATGGAAACGTGGATCAAGTACTACCTGTAGAATGGGCTAGACAAGCACCTAAGTTTTTAGAAGCTTTAAACATTGAACATACTTATTCTGAGTTTCCTGTTGGCCATGGAGTGGCTCCACAGAATTTTTATGAATTTAGAAAATGGTTAATCGATAAACTTTAACCTATTCTGTTGGGTATAAAAACGAGTCAATTAATTTAAATTTTAACTGTTCGTCTTCAGTAATTTCATAAGCAATAAACAACTCTCCCCAATATTTGCCATCTGAGAAATTAGCAATAATCCATTTATGATTTAACAAACGAATCGAGTTAATCAACATTTTACCACCTGTCATAGACGCATAAGGAATAAGTGGATGCTCCTCTCCTTTTAAAGCATTTAACTCGTACAATTCATCTTTTATAAAAGGAATCAATTCTGTAACATTATAACCACGCTCTTCAAAATAAGAAAGAGCAGCTTCGGTTTGATCTAATTTAAATTCAGATAAGGTTAATACCTGATCCCTTAAATTTGAAATAGTGTCCTGGTATATTAGATATTTCTCTTGACTTCTTTCATATTTATCATCGTAAGATTCTATAATATTTTTTGAATTTACATATTGAAAAACAACAAGTAAAAGCGCGAAAATAAATAGATACATAAAAATTCTATTCTTCATTATATGGTAATTTGTAAGTTATCGTAAGCCAAAAAAACGTTTTCTGGCAATTTTTGTTGTACTTCGTCATGAAAACCTAATAAATGACTAATATGTGTTAAATAAGCTTTCTTAGGATTTACTTTGTTTATAAAACACAAGGCTTCTTCTAAATTGAAATGTGAAATATGAGGTGTCTCTCTCAACGCATTAATCACCAAAACATCTAAATCTTTAAGTTTTTCTATCTCGGCATCTTCAATAGTTTTCATATCAGTTAAATAAGCAAATTTAGAAAATCTAAATCCAAAAACTTGCAAGTTATAATGTAAACCATCAATTGGTACAACGTTTAAATTAGCAAGTTTAAAAGGCTTGTTTTGTATTTCATTTATCGAAACACTAGGAGCTCCTGGATACTTGTTTTCAATTTCAAAAATGTAATCAAAACGTTTCTTAAGTTCACCTATAACTCGTTTATGTGCATAAATAGGAATATCTCCTTGTCGAAAAAAATAAGGTCTAATATCATCCAAACCTGCAGTGTGGTCTGCATGCTCGTGTGTAAATAAAATACCATCCAGTTTGGTGCAAGCAACTTTTAACATTTGTTGTCTAAAATCTGGACCACAATCTATAACATAAGCAAAATTATCCCATTCAATTAAAACAGAAACTCGCAATCTTTTATCTTTAAAATTTGTACTTAAACACACAGGATGAGAACTACCAATAACTGGTATTCCTTGAGATGTACCTGTGCCTAAAAATGTAATTTTCAATGAGATTTATTTTAAAACAAAAATAAGGTTATTTTTTTGTTTAACATGGTAATTTAATACCTTTGTGATTAAGAATTAATCCCAATTTACAATGGAAATTAGCTTAAAAGGAGACAAAGAGTTTGATGAAATTCCTTCATTAAAAACCAAGGCACTTCGTATAAATTTAAATGAAAATATTTACGGAACATTTGCTGAAATTGGTGCAGGTCAAGAAACTGTAAGACAGTTTTTTAGAGCTGGTGGTGCTTCTGGAACTATTGCAAAAGCCATGTCTGCTTATGATAAAGATTTTAGTGATGCTATTTATGGTATTGAGGATGATGGCCGTTATGTTACTGAAGCCCGACTTCGTAAAATGTTAGATCACGAAATTAGTCTTATTGAAAGAAGACTAACTAGAGATAAACATCCAAATAAATTATTCTTTTCATTTGCTAATACAGTAACAACTATTGATTTTGCTAAAAAATATAAAGGTCATGGTTGGGTTGGAATTAGATACCAAATTGATGCAGATCAAGATTACAATGAAATTACTTTACACCTACGATTTAAAGAGAATGATGCTAGATTACAACAAGAAACCTTAGGGGTTTTAGGAACTAATTTAATGTATGGCGCTTTTTATAAATATAATGAGCCTAAAAAATTACTTCGATACTTGTATGATCATTTAGATAAAGATCAATTAGAAATAGACACCATTAACTTTGCAGGTCCTGTCTTTGAAGATGTAGACAACCGATTAATGAGTCTGCAATTGGTTAAAAATGGCATGACAGATGCCGTTATGTTTGCCCCAGATGGCAATAACGTATTACCTGCAAGAGTCCTTTATAAAAAGAACATCTTAGCTCTTAGAGGTAGTTTTAGACCTGTAACTAAAGTTAATATAGACATGTTCGAAAAGTCTTACGACATGTTTATTAAAGAGAATAAGGTTGATATAGATAAAACTCAGGTTGTTTTCGAAATCACCCTTTCAAATTTAAGAGCTGAGGGCGAAATTGATGAGCAAGATTTTATGGATCGAGCTAAACTTTTGTGTTCTTTGGGTCATACAGTCTTGATTTCTAACTTTCAAGAATACTATAAATTAGTTGAATACTTTTCTCAGTATACTAAAAGTCGTATGGGACTTGCCATGGGAGTTAATAACTTGGTAGATATATTCGATGAAAAATATTATCGTCATTTAAGTGGAGGAATATTAGAAGCTTTTGGTAAACTATTCTTTAAAGATTTACGTGTGTACTTATATCCAATGCAAAATGATGATGGTACCTTAACAAATAGCGAAAACCTTAAAGTACATCCAAGAATGAAAGAATTATATAAATTCTTTAAATACAATGGAAAAGTAATCGATATTACAGATTATGATTCAAGCATCTTAACGGTGTTTTCAAGAACTGTATTAAAAATGATTGCAGATGGTAATGAAGGTTGGGAAACGATGCTTCCAGAAGGAGTTTCTAAATTAATAAAAGAGAAAAGTTTATTTGGTTGCGAAACTGAAGAAGTTTTTAGAGATGAATAATTAGAGAAATAAAAAAAGCGACCACAAATGTTCGCTTTTTTTTATTTCAAGATTTGGTCTGTATGAGTTTTTGTTTTGACTTTTAAAATAACATCTTCAATTATGCCTTTTTCGTCAATAACAAACGTTGTTCTATGTATGCCATCATACTCTCTACCCATAAACTTTTTTGGTCCCCAAACACCAAAGGCCTCAATTACCTTTTTATCTTCATCTGCAAGTAAAGGGTACGGAAATTTAAATTTATTTCTAAAATTACTTTGTCTTTTCTCACTATCTGCACTTACTCCTAAGATCTCAAAGCCTAATTTTTGAAATCTAGAATAGTTATCACTCAAATTACATGCTTCTGCAGTGCAACCAGGTGTACTAGCTTTAGGATAAAAGAACATAACCAATTTTTTTCCTTTATAATCGGCCAATGAAATGGAATTTCCATCTTGGTCTTTTGCAACAAAATTTGGTGCTTTATCTCCTGGTTTTAAATTTGTCATAGTATCTTTGATTATATTATTATTTTTGTAAAAATACAACATATGACCAAGCAAGAAAAGGTAGAATTCGTTATTAAAACGTTAAAGGAGCTTTACCCTACAATTCCTGTTCCATTAGATCATAAAGATCCATATACCTTGCTGATTGCTGTTTTAATGTCTGCTCAAAGTACAGATGTTCGAGTCAATAAGATAACACCACTGTTATTTGCAAAAGCAGATAACCCATACGATATGGTGAAGCTTTCTGTAGACGAAATTAGAGATATCATTAAACCAGTTGGCTTGTCTCCAATGAAAAGTAAAGGTATTCATGGATTATCTAAAATATTAATAGAGAAACACAACGGTCAAGTGCCAAAAACTTATGAAGACTTAGAAGAATTACCAGCCGTTGGACATAAAACAGCAGCAGTTGTCTTATCTCAAGCTTTTGGTATACCAGCTTTTCCTGTAGACACACATATCCATAGACTAATGTATCGTTGGGGGTTTACAAATGGAAAAAACGTGGTACAAACTGAAAAAGATGCCAAACGTTTGTTCCCAAAAGAATTATGGAACGACCTACATCTTCAAATTATTTGGTATGGTCGCCAATATTCACCTGCAAGAGGTTGGGATTTAGAAAAGGATATTATTACTAAAACAATTGGAAGAAAAAGTGTAATACATAACTATATTAAAACAAAAAAGTCCTAACGACTAATTAGGACTTTTTCAAAGTTTAGTTGAGAAGCGCTTCAAACTTCATCTTATTACAATTTATAACACTTAAAGCCTTAGAATAATCAAGAAGAAATTTAATTGTTTCCTCTTTGGGGTTCAAATTAATTTGCTTTTGGGGATTTTTTTGAGAGTAAAGTTTTGCCATTTAATATTTTTATATGGGTTATTTTACCTTAATAACGAAGCAAATAAATTTTTATTGTTTAATTGGTTAAAATAATATTATGTTTATCAATAATTTTTCTCATATTAATTAATGCATAGCGCATTCTTCCTAATGCTGTATTGATGCTTACGCCAGTTTTATCTGAAATTTCTTTAAAGCTCATGTCATTATACATACGCATCACTAACACTTCTTTTTGATCTTCAGGTAATTCTTCAATAATTTTTCTAACATCAGATTCTACCTGGCTTTTAATTATACGTTTTTCAGCATCCAATGTACTATCACTCAATACTGAAAAAATATTAAAATCGCCAGTATTACTAAATTTAGGCATGCGACTGTTTTTTCTAAAATGATCTATGACTAAATTATGTGCAATACGCATTACCCAAGGTAGAAATTTACCTTCTTCGTTATATTTTCTCTTTTTTAAAGTTTTTATAACTTTAATAAACGTGTCTTGAAAAATATCTTCAGAAACATCTCTGTCAAATACTTTTGAATAAATAAAACTGTAAATACGTTGTTTATGCCTTGTGATGAGTGTTTCTAAAGCAGATTCATCACCATTAATGTAATTACTTACTAATGTAGCGTCTGTGATAAGTTCGTTTTGCATAATCATTACTTTTTAACATAAAGTGACCTCTATGCTTGGGGTTTAAAAAATTTTAAAAAGTAAAATTATGCTATAGGCTAGACTAGTGATTTTAAGATTAGTAAGTTCCAAATATAATAACATTCTTTTATAAATCGCAAATAAAATATTCTTTTTTATAAAAAAATATTCGACAACATTCTGTTTTTTAGGCTGATTTACTTGTAGTATCTTTGCAGAATTATTGTTGAAACAACTTATGATAGCTAATATTTCTCAAGTAAATCCGAAAGAAAACATTATTATTAAAGGTGCAAGTTTGCACAATTTAAAGCATGTTGATGTTGTAATACCAAGAAATAAATTAGTTGTTATTACAGGGCTTTCTGGTTCTGGAAAATCCAGTTTGGCTTTCGATACACTTTATGCAGAAGGACAGCGTAGATATGTGGAAAGCTTGTCAAGTTATGCACGACAATTCTTGGGCAGATTAAACAAGCCAAAGGTCGAATATATTAAAGGTATCGCTCCTGCTATTGCTATAGAGCAAAAAGTAAATTCTACCAACCCTCGTTCAACCGTTGGAACTTCTACAGAAATTTACGATTATCTAAAGTTATTATTTGCCAGAATTGGAAAAACATATTCTCCAAAATCTGGAAATGAAGTTAAAAAAGATACCGTTTTAGATGTATTGAATTATATAAAAACCTTTAATGAAGGAGAAAAACTCTTGCTCCTTGCTCCTATTCATTTAGAAAGCGGTCGAACCATGGAAGACAAATTAAAGGTGCTTCAGCAACAAGGTTATGCTAGAATTAAAGTTGATAATGACGTTTTAAGAATTGAAGAAGCTACTAATGTTTCTAAAAAAGACAACATTTTTTTAGTGGTTGATAGAATTATCACAAAAAATGAAGAAGATTTTTACAATCGGTTGGCAGATGCTATACAAACATCCTTTTTTGAAGGAAAAGGAGAATGTATTGTAGAAACTTTAAAGGATAGCAAGCAACGTTTTTTTAGTAATAAATTTGAACTAGATGGTATTGATTTTCTAGAACCTAATGTTCATTTGTTTAGTTTTAATAATCCGTATGGCGCATGTCCTAAATGTGAAGGATATGGCGATATTATTGGAATTGACGAAGATTTAGTGATTCCAAACACAGCATTATCCGTTTATGAAAATGCTATTTTTGCTTGGCGTGGTGAAAGTATGAGTTGGTATCGCGATCAATTGGTAAACAATTCACATAAATTCGATTTCCCTATTCACAAACCCTATTTTCAATTAAGCGATGAACATAAACAACTTATTTGGGATGGTAATAAATACTTCGAAGGTTTAAATGCTTTTTTCACAGAATTAGAATCCAAAGCTTACAAAATTCAAAATCGAGTGATGCTTTCTCGTTACAGAGGAAAAACCAAATGTAAAGCTTGTAAAGGCAAACGCTTAAGACCAGAAACTGAATACATAAAAATTGGTGGTGCAACTATAACAGATTTAGTGGATTTGCCATTAAGCAAACTAACACCTTTCTTTAAACAGTTAAAGTTAAACGAATATGATTCAAAAATTGCTAAACGTTTGCTTAAAGAAATTAATAATCGCTTATTGTTTTTAGATAATGTGGGTTTAAACTACCTGACTTTAAACAGAAAATCGAATACATTATCTGGTGGTGAAAGTCAACGAATAAACTTAGCAACTTCTCTTGGTAGCAGTTTAGTAGGATCCATGTATATTCTGGATGAACCAAGCATTGGTCTGCATCCAAAAGATACTGAAAGGTTAATTGGTGTACTAAAATCGCTTCGAGATTTAGGTAATACGGTAATAGTGGTAGAACATGATGAAGATATCATGAAAGAAGCCGATGAAATCATCGATATTGGCCCAGAAGCAGGAACCTTTGGTGGACATGTGGTTGCCACTGGAACATTTAAGGATATACTGGCTTCAAATTCTTTAACGGCTAAATATTTAAATGGTTCTCTAGAAATTGAGGTTCCTAAAAAACGTAGAACTTCTAAATATCATGTGGATGTTCTTGGGGCCAGAGAAAATAATCTGAAGAACATTGATGTAACTATTCCACTTGGTATGCTAACCGTTATTACTGGTGTATCCGGAAGTGGAAAAAGTACACTGGTAAAGAAAATTCTCTATCCTGCACTTCAAAAAAGGCTTACAGATTTTGGTGATAAACCAGGACAATTTTCAGAATTAACTGGTAATTTCAGTAATATAAAACAGATTGAGTTTGTCGATCAAAACCCAATAGGACGTTCATCTCGTTCTAATCCTGTAACTTACATCAAAGCTTACGATGATATTCGTGCTCTATATTCAAATCAGAAATTAAGTAAGATTAGAAATTATCAAGCCAAACATTTTTCGTTTAATGTGGATGGTGGACGTTGTGAAACTTGTAAAGGTGAAGGCGAAGTGACTATAGAGATGCAATTTATGGCAGATGTGCATCTAACTTGTGAAACTTGTAATGGCAAACGTTTTAAAAAAGAAGTTTTAGAAGTTGCTTTTCATGAAAAATCTATTGACGATATTTTAAATCTAACGATTGATGAAGCCATTGATTTTTTTGAAACCCATGAACAGACAAAAATTAAAACTAAACTACAACCGCTTCAAGATGTTGGTTTGGGGTATGTTACTTTAGGGCAAAGCTCTTCTACCCTCTCTGGTGGTGAAGCGCAGCGTATTAAATTAGCTTCGTTTTTAGGAAAAGGAAGTAAAAGTGATAATGCCTTATTTATTTTCGATGAGCCCACTACAGGTTTACACTTTCACGATATTCAAAAACTCTTAAAGTCCTTCAATGCTTTAATAGAAAAAGGACATTCTATACTTGTAGTAGAACACAATTTAGAGTTGATTAAATGTGCCGACCACATTATAGATCTAGGTCCAGAAGGTGGCGAAAATGGTGGTTATTTAGTGGCTTCTGGAACACCTGAAGAAATTGTAGGAAACAAAGATTCAATTACTGGAAAATATTTAAAAGAAAAACTTTAATTTTTCTGGTTTCTAATAATACATAAACGTTACTAACCCTACAATAATTGCTGCAAAAGGTAATACCATCATCAAAAAGGTAAAAGACACCACACTACATTTAAAAAAACTTACAAACCAACCTTGTTGATAAAAACGTCTTAAAGCAACATATAGATAGAAAAACGAAGACCAAATAATAAGCCAATCTATCCAGTCTGGAATATCCAAAATAAAGTTGACTCCTATAATGATGCTAAACAACATAAATAGGAAGGAGAAAAAGTAAAAACTAAATACCAGATGATGTGCAAATGTACCACGTCTCCAATAAAAGATTTTTAAAAGCAATGCGAAAATTGGCAACAAGATAAACATAGCTAAAGGGATACTATCGTAAAAAGCACCTAACAAACTGCCTCCATCACGTTTTTTATAGAATTTAAGCATTTGAGCATACAAGCGTCGTTTAAAAGAACCTGCATCTTCCTCTAAACCCATAGCCTTATAAATTTCTTGATCTGTTGCTCCTGTTTCAATTAAAGAGTCCACTTTCTTTTCATCAAAATCAAAACTTAAATCTTTAGAATTAGAACTCAAGTCGTTTTTAAGCACTGAGTCTAAAACTTTTAATTCAGCTTCATCCATACCAATTACTTTCTGTTTATCTTTTAATGGCTTTAGTAAATTCTCAATATCTAAAGAATCCATTTCAGGCTTCATAATTATTGAATCATTTAAAAGAGGTTTATCAAATGTTTTCTTTAATTCCTTATCTAATTTTTCAGTTTGAGGACGAACTAAAATAGTGAATAAAAAGAAAAATATGACAGATATAAACAAATACATCTGAGCTGGATGTAAATATAATAGGCGTTTACCTTCAATAAATTTACTAGCTAAATAACCTGGTTTAATTAATAAAGGAATAAAACTCTTAAAAAAACGCGCATCAAAAGAAAAATAATTACTTATGGTGTTATAAAATAACACACCAATGGTTAATTCATCTTTAGATTTTTGCCCACAATGAGGACAAAATGAAAAATCTTCTTCAAAAGATTGTTCGCAATTTTTACAAGTAATTTGGTTGGTTGACATTTTTTAAAAATTGGTTTTATAAATGTAAAAAAAAATTATTCAGAGTCTTTTACTTCCTTTTTTAAATGATCTAAATATAAAATACCATTTAAATGATCGATTTCATGTTGGAAAATAACCGATGTAAACCCTTCAACAGTTTCCGTTTTATGTATATTCTCCATGGTATCATATTCAATTTCGATGGAATAAGAACGATTATATAATGTTTCTGACCTATTTGGAATTGATAAACAACCTTCGGTATATGTTTGTTTTTGTTCTGAATACTCAATTATTTTTGGATTTAAATAAACCTCAAAAGGAAACTCCTCTTTATCAAATCTCTGTACCAAAATAATATTTTTTAAAATGCCTACTTGTGGTGCTGCAATTCCTACACCCAAAGACATACTATCTCTAACGGTTCTATACAATCTTTTTACAAAATTTTGAAGCACAAGATCGTTTGGATTAGCCTTAACAGAAGTGCTTCTTGTTCTTAATAATAATGAATCTGATTTCGAGTTAATTTTAAACACACGCATAGGAATGGCGCTATCTGCTTGCATGATGAGGGCTATTTCACTTTTTGAAAAAGATGTTTTTACAACTGATTTGTCACTTACATTCTTTGTACTTGAACAAGCACTTATTGCTAGACATAAGATACATGCCACAATATATTTAAAACCAATCTTCATTTATTCGCTTTTTATTATGTATTCATCTTTTATTTCAAAAAACATTTCATTCCCTTCTTTGGTTCCTCTTTTATAGATTTTACCATCAATTAATAATACCTCCCCATATAGACCATTTTTTATGCTTGAATCTACGCCAAATATTTTTTGGTTGTAAAGCTGCACAACTTCTTCGTTTGAACAGTGTCCAACAATTATATGTTCTGAATCTGCTTGTCTTAATATAGCTGTAATCTCAGAATCTGTGAGGTTATCATTAAAATAACCACGATACCAAATAGGCCCCTTAGATCTATAATAATCTTCATAAAATGACGTCGCTTTTAATTGCTCTTTAGAAATATCGATGGATTCTCTCATGAGTTTATTAACGTTTTCAATATTATAACCCAAGTCTAAGAAAGTTTTGGATAAACCTCCATGAACATAGGTATCTTTATTAATTTTAAGAACTGTAGGTTTAGATCTTAACCATCTTCCTAAAACGGTTTGGTTACTAAATAAATCTGTATAATTCGTTTCAAGCAATTGAGATGTTAGTTGATATTTTTTATGAATATACCTTAAATCTTTATGCAAGACCATATATTCATGATTCCCTAAAAGCACATGTACTTTACCACCACTTTTTTCTGCTTGTTTTTCTAAATGATACAAAAACCAGAGTGTTTCAGTTACTTTTGGACCACGATCGAAAATATCACCGACAATGACCAAATGGCCATTGTTTAGATTCCAATTTAAATCGTTGGTAATAACATGATTGTTTTTTAAAATTTCTATGGCTAAATCAAATTGACCATGAATATCACTTAGTGCTACGATTCTAGAATTGGTTTTAAAAACAGATGATTCTGAAATAAACTCTGTTTGAAAAGCATTCAATGGCAGTTCTTTTACTTGTACTTTTCCATCGACAATTCTTTTGTCAATCAATTTATCAGATTCTATAAACACATAAGGTCCATCGTTAATATTAAGTGTGTCTTCAAGTTTCTCGGTTTCATTTTCTAAAACGGAACCCTTTAAATTTTGCGATAGAGAACTTAAAGACAGTAAAAAACAAATTAATAAAAACGTTGTTGCTTTTGAAGTGAAATTCATTGTAAAATCTATTAATAATTTATGAGTGTACTAATTTAATCATTATTTTTTGAGTAATATCAAAAGTAATGTATTAGTAACCAGAACAAAATAGCAGTTTTTATACTTCTTATTTTCAGATAATTAGGTCAAACACTCGGTTGCAAAATTATTTTTGGCATGTTGTTTGTTTTATACTTAGCAAGTTTCATTTAAATCAAACAATTAT
This sequence comes from Xanthomarina sp. GH4-25, assembly GCF_045363175.1. Taxonomy (NCBI): domain Bacteria; kingdom Pseudomonadati; phylum Bacteroidota; class Flavobacteriia; order Flavobacteriales; family Flavobacteriaceae; genus Xanthomarina; species Xanthomarina sp. GH4-25. The sequence goes on from NZ_JBJFLO010000002.1 coordinate 310,752, forward strand.
GAAAAAAAATCTATTATTAATAACAGTATTGATCCTTGGAGGATTATCTGTTAGTGCTACAACTACCAACAAACCAAGCCACGTTGATAATGCAACAACTTTGAGGGGTTACGGTAATTCTTTCATATTTGTTGAAAATGGCGTAGAATTTTCCATTTTTCCAGATGGTCAATTCGATTTTTATATGCCATCTTATGGACCTAACGTAAACGTGTCTGCACCAGGAATTAGCATCAGTTTTAATTCTGGTTATGATTATAATCCGTTTTTACAATACGATGAGTTTGGTGCCATTATTCAAGTGGAGCATGTGCCAGTTTATTACGATTATTATGGGCGCGTAAGTCAAATTGGTAACGTATTTATAAACTATAATAGTTTTGGTTATGTAACACGTATTGGAGGTCTTTATATTCATTACAACCCATATAGACGATATTCTCATTATACGGGATTCATCAATGCTTATAATCCGTATTATGTTTATAGACCTTGGCATACTTACTATAGAGTTCCTGCCTATAACCATTGTGTGGTTTATAACAAACCTTACAGAAAATATTATAAACCTGTAAGATATACATATGCCAAACCTTATGCTAATAATTACAGACGTACAACTGCTGTTGCAAGTAGAAGAGGTACGACAGTAACTAGACGAAGTGAGTTAGCTACAAGACCTACTAAGTCAAATAATATCTCTAGACAAGATGTAAGACGAGATGTAGGGACTGTAAAACCAAGAACTAGAAATCAGGTAGCTACTAAACCTAATAGATCTGAGAATATCTACAGATCACGTGAAAGTTCAAAAATGAACACGTCTAGAGTAAATAGTCGAGAAAATACTAAATCTAGAAAAAGTACGACAGTTAAGTCTAGTCCTGTTGCTACTAAACTTAGAATGCAAACTAGAGACCATAGTAAAACAAGAGTTGTAAAAAATAATGCTCCTGAAAGAAAACCAAAGACTTTAAATAATCGTACATATAATAAGAGTAACAACAGACAAGTTGCTTCAAACACAAGAAACAAAAGATAATTAGATTTTGGTTGGTTAGTTGGAAAGTCCTGCAAGTAGTTTGCCTCAAAGCAACGTTGTGGGATTTTCCTTTTTATACTTATTTACTTACGACTTCTTCTAAAGATTTTATTAATCAACGATGAAATATCATCCGACAGATTAAGAGTATAAACCAAAACGCCATAACTTAAAGAAATCAAGATACTTTTAAGAGCAATATTTATTATTGGATGAAATGGAAAATCCCAAAAATAGAACACCCCTAAACTCACCAATAAAAGCACAATAACCTTTACGGTATTAGCTGAAAATGGCAACATTTTAAATTTACTATATACAAAAGCTATTTTTGAAATATTATAAATAAGAATTGCAATAAACGTAGCAAAAGCAGCTCCGTTAATTCCGTATAATGGAATAAAAATAATATTTAAAACCACAGTTAAAGCAGCTAGAAAAACTCCTAAAACCAAGACCATTCTATAATAATCACTATTAAAAAGTATGGCATTATTATTCCCTAGTAAACTATCTAAAAGTTTCGTAACACCTATAATAAACACGACGATTAAGCCATCGACATAATTTTCGTTAATAAGTTTATAAAGTTCATTGATGTTTAAAATAATTAACAGAAAAATAAATCCACTAATAATAAATAAGGTTAACGAACTTTTTTGATATAGTATTTTTAAATCTACTTTATTTTTTTCGTTTAAAAGTTTAGCTGTTAAAGGATTTACAATTTGATACATGGATCGATACGGAACACCAATAACTGTTGCTATATAAATGGCTACTCCATAATAAGCAACATTCTCAATAGCTTCATAACGATTAATCATAAACTTATCGATCTCTAAAATAACATTAGCAACAGATCCTGCAACAATTATTAAAGTGGTGTATTTTAAAACAGCAGAAAGGTTCGGAATTCTTTCAAATTTTAACTTTGGAAAACGTAAACTGAACGCATAAAGTTTCATAATTAGCATTCGTAAAATATAAACACCAACAATACTGTATATAAATTGATTGATGGTAAGATAGCCAGCATAAAGAATTAAAAGCAAAATAGTAATGCACAATCGGTGGAATACCTCTTTCATGAAGTTACCAAAGACCGTTTGCATTTGCACTTTAGACCAAGCGTAAAACACTTCAAAATAGGCAAAAGCGACAGCAGATATATAAATTAGCCAAACATAATCGATAACAATTATATTGTCTCCAGCTAACCAGGTACTAATAAAGTCAAAAGCTAAACACCCTATTAAACCCATAGGAATAATAACCAATAAAGGCAAAAACAACATCAAAGTTAAAAAGCTGTTCTGTGATTGTTTCGATTTGAAAGATGAATAAAACTTCACGATTGTATTATGAACCCCAAAAGCCATTAAAGGCATCATAATATTGGCTGTTGAAAATAAATAACTTACCAATCCAAAATACTCATCACTTAAAAAAGAGGTGTATAAAAACAGGACATTAATTGCTCCTATACCAAAACCTAGATAGGTAATAACCGTATTCTTAATAGATTGATTGACTACAACTCCCATAAAATCAATTTAGATAAAGTTTCAGTTAAAGTCTTTCTATTATATTTTTGCAATCCAATGGCATGAGATTGCAAACTTCCATCTTGATAAGCTTTATAAAAGTTTAAAAGTGTGTTTTTTATAGCATCATGATCTTGATAGTTAAAGTAAGACCCCGTATTCGTTTCTTTTATAACATTTTCAATATCCGATGCTTGTGGACCAATGGCTAAAATAGGTCTATTAGAAACCATATATTCAAACAGTTTTCCAGGAATAATACATTTAGTTTCTTCGGAATCTATTTCGATTAACAATAAGACTTGAGATTTTCTTTGAAACTCAATAGCCTTATTATGTGTAACATAACTATGATTATTTATATAATTACTTAATCTATTATTTTTCAATGAATCTAACACCTCTTCACTTACCGATCCTATAAAATGAAGTTCAAAATCTTTTGCAAAATCTGCATGTTCTGCAACGAGTTCTTTTAGAACTTGCCAAAGAACCTCTGGGTTTCGTTTAGACAATAACGATCCAATATGCGCTATTGTAAATTTCTTATCTAATGGAGGAGTTCCTACCGAATTTCTATCATAACCATTTGTTATTACCGAAATGGGTTTATTGGTTATATTAGAAAACTCTTTCTTAGTAACCTGGCTTGTAACAATTACTTGATCTGCCGATTGAAGCACTTTTTTTTCTAAGTTTTTATGCTTTTGTTTTGCAAATTTAGTCAGTTTTAATTGTTTATGATACCCAATAGTTGTCCAAGGATCTCTAAAATCTGCAATCCACCTCACTCCTGCTCTTTTTTGTAATTCCATTCCAATAAGATGCAAACTATGTGGTGGACCTGTTGTAATAATGGTTTTAATATTATAATCATTAATATAAGTGTCTAAATATTGGACAGATGGTCTTATCCAGCTTTTTCTAGCATCAGGAATAAAAAAATTACCTCTTACAAAGAGCATTAATTTTTCAATGGGTGTTTGTTGCTTTTTTTTCGGAATAATACCTTTACTAATAGTTTGAGATTTGCTCTTCGATAAAAATCCAGCAAACTTATAAGGTTCTTTTATAGGTTGCTTTATAATTGTTATGTCTTCTGAAACATCTTCTAAAAGTGTGTCATCAATAATTGGATAGCTTGGGTTTGATGGCACATAAACAATAGGTTCAACCCCAAATTCAGGTAAATATTTTACAAATTTCAACCAACGTTGCACGCCTGGACCTCCAGCTGGTGGCCAATAATAAGCAATTATAAGAACCTTGGTTTTAGTCATTTTTACTATTGTAAAGTCATAAAAAGGCTAATCTTTATTTTTTTTCTTAAAATTATAAAACAATCCTCCTAGAAGGAGTAAAACAAAAACGACAGAACTAGCTAGTGCAATATTGCTACCCGTTGTTATGACTTGTGGTTCAAATTTAAATTCTATATCGTGTTTACCTGCTGGCACATTCATACCACGCAATAAATAATCAACACGGGAATGTGGTGTTAATTTACCATCTATATATGCGTTCCACCCATCTTTATAATATATTTCAGAAAAAACTGCAAAACCATCCACTGCACTTAATGATTTGTATTTTATATAATTAGGCTCGTATATTTCTACTGTGATACTTGCAGTAGTATCTATCATAATATCTTCTTTCAAATAAGAAGCATATTCGTCATCAGCCATCATAACTGCTACTCTTTTGGTATTTAAAGTATCAAGAACTAAAATTTCCTCATTAGCAGAATTCACCAGTTTTATGTTTTCTATAAACCAAGCATTTCCATTAGCATCTGGATTGGTATAAGGAAACGGGTTTCCTTCTTCATCTTCAGCGATAATGTATTTGGTATTCAACATATTTAACACATTGATGTTATTTTTAGAAATATAAAAATCAAATAACTCATCATAGCGTTTTAACTTGGCAGCATGGTAACCTGTTAATGAATTATAAAAGTAGGATGCTTTGGCTGGAGCTCTTGAAACTAAATCGAAAACCCTAAAGTGCTCTGGGTCTTTCATAATGGCTTTGTCAACTTCTGTTGCTTGATAAGGTTTGCTCATTCTAATAGATGGCACAAAATCGTCGTTATTAACATAGCGTCTATCGACTCCAACTAAATCGATCAAGATTAAAATAGCAAAAGCCATAATCACTTTGGTTTCTGAAAGTTTCTTTTTCAAAAACACATAGATTATTCCAGCAGATAATAGCACTAACACTAGAGTTCTTAATGTATCTTGTGTGAAGAATGCCTTTCTATCAGCGATAAGTGCATCCATAAATTGCTGCCCGTAATTCTGACGGTAATAACCATCACTACCACCAACAAAATTGAAAAATGACGATTTAAACAAAAGAAAGATAACTGCTAAACCAGCTGTTATAATTACTGTAAATTTTAATGCTTTAAGCTTTTCTTCGTCTTTATGAAAATTATTAAACAACCTTACTAGTCCGAAAATTGCTAAAATAGGGATACACAATTCTAAAAGTACCTGTATAGAGCTTACTGCACGAAACTTATTGTAAAGTGGTACATAATCTATAAAAAAGTCTGTTATAAATTTAAATGGCTGACTGTCTCCATAAGATAAAATGAGTGATAATAAACTACCTCCAACAAGCCACCATTTTAAGCGACCTTTCACTAAAAACAAGGCAAAAACAAACAAGAAAATAACAACAGCTCCTATATAAGCTGGCGCTTCAACTATGGTTTGTTTTCCCCAATAAGTAGGTGTTTGTTTAGTGTATTCTCTTGCTTCTAAAGGAGGAACTCCTTGTTTTAAAAAGAATTGATACGATTCAGAATCCTTCCCAACATCTTCATGACTTCCACCTCCTAAAAATCTAGGAATATATAGGTTAAAAGTTTCAAGAATGCCATAGCTATATTCAGTTATATAATCTCTATCTAGGCCAGTTGTAATTTCTTTTGGTGAACCATCCGGATGGATAGTTAATTCACTTTGACCACGTGTACTTTCTTTAGCGTATTCTTGAGTTGCTAAAATATTTGTAGCATTTAATCCAATTGCTAAAATTACAGCTAAAACCAAAATTCCTACAGCCTTAAAATAATGAGGTATTTCTTGTTTTTTATAAGCATCTACTAAGTAAGCAATTCCTAGAATTAATACTAAAAGAAACAAATAATAAGTCATTTGAAAGTGATTCGTAACCAACTCCAAAGCCATGGCAATTGTTGTTAACAGGAACCCAAAAATATAACGCTTTCTAAAAGTTAATAAAATACCACTTAAAACCAATGGCATATAGGCAATAGCATGAGCTTTAGCATTATGTCCTACACCAAGTATAATAATAAGGTAGGTTGAAAAACCAAATGCAAGTGCACCAAGAGCTGCAAGTTTAAAGTCGACTTTTAAAACTAATAATAAGATGTAAAAGCCTAAGAAATATAAGAAAAGATAATCGGCTGGCCTTGGTAAAAATCGAAGTGTTAAATCGAGTTTTTTTATAAAGTTGTTAGGGTAATGTGCCCCTAATTGATACGTTGGCATACCTCCAAAAGCACTATTTGTCCAATAGGTTTCCTCTCCTGTTGTTTGTTTAAAGTCTGTTTGTTGCTTAGACATGCCAATATAATGAACAATATCACTTTGATATATGGCTTTTCCTTTTAAAACAGGACTAAAATATGCTAATGAAATAAATACAAATCCTAATAATACAAGGATGTGAGGTAGAAATTTTTTAAATGAAATTGGCATGAAGTAAAGTTATACAATGAAAGCGAAAATTAATCAATTTCTTCGTAATCTACATATTCTCCTACCTTTTTATTTGAAGTTGGTTGTTGGGGTACTTTATCTATAGTGATTTCACCTTCTTTATTTTTTTCTTGTTTTGGCTGTTGGTATTGCCCAAATTGACCACCAAAACGCTCTTCGGCTTTTTTGGCAACATATTTCATTAAAAAAGGGGCAAAAATTCTAGAGAGTATTTTAATTCCGTAATAAATTAATAATATAATTAAAATAACTCTTAAAACGCCTGTTATAGATGCATACTGTAGCATAAATATATTTTTAAACAAAAATACAAATCTCCTTTTTTAAAATCTGAAATAAATACTTAAAAAAAATATAAAATCTATATATTTGATTCAAACTAAACTACATAATATGTTTGCTGCTTAATAGTTTATAATAGGTTAAAATACAATCTATTATCATTTAGAGCTTCAAATCAACAAATTATTTTTACATATGACATCTTTAAAAACTTATGTATTTCTATTCGCTTTTGCCTTTACTTTAAGTGGATATTCGCAATATACCGAAGTTATTAATTCCAATAGACCTGGAGTTTCTCAAAGCGCTTTTTCGGTTGGAACTAATGTTGTTCAATTTGAGGCTGGCCCTTATATGCTAAATGAAACACATGAACTCTTAGACCGAGAAGACAAAAGTTTTGGTGCCGATTTTGCCGTTAGATATGGCTTACTTTGGCCACAACTAGAAATAAATGTTGAAGGTACTTTTCAATCTACAAAAAGAACCTACACAAACACGATTCCAAACGAAGATAAATTCAGTAATTTTAAAACATTAACACTTGGTGCCAAATATTTGGTTTACGATCCTTTTAAAAATGCTGAAGAAGAAAAACCTAATTTATACAGCTGGAAAGCCAATCATAGTTTTAAATGGAAATATTTAATTCCTGCAGTTGCTGTTTATGCAGGCGCAAATTTCGATACAGCCGACAATCCGTTTACAGCTCCTGGAGTTGAAGGCTTTAGTCCAAAAATTATGATATCCACTCAAAACAATTTTTCTGGAGGTTGGGTTTTTGTAATGAATTTTATAAAAGATCGTATTGGTACAGACCAATCTGATTTTTCATTTATTTTAACCTTAACGAAATCTATTGCAGATCAATGGGCTGTTTTTGCAGAATCTGAAAATATAAGTAGTGATTTCTACGCTGATAATTTAATTCGTTTTGGTGGAGCTTACTTATGGACTAGAAACTTTCAAGTAGATGTGGCAGCTACATTTAACACCAAAGACACTCCCTCGGTATTTGGTGTTAATTTGGGAGCGTCTTATCGCTTAGATTTTCATAAAGATAAAGAAGAAGACGATGGCACTTCGGCAGAAGATGAACTTGAAAGAAGAGAAAATAAAGCACGTGGAGAAAAGAAAAACAAACGAAAGAAAGAAGAAATAGATTTTGATTCAGATAATTAATTTGATGTTTTTACACCTATGATAACACTTAAAGAAGTTAAAAATAAAAAGGAGCTAAAAGCATTTGTAACTTTTCCCTTCCAACTATATAAAAATTCTAAATATTGGGTACCTCCTATTATTTCAGATGAAATGGCGACTCTAAGTGCCGACAAAAACCCTGCATTTCTACATGCTGATGCACATTTTTTCTTAGCTTATAAAGACAATAATATTGTTGGTCGTGTGGCTGCAATTATTAATAAAACAGAGATTGAGAAACAAAACGTTAAGAAAATGCGATTTGGTTGGTTTGACACTATAGACGATATAGCTGTTTCAAAAGCCTTATTAGACAAGGTTATTGACATTGGTAAATCTCATAATTTAGAATTTGTTGAAGGTCCTGTTGGTTTTTCTAATCTGGATAAAAATGGAGCTTTAACTTATGGCTTTGATCATATTGGAACTATGGCAACTTGGTACAACCATCCGTATTACATTACGCATTTTGAAGCGCTTGGTTTTTTACCCGAAAAAGAATATATAGAAAGTAAATTTGCTTTTAATACCATTCCTTTAGAACGTTTTACAAGAGTTAATGAAATTATTACCAAGCGTTTTAAGCTTAGACCAAGCAAATTCACTAAAACAAAAGAGGTTGTACCACATATAGATAGTATGTTCGATTTGTTTAATCAATCGTATTCCAAACTTTCTACGTTCGTACCTGTTTCTGATGCACAACGAGATTATTTTAAGCAGAAATTTATCAATTTTATCAATCCAGAGTACATTAAATTTGTATTTGATGAGAACGATAAAATGGTTGCATTTGCCATTGTTCTTCCTTCGTTTTCTGAAGCCTTACAAGAAGCTAATGGCAAATTATTCCCTTTTGGATTTTTAAAACTCCTCAAAGCCAAAAAGAATAGTAAAACTGTCTTGTTCTATTTAATTGGCGTAGAACCACATTACCAGAATAAAGGAGTAACTGCTATTATTTTTAACGAGTTTTATGAAACTTTTACTAACCAAAACATAGAAACCTGTATTCGATTACCTGAATTATCAGATAATTTGGCTTCGCAACAAATTTGGAAAGATTTTGATTGTGAAATTATTAAACGACGAAAGACGTTTAGGAAAGAGTTATAATCAAAAAAATCCAATAGCAAATCACTATTGGATTTTTAATATAAATTGTTTTTAAATTTATTTATCCATGGCAGCTGTTACAGCAGCCGACATTCTTTTATAAGTACCATTGACTAATCTTTCTCTAATAGCATCAAAAGCATCTAGAGTTTCATTAACATCTTCTAGGGTATGTGTAGCAGTAGGTATTAAACGTAATAATATCATGCCTTTAGGAATTACAGGATACACCACAATAGAACAGAAAACACCGTGATTTTCTCTCAAGTCTCTTACCAAAGCCATGGCTTCTGGAATACTACCTTCAAGATATACGGGTGTAACACAACTTTGTGTAGTACCAATATCAAATCCTCTATCTTTTAAACCAGATTGTAAAGCATTGGTGTTTTCCCAAAGTTTATTTTTTAGTTCTGGCATGGTTTTAAGCATTTCTAAACGCTTTAAAGCACCAACAACCAATTGCATTTGCAATGATTTGGCAAACATTTGAGAGCGTAAATTATATTTTAAGAAATCGATTATTTCTTTATCTGCAGCAATAAAAGCTCCTGTACTTGCTAAAGATTTAGCAAACGTTGCAAAATACACATCAATACCATCTTGAACGCCTTGTTCTTCTCCTGCTCCTGCTCCGGTTTTACCTAGAGTTCCAAAGCCATGAGCGTCATCTACAAACAAACGGAAATTAAATTTACTTTTAAGTGCTACTATTTCTTTTAACCGTCCTTGTTCACCACGCATTCCAAACACACCTTCAGAAATTACTAAAATTCCTCCTCCAGTATGTTCAGCCATTTTAGTAGCTCTTTCAAGGTTTTTTTCTAAGCTTTCTACGTCGTTATGCTTATAGGTAAAACGTTTTCCCATATGCAAACGCACGCCATCAATAATACATGCATGTGCATCTACATCGTAAACAATAATATCATCTTTAGCAACCAAGGCATCTATGGTAGAAACCATTCCTTGATAGCCAAAGTTTAATAAATAAGCAGCTTCTTTACTAACAAAATCGGCTAACTCATTTTGTAATTTTTCATGCAATTCTGTGTGCCCAGACATCATACGCGCTCCCATTGGATATGCAGAACCGTATTGAGCAGCTGCTTCAGCATCTACTTTACGAACTTCAGGATGATTGGCTAAACCTAAATAATCATTGATACTCCAGGTAACGACTTCTTTTCCTTGAAATTTCATTCTATTAGAAATTTCGCCTTCCAGTTTTGGAAACACAAAATATCCTTCGGCTTGAGAAGCCCATTTTCCAAGCGGTCCTTTATCTCTATAAATTTTATCGAATAAGTCTTTCATATAAGCTATTAATCGTAGTTGATTGGTGCAAAATTATAGATTTTTATGTTTACAACATAATCTTTTTATGCACTATTATTAACAAATTAGGAAATTTAGAGTGATTTCCTATATTATGTAGTGTCTATTATTATTTAATTATTTGAACACTCTCAGTAGCATCTTCGTGAATACTATCGAAAAAACCTTGATCGTTCATCCATTTATCGCTATATATTTTGCTCATATAACGTGATCCATGATCAGGAAATACGACAACAACAACAGAGTCTTTAGTAAACGTTTCGTCTTCATTTAACTGTTTTAGAGCTTGCATTGCTGCTCCAGAAGTATAACCTACAAATAAACCTTCAGTTTTAGCAATCTCTCTAGCAGTGTGAGCACTTTCTTCGTCTGTTACTTTAATAAACTCGTCTATAACATCAAAATTAGTAGCTGAAGGGATTAAATTTTTACCTAAACCTTCAATGCGATAAGGATATATTTCTTTTTCATCAAACTCATGAGTCTCATGATATTTTTTAATAACAGAACCATAAGCATCTACACCAATGATTTTAATATTCGGGTTTTGTTCTTTTAGATACTTACCTATACCAGAAATTGTACCTCCAGTACCACTACAAGCAACTAAATGTGTGATTTTACCTTCAGTTTGATTCCAGATTTCTGGACCTGTAGAATGGTAATGTGCAGCGATATTCAACTCGTTAAAATATTGATTGATATAGACAGAACCTTCTGTTTCTTCATGTAAACGTTTGGCAACCTCGTAATAAGATCTAGGGTCGTCTGCACTTACATGTGCTGGACACACATACACCTGAGCTCCCATAGATTTAAGCATGTCTATTTTATCTGGTGATGATTTAGAACTTACAGCAAGAATACATTTGTAACCTTTAATAATACTAACCATAGCAATACTAAATCCTGTATTACCAGAAGTTGTTTCCACGATAGTATCTCCAGGTTTTAAAATTCCCTTTCTCTCTGCTTCTTCAATAATATAAAGAGCAATTCTATCTTTTGAAGAATGCCCAGGATTAAAAGCTTCTACTTTAGCTAGGTAGTTCCCTTTAAATGAAGCTGTAATTTTATTAAGTCTAATTAGTGGTGTGTTACCTACTAACTCTAAAACATTATTAAAAACTTGACTATTTTTTTTCATACATAATATTTTTTGGTTACCAATCAAATAAGTAACCTAAAACCTTGCAAAAATACATAATTTTTTTTACTAACAAGTAATTCCTTCTAAATCCAATATAAAAGCATACTCTAAAGCCACTTCCTTTAAACTTTCAAAGCGACCTGAAGCACCACCATGACCTGAATCCATGTCCACATGAAGCAATAATAAATTATTATCTGTTTTATAATCTCTAAGTTTTGCTACCCATTTTGCTGGTTCCCAATACTGTACTTGAGAATCGTGTAATCCTGTTGTTACTAAGGTGTTTGGGTATTCTTGCTTTTTAATATTATCGTATGGCGAATAAGCTTTCATGTACTTGTAATAGGTCTCGTCATTCGGGTTTCCCCATTCATCATATTCTCCGGTTGTTAAAGGAATGGTATCATCCAGCATGGTTGTTATAACATCAACAAAAGGAACGACTGCTAAAACACCATGGTATAACTCAGGATTAAGGTTCATAACAACTCCCATTAATAATCCGCCAGCTGAACCTCCATAGGCATATAATTGTTTTTCAGATGTATATTTTTCAGAAATTAAATGTTTTGAACAATCTATATAATCGTAAAACGTATTCATTTTAGATAAAAGTTTTCCGTTTTCGTACCAATCTCTTCCAAGATATTCACCTCCTCTAATATGTGCAATGGCATATATAAAACCTCTGTCTAATAAGCTTAATCTGACTGTTGAAAAATAAGGGTCAATAGTAGAACCATAAGATCCATAAGCATAAAGCATTAATGGATTGCCAGATTCTTTTTTCTTATCTTTTCTATACACTATAGAAACAGGTACTCTTTCTCCATCGCGAGCTGTTACCCAGATACGCTCTGATGTGTAATTTTCTTTTTTAAAATTTTTATCTAAAACTTCCTGCTCCTTTTTTAGCTCATGCGTTTTCGTCTTGAAATGATAATCTATAACTGAGCTTGGTGTTGTTAAGGAGTTAAAAGTATAACGTAAAAAATCACTATTAAAATCTGGATTGTTTCCAGAATATGCCGTATATGTTTCACTATCAAATGGTAAATAATAATCTTCATTTCCATTCCAACTCATGATGCGAAGCTTATTTAAACCTTGCTTTCTTTCTGTAACTACCAAGTAATCATTAAAAATTTCAATATCTTCCAATAAAACATCTTTTCTATGTGGTAATAAATCTTCCCAAAAGGAACTATCGGTTTGAGTTTCTAATGTTTTTTGTAGTTTGAAATTAACAGCTTCATCTTTATTATTCAAAACATAAAAATGGTCTTGATAATGTGCTATAGAATATTCTAATCCTCTTTCTCTTTTACTGAAAATTTTAAAATCTTCATTTGGTGTATCGGCATTTAAAATACGATACTCTGAAGTTAGGGTGCTTGAAGAACCTATAACTATATATTTTCTAGATTTTGTTTTATAAACAAAAGTGTTAAACGTTTCATCTGTTTCATGAAACACCTCTTTATCCTCCTTAACTTTTGTATGTAATTTGTGTTTAAATATTTTATGAGACCGAAGTGTTAATTCATCTTTACGCGAATAGTAAATAGTTTCATTATCGTTAGCCCAAGTCACACTTCCAGTCGTGTTTAGGATTTTTTCAGGATATATTTCTCCTGTAACTAAATTTTTTATTTGAATAATATATTGTCTTCTGCTAACTGTATCTGTTGAAAAAGCAGCTAGTTTATTATCTGGACTAATTGAAATAGATCCTAGATTAAAATAAGTATGTTCCTTAGCCATGACATTACAATCGAAAAGTAATTCTTCAGGAGCTTCTAATGTTTCTTTATTTCTGGCATAAATAGGATAATCCTTCCCCTTTTCAAAGCGTGTAACATACCAATAGCCATTTAATTTATACGGAACCGACTGATCGTCTTCTTTTATTCTGGCTTTCATTTCCTCAAACAATTTCTCTTGAAACTCTTCAGTGTGTTTCAACATGTGTTTGGTATAATTGTTTTCTGCTTGTAGGTAATTTAACACCTCCAGATCTTCTCTATCGTTTAACCAATAGTAATCATCAATACGAACATCTTTATGTGCAACAAGTTTTTTGGGAACTTTATTAGCTTTAGGAGGGAATATGGTGTTTTTCAAAAGTGAAAAATTTTATCTTAATTATAGGCTTCAAAAATATGAAAATTAAATAGCTTTGTACTGAAATTAATAAAATATAAAATTATGTTCGGAGATCTAATGGGAATGATGGGTAAACTTAAAGAAACCCAGAAAAAAGTTGAAGAAACTAAAAAGCGTTTAGATACAGTTTTAATTGATGAAAAAAGTAGTGATGAAAAATTGAAAATCACTTTAACAGCCAATAGAACTTTTAAGTCTATAAGTATAGACGAAAGCTTATTACAAGACAAAGAGGAATTAGAAGATTACCTAATCTTAACACTTAACAAAGCTATAGAACGTGCAACACAAGTAAATGAAGCTGAGTTAGCTGCTGTTGCTAAAGATGGCATGCCAAATATTCCTGGCATGGATATGTTTAAGTAGATAACATTATTTTAAAGCTTAAAAGCTTTTAAAGCACTTAATAAATAGTCATGCATATAGTCTGTAAAATCCAAATGTGTGACTATTCTTAGTTTACCTTGTCCCATACTGCTTAATCTGATATTTTTATCGTCTAATGATCTTAAAAATTTAGATTCGTCCGTTTTTTGCTGCAATTCAAATATGACAATATTAGTTTCAACAGGTTCTACTTTTTTTATAAAAGATAAGTCACATAATACTTGACTTATTTCTTTAGCTTTTTTATGGTCTTCAGCTAATCTATCTAAATGATTATCCAAAGCATACAGTCCAGCAGCAGCCAAATATCCAACCTGTCTCATACCTCCACCTAGAATTTTACGAATTCTAATGGCATTTTGCATAATAGCTTCATCTCCAATCAATACAGAACCTATTGGACAACCCAAGCCTTTGCTTAGACAAACAGAAATGGTATCGAATAACTGTCCGTAGTCTTTAGCAGTTTCTTTTTTTGCAACTAAAGCATTCCAAATGCGTGCGCCATCTAAATGATAACCTAGATTATTCGTATCGCAAACAGCTCTTACTTTTTTAAGTTCTTCAAAATCCCAGCAAGAACCTCCTCCTCTATTTGCTGTGTTCTCAACTTCTACCAAAGCCGTTAACGGACTGTGATAAAAATCTGGAGGATTTATTGCTTCAATAACTTGTTCAGCTGTAAACATGCCTCGATGACCATCAATAAGCTTACAAGAAACACCACTATTAAAGGAAACTCCTCCACCTTCATAATTATAAATATGAGCATCTTTATCGCAAATAACTTGATCTCCAGGATTGGTATGTAATTTTATGGCTGTTTGATTTGCCATAGTTCCTGTTGGAAAAAACAAAGCTTTTGGCTTTCCAAACATCTTGGCAAGTCGTTCTTCCAGAGCATTTACTGTTGGATCTTCCTTATAAACATCGTCACCAACTTTAGCTTGCATCATAGCATCAAGCATACCTTGTGTTGGCTTAGTAACTGTATCGCTTCTTAAATCTATTATCATTAGAAAAATATTAAAGTATAAAACTATAAAATTAAATCAAGTAATATTTTATCTGCCAGTTTTTAATTTTATTTTTGTGAAAACAAAATGATAATATGATTACTTCAGATCAAATTAAGGATCTTAATAAACGTCTAAGTGCGCTTAGACAATATCTTTGACATAGATGCCAAACTAATTGAAATCCAAAATGAAGAAGAACAAACCTTCTCTCCAACGTTTTGGAATGATTCTACTGCTGCCGAAATTGTTATGAAATCGCTTCGAACCAAGAAAAAATGGGTTGAAGATTACCAAAAAGCTGTAACTTTTGTTGAAGAGCTTGAAATAATTTATGAATTCTTTAAAGAAGGGGAATCTACTCAAGAAGATTTAGAAAATAACTTCAAAAAAACTACAGAGCTAATTGAAGACTTGGAGTTTAAAAACATGCTTTCAGAAGAAGGTGATAGTTTAAGCGCTGTACTTCAAATAACAGCTGGAGCTGGTGGAACAGAAAGTTGCGATTGGGCTAATATGTTAATGCGCATGTATTTAATGTATGCCGAAAAAAGCGGCTTTAAAGTCAAAGAGCTTAACCATCAAGAAGGTGACGTAGCAGGAATAAAAACAGTGACTTTAGAAATTGAAGGCGATTATGCCTTTGGTTGGCTTAAAGGTGAAAATGGCGTCCATAGATTGGTGCGTATTTCTCCTTTTGATAGCAATGCCAAGCGTCATACCAGTTTTGCTTCGGTGTATGTATATCCTTTAGTGGATGACACCATTGAAATTGAAATTAATCCTGCAGATATTGAAATAACCACAGCTCGTTCTAGTGGCGCTGGTGGGCAAAATGTTAATAAAGTAGAGACTAAAGTTCAATTAACACATAAACCTACTGGTATTCAAATTTCTTGTTCTGAAACGCGTTCGCAACACGACAATAGATCTCGAGCTATGCAAATGTTGAAATCTCAATTATATGAAATTGAACTTAGCAAACAGTTAGCTCAACGTGAAGATATTGAATCTGAAAAAATGAAAATTGAATGGGGTAGCCAAATAAGAAATTATGTGTTGCATCCTTATAAATTAATAAAAGACGTACGTTCTGGACATGAAACTGGAAATATAGATGCTGTTTTGGATGGACATATAGAACCGTTTTTAAAAGCCTATTTAATGATGATGGGGCAAAAAACAGAAGAAGAAACTTTATAAATTATGATTAAAATATATCACAATTCCCGTTGTAGTAAATCTAGATGTGGACTAGAGTTGGTCGAGAAATCTGGAAAAGACTTTGAAATAATATCTTATTTAGAAAACACACCTTCTAAAAACGAATTAAAACACATTTTAAAACTCTTAAATATCAAAGCTGAAAAATTAATTCGAAAAAACGAAGCTGCTTGGAAAGAAAACTTTAAAGGTAAAGAACTATCCGAAGAACAACTTATTGACGCAATGATTACTTATCCAAAACTTATTGAAAGACCCATTGTAATTAATGGCAATCAAGCTGTTATTGGTAGGCCTCCTAAAAATATTTTAGATATTATTTAGTATCGAAAAAGCTTCAAAACATCACTATTTTTGAAGCTTTTTTTATTTAACAAACTTTTAACCAAACGCCACTAAACCAAATTCTATTTTTGCAGTCTTAATTGGCAAAAATACAATCATGAATAAACTTTTATTATCCTTTCTTTTTACAATCATTTCAATTGTAACTATTCAAGCTCAAAAAGAAGTAACCATAACAGGTAAAGTCATAGACAAAACTACAGGTCAACCTCTAGAATATGCAACGGTAGCTTTTTTTAGCAAAGCTGAAAACAGAATCGTTACTGGAGGTATTACCTTAGAAAATGGTGACTTTAGTATTCCTGTGTCAAGTGGTACTTACGATATTTCCATTGAATTTATTTCATTTAAAAAACAAATTATTCCTAATCAAACTCTTTCTGCAAGTAAGAATATTGGAATTATTAGACTTGAAGCTGATACAGAATCTTTAGACGAAATTGAAATTATTGCAGAAAAAACAACTGTTGAAATAAAATTAGATAAGAAAATATATAATGTTGGAAAGGATTTAACCGTTCGTGGTGGAACTGTTAGTGATGTTTTAGACAATGTGCCTTCGGTTTCAGTAGATGTAGAAGGTAATGTGGCTTTAAGAGGCAATGAAAACGTAAGGATTTTAATAAATGGAAAACCTTCTGGTTTGGTTGGTATCAATTCCACAGACGCTTTACGTCAGCTACCTGCTGAATCCATAGAACGTGTTGAGGTAATTACCTCTCCTTCTGCAAGATATGATGCTGAAGGGACAGCTGGAATTTTAAATATTATTTTACGCAGAAGTAAACTACAAGGTTTAAATGGAGCTATTACGACCAATGTTGGTTGGCCAAAATCTGCTGGAATTTCTGGGAATATCAATTATAGAACTGGAGATTTAAATATTTTTAACACCACTAGTTACGATTACAGAGAAGTGCCAGGAAACTCTTCATCATACACCAGATATTTTAACAGGGAATTTGATGATAATGGTAACTTAATTGTAGACAATCCCGATACATATTTAGACGAAACTAACGATTATGATCGTGTTAGAAAAGGCTTGAGTACGAACTTTGGTGTGGAATGGTATATTACCGATTCAGCCTCATTAACTGGTGCAGTATCTTACAGAAATGGTGATAATGAAAGTAATACCACTAATAAATTAATCCAGTTGGATGAAAATCAAGAATTTGTATCTCAAAACAATCGTTTTGATCCAGAAGAAGAAACAGACAACGTTCTTCAGTATTCTTTAAACTTTACTAAGAATTTTGACGATGGTGGCCATAAATTAACCATGGATTTTCAATATGAGGACAATTCTGAAGATGAGTTTTCTGCCGTTTTTGTTGAAGGTGTAAATTCTGAACGTGTTTCTACCTTGGAAGACCAAAGCCGTATTTTACTACAAGCTGACTATGTTTTGCCAATTGGAGAAAAAAGTCAGTTCGAATTAGGATATCGTGGTAACTTTAACGATCAAGATACGGACTATACTGTAGAGTTTTTAAATGAAACCACCAATGAGTTTGAGTTAAGCACAGGACTTTCCAACTTTTTAAACTATCGTGAATATGTAAATGCAGCATACTCACAATTTGGTAGTAAAGTAGGAAATAAATTCTCCTATTTATTAGGGCTTCGCTTGGAAAGTACACGAATTACTATTGATCAACCTACTAGTGGAGATTATAGTAAAAACGATTATACAGGCTTATTCCCTACAGTAAACTTAAGTTATGAATTAAGTGAAAATGAAAATGTAACTCTAGGATATAGCAGACGTATTCAAAGACCAAGATCTTGGTTCATCAACCCATTCCCTTCTAGATCTAGTGTAACCAGTATTTTTAGAGGTAACCCAGAGTTAGCTCCAAGTTATTCAGGATTATTTGATTTGGGTTATTATAAAAAATTCGGTAAAGTCTCTTTAAATACATCAGCTTATTACCAACACGCTACAGATGTATTTAGTTTTATAAGTTTTGATACTGGAGAAACTGTAGATGTAAATGGTCAAACATTTTCTGTAATTGAGCGTACACCTATTAACTTAGCTGAAGAAGACAGATATGGATTTGAATTTACAGTTACTTATAATCCAATTCGTAAATGGAATATTAATGCCAACTTCAATATCTTTAAACAATCTATAACAGGTACAGATCCAAATGGCTTATCGCTTGACAACGATAATACCAGCTGGTATGCTAGATTGAATAATAAATATACCCTTCCAGGAAAAATAGAATGGCAAACAAGTTTAAATTATAGAGGACCATCTGAAGATGCACAAAACAAAAGAGAAGGTGTATTTTCTGCAAACATGGCTTTTAGTAGAGATATTTTCAACGAAAATGCCTCTGTTGCGCTTAACGTAAGCGATTTATTGAATAGTAGAAAACGTATCATGGACACTACCACTCCTACATATACTGGAACTTCAGAGTTTCAGTGGAGAGAACGTAGCATCAACTTATCTTTCACGTATAGGTTCAATCAACAAAAGAAAAGACAACAACGAGGAGGCTATGGAGACGATATGGATTTTGAAGGTTAAGAACTTTAAAATGCAACGCATAAAAAAAGGAAGCCATTTGGCTTCCTTTTTTATTATAAATAAAAACGTAATTAATTTAATTCACGTTTAGCTTTTCTTTCTTCTTTAATTTCTTTCATACGTTCTATAAATGCACCACCAATCCAATAAGGAATGACAAAAGTTAATAAAAATAACATGAGCCAAAAACCTAATGTGAATATGCCTAAAAATGCTAAAAATCCTAAATACTGACCAAAATCGAACATAATATATTTTTCTTTTATATAAATACTATGGCAAAGATAGGTGAAATGGTTTTTTTATGCAATAGGCAGTATAAGTTTTATTAACAGTAAATTTTATTATTGTTTAATAACTTTTAAATATGTTTCAGTTTGCTTCGCATCTTTCAATTTTAAATAATATAATCCAGAACTTAAATGGCTCATATCTATTTGGCCTTTAGGTTTTAAAATTCCATCATTCACTTTTGCTCCATTAGCATTATAAACCTCAAATTGGATACTCTCTAGTAAACTAGAAATTTGAATATTATCTAATGTCGGATTTGGATAAACTCTTGGAGTTAAAACAGGTTTGTTATCTTTAATGCTCAATAAAGTATTAAGATCTCCTACTTTAAAAACCTTATCCCCTTGACCACCAGCAATAAACAACTCGTTGTTATGAACTAAAATATTCATTGGTTGCCCACTCATATTGGATATAAATTCCTCAGCAATTAATACAGAATCATTCATATCAACTGTCAATAATTTATAATATAAAGCCAAACCTACAATTAAGGTGTCTTCAAAGAACGCTAACGAATAAACATTCGATTCAAAACCTATAACAACTTCTTCAACTACAGGATTTGCATCTGTAATGTTTATTTTCGACACTTTATTAGCATATGCAAAATATAATTCATCTCCTTTTAAAGCAAAAGCTAAAATTCGAGCTTCAATATTCCCTACAACTAGTTGAAGATATGGGTTCGCACTCGTTAAATCAATTTTTGAAATTCTATCATCACCAGAAATAAACAGTTCATCTTCTGTCGCAATTAGAGCTCTGGGACTATTAGTGTAGATGACATGAGTACCTGTAGGATTGGCATCATTAATATTTAATTTAGATAAATTATTAGTCGCATAATAAAGTTCATCTCCAACCAAACAAACTGCTCGTGGATAACCCAGATTAGTAATTAAATCCTCTTTTGTTGGATTACTAATAGATATATCAGCTTTAGAAATTATACCAGAATTTGGAACACCAGCATGTTCGGCAATAAAAATTTCATTTCCACTTATAGCAATTCCAACTGGATGATTTAAACCTGTTACAACATCTACTGTTTGTGAAAAAGTGAAATTTATAAAAAGTAATACAACGAATAATAGTATTTTTTTAAACATACACTGTTTTATTATAATTATTTGCAAAGAAGGGTTTTTTAAATTTAAATTACGATTGCACTGATTACTTATTTATTTAACTCTTGTTTCTTATAAATATATTCAAAAACAAAACAGCCTAATATGATAGACATAATGACTAAAACACCTACAAGATTAGAGTTAAACTGTTGAATAATTAAAGTAACAAATGCTACAGCACACATTAAAAACCCAATTAACGGAATAAGTTTTTTTCCTTTTATTTGATTTGATAATTTAAAAGCTACATAATTTACAATGGCAAAAATCAATAAAAAACCAGCACTTCCAGCAGTAGAAATACTTTCAAGTTTTAAGGTGTTTGCTATTAGCAGAGTTAGAACGGCTGTAATCATTAATCCGACAGGTTGATTCCATAATTTACTTGTTAAATGATGTGGTAATTCATCATCTTCGGCAACTTCATAACTCACACGACTTCCTCCATAAAGAGATGCATTAATAGCTGAAAATGTAGAAATTAATGCTGCTATGGTTATTATAGTAAATCCAACTTTCCCAAGCATGGGTTTTGCTGCTTCAGCTAATACGTAATCTTCTGCCTTTGCTATAGCCTCAAAGGGTAAAGAACCTACAGTAACAATAGCTATAATAACATAAAGAAATACTACAAACCAAACCGAATAATTATAAGCTTTAGAAATATTTTTTTCAGGATTTATAATATCTGGTGCTGCATTAGCTATAAGCTCAAAGCCTTCATAAGCTACAAAAATAACCATGCCTCCTGTTAACAATAAAAATGGGCTTTCCCAATGAGATGCAGAAAGTTGTTCTACGTTTGGGTTTCCCCATAATCCATAAAATCCTACAATAACAAAACCTAATAATATTATTAGTTTAATAATTACTGCATAAGATTCTATTTTACTAACTACTGCAATACTGTAATAATTTATAATAGTCGCTATTATTATAATGCCACTTAAAAAAATATGTGAATCCACAGAGGCTTCTCCTGTAATATTAAATAAATTTGGGGCATAAGAGCCAAAAGCAGAAGCATAGAGAGATAACATTATAATATAACTCACCCACAACAAATTATTGATAGCACCACTAAAAACAGTTTTCCCAAAACCTTGATTAACAAACTTTACAGTTCCACCTCTATCTGGAAAAGCTAATGATAATTTGGAATAACTATAAGCTGTTAGACTTGCTATTATACCTGCAAAAAAGAATGCTACTGGAGTGCCTCCTTTTGCTAACGAAACTGCCAATCCAAGAACAGCAAAAATACCACCTCCAACCATACCTCCTATTCCTATAGATATGGCTTCACGTAAACTTATTTTTTTATTTGCTTTCGATTGTATTGACATTTCAGATTCGTTAGTTTAAACTAAAAGTAGGTTTTTTAATTCAAAAGAGAAATTGTATCAAATATTTTCTTACAAATAACCCTTTGTTTTTTTAACAATTTTAGTCATAAAAGCGTAATTTTGTAACATAATAAACTTATTAAAATCATGACTTTTAGAATAGAAAAAGACACCATGGGTGAAGTTAAAGTGCCTGCTGACAAACTTTGGGGAGCACAAACAGAACGATCTAGAAATAATTTCAAAATAGGAGCTTCAGCTTCCATGCCATTAGAAATAGTTTACGGTTTTGCTTATTTAAAGAAAGCTGCTGCATATACGAATTCTGATTTAGGCGTACTTTCAGAAGAAAAACGTGATTTAATCGCTGCTGTTTGCGATGAAATTCTAGAAGGTAAACATGACGATCAATTTCCATTAGTTATCTGGCAAACAGGTTCTGGTACACAAAGTAACATGAATGTCAATGAAGTTATTGCTAATAGAGCACATCAAATAGCAGGAAACGTTATTGGTGAAGGTGAAAAAACCATCCAACCTAATGATGATGTTAATAAATCGCAGTCGTCAAACGATACGTTTCCTACAGGCATGCACATTGCTGCTTATAAAAAAATTGTAGAAAACACCATTCATGGGGTTATTCAATTAAGAAACACGCTTCATAACAAATCGATTGCATTTAAAAATGTGGTAAAAATTGGACGTACGCATTTAATGGATGCAACACCACTTACACTTGGTCAGGAATTTTCGGGATATGTTTCTCAATTAGACCATGGATTAAAGGCCCTTGAAAACACATTACCACATTTAGCAGAATTAGCTTTAGGTGGAACAGCTGTTGGAACTGGATTAAACACACCAGAAGGATATGCTGAATTAGTTGCAGAGTACATTGCTAAATTTACCAATTTACCTTTTGTTACTGCTGAAAATAAATTTGAAGCTTTAGCTGCACACGATGCTTTAGTTGAAACTCATGGTGCTTTAAAGCAATTAGCGGTTTCTTTAAATAAAATTGCAAACGACATTAGAATGATGGCTTCTGGACCACGTTCAGGGATTGGAGAAATTATTATTCCTGCAAACGAACCTGGAAGTTCTATCATGCCAGGAAAAGTAAATCCTACGCAATGCGAAGCCTTAACTATGGTTTGTGCTCAAGTTATGGGGAATGATGTAGCTGTGACGGTTGGAGGCACACAAGGACATTACGAATTAAATGTTTTTAAACCTATGATGGCTGCTAATGTGTTACAATCTGCTCAGTTATTAGGAGATGCCTGTGTAAGTTTTAACGAACATTGTGCTGAAGGTATAGAACCAAACCATGAAGTGATTAAACAATTATTAAACAACTCTTTAATGCTAGTAACAGCTTTAAATACTAAAATAGGATACTACAAAGCTGCAGAAATAGCAAATACAGCACATAAAAACGGAACCACTTTAAAAGAAGAAGCCATCAAATTAGGCTATGTTTCAGCTGAAGATTATGATGCATGGGTAAAACCAGAAGATATGGTTGGCACCATAAAATAATGCCTAACTAAAAATAAATCAATATATTAGCTATAACAAATCAAAAAATAAAATTATGAAAAAAACTTTACTATTATTAACTCTTTCCTTATTTATAGGGAATTCTTTTGCACAAACTGTTTGGTCCTCCTACAAAACAATAGATAGCGACCCTGGGGAAAACCCGTATACAATTGCATCAGGAATGCTTAATGGGGGTGCGTATCCAGACTTAGTTGTTGGTACTTATGTAGGCAACAAAATTTTGGTTTATATGAACAATGAAGATGGTACATTTGCTAGTTCTGTTGAAGTAGCCACTTTAGCTAATATTTCTAGTGTAACAATTGCAGACATAGATGGTGTTAATGGAAATGACATTATTGCATCATCATATTCTGCTGATGGCGGTAAATTAGTATGGTATGCCAATGATGGTTCTGGAAACTTTAGTGCTACCGAAAATGTTATTTCTAGTGATGTAGATGGTGCAGGAACCGTATTTGCAGGATTAATTAATGCAGATGCTTTTATGGATGTTGCTGTTTCTGCTTTTGATGGAGACAAAGTAGTTTGGTTTTCAAATGATGGAGCTGGCACTTTTTCTGGCGGTGAACAAAACATAAATGGAGCTATTACTGAACCTGGAGATTTTGACATGAAAGATTTTGATGGTGATGGTGACTTAGATGCAGTAATCGCAACTGCAGCTTGGGGTGCAGGCATTATTGATGTATATTATAACGATGGAACTGGAATTTTTACAATAGACCCCAACAATGTTTCAAATTCAGGTAACACATATCTTTACGACGTCGATTTTGTTGATGTGGATAATGATGGTGCTTTAGACATTTTAGTTTCTGATAGTTACGGAACTTTCTCATGGTATAAAAGAAACGATATGGATGGGACTTATTCTGAAATTGTTATAACTTCTTCTATACCTAATCCTGGAATTTCTGAATCTGAAGATATGGATAACGATGGAAAGAAAGACATAGTTCTTTCTAATGGTGCTACTGGTGGAGATGATATTGTTTGGATGAAAAGTATTGGTGTTCCTCCTACAACTTTAGATGTTCAAACGACTATAGATGGATCTGGAATACAAAAACAAGTTTATGCTATGACAATAGCTGATTTTGATAACGATGGTGATTTAGATATTGCTTCCATCTCTTACCAGGCTCCCAATGATGGCGTTTATTGGTTTGAAAACTTATTAGAAACACTTGGTGTGCCTGAAAACGAATTAGCACAAACCATCCGCATGTATCCTAATCCAACTTCAGATTTAATTCATTTTAATGGAATAACTACAGAAACCATGAATGTATCTGTATATGATGTTTTAGGAAAGCAAATAATAAATCAATCTATAAATCCTAAGGTAGCTTTAGATGTTTCAAAACTTCAAAATGGTCTTTATGTTTTAAAATTAGACAATTCTAATACAAGCTTTAAATTTGTAAAAGAATAATAAATTCTAGTTGATAAACTTATTAAAACGCTAACAAAATATGTTAGCGTTTTTTTATTACCAAAAAAATAAGCAACTTTGAAAAAAACATCACACTTTGTCACTATTAATAAAAAACATCAAAGAACTCCTTCAAGTTAGAGAGTCTCATATTTCAGTAGTAAAAGGAAAAGACATGAAAATACTTCCAAGTATTAAAAATGCTTATCTTTTAATTGACCATGATACGATTGTAGATTACGGTTCTATGAACGATATTCACAACCTAGATGCAGACAAAATTATAGATGCCACTGGAAAAATTGTGCTTCCAACTTGGTGCGATTCGCATACACATATTGTATATGCTGGAAACAGAGAACAAGAATTTGTAGATAGAATTAATGGATTAAGCTACGAAGACATCGCTAATCGTGGTGGAGGCATTTTAAATTCTGCTAAAAAACTTCAGAATTTAAGTGAAGACGATCTATATCAACAATCTGCCGAACGTTTAAAAAATGTTATTAAATTAGGTACAGGAGCCATCGAAATAAAATCTGGATATGGTCTAACTATCGACGCCGAACTAAAGATGCTTCGCGTAATCAAACGATTAAAAAAAGAGTTTCCTATTAAAGTAAGAGCAACCCTTCTAGCTGCTCATGCAGTACCAAAAGAATATAAAAATAACAAAATTGCTTTTGTTGATTTAGTAATAGATAAAATGATTCCTGAGGTTGCAAAAGAACAACTAGCAACCTATATCGATGTGTTTTGCGAAAAAGGCTATTTTGATCTTGAGGATACGGAACGCATTTTAAAAGCAGGAAAAGAACATGGTTTAATCCCTAAAATCCATGTCAATCAATTTAATGCTTTTGGTGGTGTAGGTGTTGGGGTTAAATATCAAGCACTTTCAGTAGACCATTTAGAAGAACTAAATCAAGAAGATATTGATGTTTTAAAAAACAGTGTAACCATACCTGTTGCTTTACCTTCTTGCTCTTATTTTTTAAGTATTCCATACACTCCTGCAAGACAAATTATAGATGCTGGTTTGCCTTTGGCTTTAGCTACAGATTACAATCCTGGTTCTACTCCAAGTGGAAACATGAATTTTGTTATTAGTACAGCATGTATTAAAATGAAGATGACACCCGAAGAAGCCATTAATGCAGCTACCATAAATGGGGCTTATGCAATGGGAATTGGAAGTAGATATGGAAGTGTTACAAAAGGAAAAAAAGCAAATCTTATTATCACAAAAAAAATTCCTAGTTACGCCTTCTTACCTTATGCTTTTGGCGAAAACCACATAGATCAAGTTATAATTAATGGACAAATTATTTAGTTATCCAATAACTTCAAAACAAGAACAATCGTCTGAACTTTTAAGATTAGACATTTCAAATTTTGGTGATGCTATAACATATCTAAAAAAACTGCCTTATGGTAGAAATTCTCATCGAGGTGATTACACATTAGTACTTAAAGAACAAAAAGGAACTTGTTCAACCAAACATGCTTTTTTAGCTGCAATGGCTAAAGAAAACAACATTCCAGATGTGAAATTATTTTTAGGCTTCTATAAAATGAGCGAAATCAATACCCAAGGAGTAGGTATTATACTTGATAAATGGGATTTGTCATATATTCCAGAAGCACATTGCTATTTAAAAATTAATGAGACTATTGTAGATATTACCAAAGAATCAACAAATAAGGAATCTTTTAGTCATTCCATTATCTATGAAGAAGAAATAAAGCCGTACCAGATCAATCATTATAAAGTAAAAAAACATCAATCATTTTTAAAAAAATGGCTTTTAGAAACCTCTATCCCCTATAGTTTTAAAGATATTTGGAAAATTCGGGAAGCCTGTATTGAAAACTTAAGCCAATAAAAAAACCGAAAGCCAATGGCCTTCGGTTTTTGTTATTATTAGCTCTATGGATATTAACTAATTATAACAACTTTTATTTTAATGTAAATTCTGATGTAGACACTAAATCTTTTTCATTGAATACATTCACAGTATAACGTCCATCTTCAAAACCATCTTCACCTGGCGACACAAACTCACAAATATTTAAGTTTGAATTCTCATAATTAAACTTACTTACTAAACTATAGTTAAGTGTTTTTTCTCCAAACTGTACTTGTTCGTTTACACCTAGGGTATTGTTCTTAGGGTCAATCACTTGAACATATAATTCTTGTTCCCCAGCTTGAACTAAACTATTTTTAGCAACTGTAAAACATACTCTAATTTTATCTGAACGTCCAGCTCTTTCTGTTGGAACTAATTTTCCAGAAGATCTTTCAATCACTCCAAATCCTTTTAATCCAACGGTTGTTAAAACAGCTGCATTTTCAACAACATCTGCCAAGGCTGTATTTTGTACTAATAATGAATCTGTAAACATGGTGCGCTCTTCTAAACGAACTCTTGTACTATCTAAAGATGTTGCTAATAAAGAATTTTCAATTTTTAACTTATCGTTTTCAGTTAATAAAATGTCCATTTCTTTTTGAAGAGATAAGTATTTAGACTTGTATCTCCATAAGCTTTTTACATTTGTATCAGAAATCTGTAAAGAATCGATTAAACCTTGAATACGTGCTTTTGCTTCTACTAAATTTTGATTTGCAATTTCGTTATCACCTATAACAATATCGTATTGTTTAGCCATATTGCTAAGGTCGTTCATTACTAATTGCTTTTCCTCTGTTAATTGAGCTTCAGTTTCATTCTTATCTTTTAATAGATCGAAAGAATAAAAAGCAGTTCCTATAAAAAGAACTAAGGCTATGCCTAAAGCTACTTTTAATCCAATGTTGTTACTTTTGTTATTTTCCATTGTTGTTTGTGTTTCTAGTTATTAATTTACTTGATAGTTTATATTTAATTTGTTATAAAAAATGTAATTTTAACTTCTTTAAATAAGCTTCCAAAATGAAGGACAAACTTGTATTATTTAATCAAACTACTTTAAAAAAGCTGTTAAATAAACGTTCAGCTGAATCCAAATTTGGTGAACATATAAAAATGATTACCGACATTTCCAATATATACGAGCAACTTAAAAGTTTGGATGTCGACTATGTTATTATTGGATTACCAGAAGATGTAGGAGTTTTCGCAAACTACGGAAAATCAGGCGCTTCTACTGCTTGGGAAGCAACAATTAAAATTTTGTTAAATATCCAATCCAATGCTTTCACCCATGCCGAAAAAGTTCTGATTTTAGGTCATTTAGATTTTGAAATAGAAAGAAACAAAGTGTCTAAACTCATCCAAAACAATTCAAAAGATATGACTAAGGCTAGAAAAATAGTTTCAAAAATAGATGCTGAAGTTTCAGATATTATTTACAAAATAGTAAAAGCAGGTAAAACTCCTATAATTATTGGTGGAGGACATAACAATGCCTACGGAAATTTAAAAGGATCCTCTTTAGCTCTTAACTCACACATGAATGTTGTGAATTTAGATGCACATACAGATTTTAGGAAAGAAGAAGGTAGACATAGTGGAAATGGTTTTAGTTATGCTTATTCTGAAGGGTTTTTAAAAAACTACTTTATTTTTGGGCTACATGAAAATTACACATCAACAGATATTTTTAAAACAATTGAAAGCCTAAAAAATATAGCTTATAATACATTCGAATCAATTGTTGTTCGGAAGGAATTAAAGTTTAAATCTGAAATGTCTAAAGCTTTAAATCATATATCAGAACATCCTTTTGGCATAGAAATAGATTGTGATGCCATTCAAAACATACCAAGTAGTGCCATGACTCCAAGTGGTTTTAGTGTAAATGAAACCAGGCAATTTGTGTCTTATTTTGGAAAAGATCCTCAGGCAACCTATTTACATATTTGTGAAGCTGCACCAACTCCAGACACCGAAACACAAGTAGGCAAACTTATAACCTACTTGATAACCGATTTTATTAGAGCAAATGCAAATTGAAATCATCCCTTTTGACATCGATTATTCTAAAGATTTCTATACTTTAAATATAGAATGGTTAAAAACTCATTTTTATGTGGAACCATACGATGAAGAAGTATTAAGTAAACCTGAAAAATATATTATTGATAAAAATGGTTTTATCTTTTTTATCATGTTAGACAAACAAGTCGTTGGGACAGTTGCTTTGGTGCCAATTCAAGAAGAGGGCACTTTTGAACTCACAAAAATGGCTGTGTCGCCAGAATATCGAGGACATAAGCTAGGACAAAAATTAATGCAATATTGTTTAGAGTTTGCCAAAAAACAACAGTTTAAAAGATTCCTCCTTTATTCAAGTAGAAAACTAGAAAATGCCATTCATATTTATAAAAAATATGGTTTTGTAGAGGTGCCGGTTGAAGCGAATTGTCCATATAAACGCTGCGACATAAAAATGGAACATTCATTATAGATAAAGACGCTTCATTAACTGAAGCGCCTTAAATAATAATCTATTTGATATTTTACATCATGTAATTAAGCAACTACACTTAATTTTTCTTCAACTTTATTATCTTCTAAATCAATTTTAAATTGGTTCGATGTGTTTTTCTCACCTCCTGCTTTTAAAGCTTTATCTCCTGCAAAGAAACCTTTATGGTCGTCCCCCAAATCAGATCCAGCCATACGTTGATGTTTTACACAAGAAACCCCTTTACGAATTTCCTGTCTTTGAACACCTTTAACGTAAGCTAACATGCCTTTGTCACCAAAATAATCTACTGTAAGATCATTCATATGAAGCGCTGTTGTGTGGTAAGTTGGCAACGTTATTAAATGATGAAAAATTCCAGCTTCTCTTGCAGCATCTTTTTGAAAAGTCTTAATTTTTTCATCAGCACGAAAGCATAATTCTGAATCATCATATTGTGCATCCATTAAATTATTTCTATCGTAAGCAGTCATGTTCTCTCCTTCATTTAACATGTCCTCATATGCTTGATTACGGAAATTTAAGGTCCAATTAAATGAAGGTGAATTATTATAAACCAATTTAGCATTAGGCACCACTTCTTTAACTCTATTTACCATATGGGCAATTTGTTTCACATTTGGTGTTGGTGTTTCTATCCATAGTAAATCTGCGCCATTTTGAAGACTTGTAATGCAATCTAATACAACACGATCTATATTAGAACCATCTTTAAATTTATACAAACCATTGGCCAATCTTACAGGACGAACCAATTTACCTTTTCTTTTAAGAAGCACGTCATCTTCTTTGGCATCTTCTATAGCAACTTCTTCAGCTTCCACAAAAGCCAAATATTGCGATGCTAAATCTCCAGGTTCTTGACTAACTGGTAACTTTTGTGTTAAACCAGCTCCTTCTGAATCTGTTCTTGCAACTATAATTCCATCTTCCACGCCTAACTCTAAAAACGCATATCTAATAGCATTAATTTTTGCTAAATAATCTTCGTGAGGTACGGTTACCTTACCATCTTGATGACCACATTGTTTGGCGTCTGAAACTTGATTTTCAATTTGAATAGCACAAGCACCAGCTTCAATCATTTTTTTAGTTAATAAATAGGTAGCTTCTTCATTCCCAAACCCTGCATCAATATCTGCTATAATTGGAACAATATGTGTTTCAAAATTATCAATTTGGTCTTGCACATCTTCGCCGTTTTCAAGTCTTTTAAACAAATCGTTTAATTCGATGGCATCTGCTTGACGTAAAAAATCATAAATTTCTTTAATTAATGATGGAACAGCTGTTTTCTCATGCATTGATTGATCTGGTAAAGGACCAAATTCTGAACGTAATGCAGCAACCATCCAACCAGAAAGATACAAGTATTTCTTGTTAGTTGTTTTATGATGCTTTTTAACAGCAATCATTTTTTGTTGAGCCACAAAACCATGCCAACAACCTAGAGATTGCGTGTATTTAGAAGAATCTGCATCATATTCTGCCATATCTTTCCTCATAATAGCTGCTGTGTATTTTGCAATATCCAGGCCTGTTTTAAAACGATTCTGAGTAACCATTCTGGCGGCACTTTTTGGATTTATAGTACTCCAAGTGTTTCCATACTTTTCTTTAAGATTTCTTACAGTTTGTAAGGCTGAATGATAATTACTTTGTCCTAAATTTTTCATAATTTTGTGATACGTTATTTATTATTAATAATTAGATCCTGTTGAATGTTCCAGCATTCGCAGGATTGTTTTTTATAAGTACTGATAAGCTGATTTGGTTAAAAATTCTTCGAATTTATCCGATAAAACGAATTTGTCAAATAATTTTATAGCCAATTCAAATTTTGTGTTTTTAATATTTTGTTCACCAACTTCCGCAAGTATCTTTTCAATTTCCTCATCAAAAATGGACATATAAAGTTCGATGTTAAATTTTCTTCCATCTTCCAATTCCACTTCATTTTTAAGCCATTGCCAAATTTGAGTTCTTGAAATTTCTGCCGTTGCAGCATCTTCCATTAAGTTATATAGAGCTACAGCGCCATGACCTCTTAACCAAGCTTCAATGTAAAGAATGGCAACATTTATATTTTTTCTAACTCCTTCTTCAGTTATAGTTCCAATTGGAAGCTCTACTAAATCTTCTTTAGTTACTTGTACATCATCTCTTGTAATATGTAACTGATTGTCTGTAGGCATATATTTATTAAATTCTTGCATGGCTATATTTACCAATGCTGGATGTGCCACCCAAGTGCCATCATGCCCATTTTTAACTTCTCTTTCTTTATCTACTCTAACTTTTTCTAAAGCCATAATATTGGCATATTCATCATTCTTGATTGGAATTTGTGCAGCCATACCACCAATGGCTAAGATTCCTCTCTTATGGCAACGCTGAATGACTAACTTTGAATAGGTATCCATAAATGGAGAAGTCATAGTAACTTGATCTCTATTTGGAACTATAAAATTTGGATGATTTCTAAACTTTTTAATGTAAGAGAAAATATAATCCCATCTGCCACAATTTAATCCTACGATATGGTCTTTCAATTCATAAATAATTTCATCTAATTGAAAACTAGCAGTAATGGTTTCTATTAAAACGGTAGCTTTAAAAGTTCCATTAGGCACATTTAAATAGTCTTGTGTAAATTCAAATACATCGTTCCACCAACGAGCTTCTAAATAATGTTCAAGCTTTGGAAGGTAAAAATAAGGCGCAGTATTATTATTTAATAATGTTTTTGTATTATGAAAAACATACAACCCAAAGTCTAATAAGCTCCCAGAAATTTCTTCATTATTAATTAAAAGATGCTTTTCATTTAAATGCAACCCTCTTGGACGAACTAATAAAACAGCCGTTTCTTTATTTAACTCGTATGATTTATGTTTTTTTGAATCGAAAACCGATATGGTTTTGATATTAGCATCTATTAGGTTTTTCTGCCCTTCTAACGTATTTTTCCAGGTTGGCGCATTGCTGTCTTCCAAATCTGCCATAAAAGTTTTAGCTCCAGAATTAAGTGCATTAATAATCATTTTTCTATTTACTGGACCTGTTATTTCAACACGTCGATCTAATAAATCTTTTGGAATAGAACCCGCTTTCCAATCAGATTTTCTTATTTCTTGAGTTTCAGAAGGAAAGTCTGGAAAAACACCTTGGTCGAAAATTGCCTGTTGCTTGTTTCTGGAATCTAACAATTCTAATCTTTTTAAATTAAAAGCATTATGTAATGCAATTAAAAAATCCAAAGCTTCATCGGTTAAAATCTCTGGATAATAATTTGTAGCTTCTTTAGCAAATTGAAATTTTGGTTGTATTAATAGTGTGTTTTCCATGTTGTTTATTTTTTACACTTACAATATTAAAACAAACATTTTAAAAAAACAAGCGAACGTTCGCTAAATATTAATATTCGCAATAAATACAAGTTCGCAAAAAAAGTTATATTTGTTACATGGAAGAAGAATATATTAAACTAATATTTGGTTTAAAACTAAAGCAGAAGCGTACTGAAAAGAATTTATCTCTTTTTGGATTATCTAAACTTACTGGTTTATCAAAATCCTATTTAAATGAAATAGAAAAAGGAAAAAAATATCCTAAACCTGATAAAATAGCTATTCTTTCAGAAAAATTAGATGTTCCTTACGATCAAATGGTGTCTTTAAAACTGGATAAAAACCTAGCTCCTATTGGTGAGATTTTACAGTCTAAAATTTTAAAAGAAATTCCATTGGAACTCTTTGGTATTAAAGAGAGTAATTTAATAGATATTGTTGCAAATGCTCCAGCGAAAGTCAATGCCTTTATTAGTACCATTATCGAGATTGCACAGAATTACAATTTTAGTCGTGAGAGCTTTTATCTAGCTTCTGTACGTTCTTTTCAAGAGGCAAATAATAATTATTTTGATGAAATAGAACAATGCGTTGTAACATTTGCTAAAGCTTATCATATAGATTTAACAAAATCTATTACATCCAATGAGCTTGAAGAAATTCTCATTGAAGAATTTGGATATACAATCAATCAAACAGAACTAGATAAGCATCAAGCTTTAGATAATTTACGATCGGTTTATG
The DNA here is from genome assembly GCF_045363175.1 of Xanthomarina sp. GH4-25. Classification (NCBI taxonomy): domain Bacteria; kingdom Pseudomonadati; phylum Bacteroidota; class Flavobacteriia; order Flavobacteriales; family Flavobacteriaceae; genus Xanthomarina; species Xanthomarina sp. GH4-25. The sequence goes on from NZ_JBJFLO010000002.1 coordinate 344,197, forward strand.
TTCCCAAAACCAAAACATTACTCTTAGCAAGCAGAATGGATGAAGCTCAAAGAACCTTTATTTACGCTAAAGAATTAGCTTATAATTTTTTAGACTATAAAGACCGACTTTATACTTTTTCTTGGATTAAATTTGAAAATTTCGATCAGGTTCTTAATAATTTTTACGCTTCTTATTTTGCAGGAGCTTTAATTTTACCCAAAGTTAGTTTAACAGAAAAACTAAATACGTTATTTGCTAAAAAAGCCTTTGACGAAACATTATTTTTAGATATTATTCAATCTTTTAATGCCTCTCCAGAATCTTTTTATCAGCGTTTAACAAATATTTTGCCAAAAGAATTTAATATTCAAAATTTATTCTTTTTACGATTTACACATCGTGCTGGATCAGAAAGATTTCAACTTAAAAAAGAATTGCATTTATCGCATCAACACTCACCTCATGCCAATGAAACTAATGAACATTATTGCAGACGCTGGGTTTCTTTAAATGTTTTAAAAGAAATAAGCAATTCAAAAAAGGCACATATTTTCGATATGCAAATCTCCAATTACCCAAGTGATAATATGAGTTATTTGGTGTTGTCTTCAGCTACTAAAGATCCATTTAGAGAGCATCATTATAGAAGCATAAGCATTGGTTTATTGATTGATAAACAGCTTAAAAGAAAATTACAATTTTTAGGAAATTCTAAAATTAAGCAGCAAATAGTTGGAGTGACCTGCGAACGTTGTGCTATTAAAGATTGTCAAGTACGACAAGTTCCTGCCATTAGATTAGAACATAAAGCAAAAAACAAACAAATTGAATTAGTTGTTGAAGATTTAAAAAACCGATTCAGTTAGTTTTATTACTTTTAAAAATTAAACATCAAATCATGAAATTCAAAATTTTCGTAATATTAATAGTCACAACTGTTTTTTTAGGCTGCAAAAAAGACACTAAAGAACCTGTTGTAGTACCTGAAAATATCATTGTAAAAGATTCAGTTCCTCTACTAAAGGACATAGATTCCATTATTGAAGATTCCATTATCATTGAAGAGCCCGTAATAATACCGACAAAACCAGTTAAAAAGAAATCTGTAGCTAAACCTAAAAAAGCAGTACCAACAAGTAAGAATAGTTATACTAAAAATGATATTAAATTTACTCCAATTGAACACGCAACACTTGTAATAGAATTTAACAACACGATCATTTACGTGGATCCTGTTGGTGGAAAAGAAGCTTTTAAAAACTTTAAATCTCCAAATTTTATCTTAATCACAGATATTCATGGCGATCATTTAGATACGGAAACACTTGAAGCTATAAACACTCCAAACACACAAATAATTGGACCTAAAGCTGTAAAAGCAAAACTATCTGCTGATTTATTAAAAAATTACAACACTATATTTAGTGGTATAAGTCGTGGGTTTTCTACTTCTAAAATGTCGCTAGATGTTGAAGGTGTAGCCATGTATAACATTCGTCCAGAGGCCAAAAAATACCATCCACAATCGCGTGGAGTTGGTTATATCCTGAGTTTAAACAATAAACGTATTTATATTTCTGGTGATACCGAAGACACTTTTGAAATGCGGCATCTAAAAAACATTGATATGGCATTTGTCTGTATGAATTTACCATATACCATGTCTGTTGAAAGTGCTGCTAGTGCAGTATTAGATTTTAAACCTAAACAAGTATTTCCATACCACTACAAAGGAACAGGTGGTTTTAGTGATGTTAAAAAGTTTAAAACCCTAGTAAATAGAAGTAATAAAAGCATTGAGGTTGTTCAACTAGATTGGTATTAAGGTTTATAGTCTTTTAATACCTAGTTGTTTAGTTAAAAAAAATGTTTATATTTGAATAGCTATTAACCAAATCGAATACCTACAATGACACATTTATTATCACTTACGGAGATGCTCTCCATAATTCTAATTGAACAATCAAGTATTGTTTTAGGCTTGTCTATATCTGTTGCTTTTTTCCTTATATTACTACTTTTAGGGTTAAGAAAGTCTTACTTATTAAGAAAAGAAAGTGAAAAATTAAATGAAACTTTTACAATGGACACTGAAGAAGAAAACAAAACATATAGAGACTTTACTGAAGGACACATGTATGATAACAACTAAAAATAATTCAAAAATATATAAACTAAAAATGCCTCGAATTATCGAGGCATTTTTTTGTATTGATTTTTAAAAATTATCTTACTAATTTTCTATATTTAATACGTTTCGGTATTAAATCTCCACCAAGACGTTGTTTTTTGTTTTCTTCGTAATCGCTAAATCCACCTTCAAAGAAATATACCTCAGAATTTCCTTCAAAAGCTAAAATATGCGTACATATTCTATCTAAAAACCATCTATCGTGACTAATAACGACTGCACAACCAGCAAAGTTTTCTAAACCTTCTTCTAAGGCTCTTAAAGTATTCACATCCAGATCATTTGTTGGCTCATCTAAAAGTAAGACGTTTCCTTCTTCTTTTAGTGTCATGGCTAAATGTAATCTGTTTCGTTCTCCACCAGATAGCATGTTTACTTTTTTGTTTTGCTCGCTACCGCTAAAGTTAAATCGACTTAAATAGGCTCTAGAATTCACTTGCTTGCCTCCCATCATAATCAACTCTTGTTCATCGCTAAAGTTTTGCCAAATAGTTTTTTCTGGATCAATATTAGAATGTGCTTGATCTACATAAGCGATTTTAGCAGTTTCTCCAACTTTAAATTCGCCTTTGTCAGGAGTTTCTTCACCCATTATCATTCTGAAAATAGTAGTTTTACCAGCTCCATTTGGACCAATAATTCCTACAATTCCAGCTTGAGGCAAGTTGAAATTTAAATTATCGTATAATAACTTATCATCGTAACCTTTGCTAACACCAACTGCTTCAATAACATTAGTTCCTAAACGAGGTCCATTTGGAATATAAATTTCCAGTTTCTCGTCTAATTGTTTCTGATCCTGACTTAATAATTTATCGTAGTTCTTTAAACGTGCTTTTTGTTTGGTTTGTCTTCCTTTTGCACCTTGTCTCACCCATTCCAACTCACGTTCTAAGGTTTTCTGACGTTTAGAAGCTGTTTTTCCTTCCTGTGCCATACGTTTTGATTTTTGATCTAACCATGACGAGTAATTTCCTTTCCATGGAATCCCTTCACCGCGATCTAATTCTAAAATCCACCCAGCTACATTGTCAAGAAAATATCTATCGTGCGTAACTGCAATTACAGTTCCTTTATATTGTGCTAAATGATGCTCTAACCAATGTACCGATTCTGCATCCAAGTGGTTGGTAGGCTCATCCAATAATAACACATCAGGCTCTTGTAATAATAATCTACACAAAGCCACACGACGGCGTTCTCCTCCTGAAAGAACACTTATTTTTTTATCGCCATCTGGAGTTCTTAAAGCATCCATGGCAATTACTAGTTTTGTATCTAATTCCCATGCATCTGAAGCATCAATTTCATCTTGTAAAACAGCTTGTCTGTTCATGAGTTTTTCCATCTTATCCGGATCACTATACACTTCTTCAAGCCCAAACATATCGTTAATTTTATTGTATTCCTCAAGAATAGCAACCGTTTCGGCTGCTCCTTCTTTTACAATTTCCATAACGGTTTTATTTTCATCTAATTTTGGTTCTTGCTCTAAATAACCAACAGAATAACCTGGAGAAAACACCACATCTCCTTGATAATTATTATCAACTCCAGCTATAATTTTAAGTAAGGTAGATTTACCAGAACCGTTAAGTCCTAATATTCCAATTTTTGCACCATAAAAGAAACTTAAATAAATATTCTTTAATACTGGTGTATTTGCACTTTGATAGGTCTTGGTTAAACCAGACATTGAGAAAATTACTTTTTTATCGTCGCTCATTACATTCTTCCTTTTAAAGCATTAAACACCCAAGCAATAGAAAAGAAGCCAATTCCAACTGCTGCAAATCCCCAACCTGCTACATCGTCATATCTAAAAGCACCTAATGCAATTAATGCTAAACCTACAAATATCATAATCCAAGTAGCCCAAGCTAAAACCGTATTTTTATTCATTGCCATATTCTATATCTTTTTATTAACATTTTGTCGAAAGACAAATATCGTGATTTTTTAAACAATAAAAGCATCCAAAAAGATGCTTTTTCATTATCTGTATTACAAGTTTTTAAATCATTGGAATTTCTATAAAAAGGAGACTTGAATCTTCTTTTGCTTTTATTGAAAAACCATCTACTTCCGATATCCCCATTGCATCTCTAGTTTCTAAAGCTTCATCTTTAATTGCAATATTCCCAAAGATATTCATAATATAAACCCCATGATACTTAGACTTTAATCGATACTTAAAAGTTTCATCACTATCTAAATCAATTCTTGAAATAAGAGCATCTTGATGAATTTTTAAACTTCCTTCATGATTTTCGTCAATGGAAGACACCAAAACTTGAAGTGTATTTTTTCTATCTGCTTCATTAAATGTTTTCTGACCATAACGTGGTGCCACATTTTGCTTATTTGGTATTATCCATATTTGAAACAAACTTAAATGCTCATTGTCAGACCCATTAATTTCAGAATGTTGGACACCTGTACCAGCACTCATAACTTGCACTTCTTCTGGAAGCACTTGTTGCCACACTTCTTGCATATTATCACGATGTTTTAATACACCACTTAACGGAATGGTAATAATTTCCATATTATCGTGTGGATGATTACCAAACCCCATTTTAGGAGCTATAACGTCATCGTTTAGAACTCGTAATGCTCCAAATTGTATTTTGTCTTTATCAAAGTAACTTGCAAAACTAAATGAATGGTTCGCTTGTAGCCAACCATGATTTGCAAAACCTCTACTGTCTGCTTTATGTACTATAGTCTTCATAAATTAGATTTTATGAGTCTCCATGGAAACTATTTAATTAATTTTTATTTTATCGCATTTTATCTAATAAATCGCTTAAAAGTTGTGCTTCTTCTTCAGTAATATTTTTAACTAAATCGTCATTAAAATTATCAGATATTTCCTCTAGTAATTTCATTCCCCCGTTGGTTATTTTAATATGCACTACACGTCTATCTTTAGGACAAGGCAAACGTTCAATCAAATTTTTATCACATAACTTATCCATTAAACGTGTTGCATTTGGCGATCTATCTATCATCCGTTCTTTAATAGCTTGAACTTTTAATGGTGTATTTGCACCACGTAATATTCGTAAAATATTATATTGTTGTGGTGAGATACCAAAAGGCTTAAAAAACGTATTTTGGTAACTTGTTATCCAATTTGCTGTATAAAGGATGTTGATTAATGCTTTTACTTTATTATTAGCAAATTTAGAATTGACGTCTTTAGATATATCTCCCATGATCTAAATTTTAAGCAAGTCTATCTGAATATTCATGTTTCTTTTTAAAAACTGCTGTTGCGAAAGGACAAAGTGGAATTGCCACAATATTATTTTTTCGCATAAATTGCACAGATGCCTCAACTAATTTATAGCCAACTCCTTGTCCTTTTAATTTTTCTCCTACCTCTGTATGGTCTATAATAATTTTATTTGATCCCGCATATGTATAAGTCATTTCTGCTTCTTGTTTGCCTTCTATATCAATGTAAAATTTTCCTTTTTTTCCGTTATCTTCTTGTTTAATTTCCATAATTATATAGCTTTATTAAATTCTTTAACTTTTGTAGTTAATTCTAAATTCAATGTATCATCTATGATTTTTCCATCTAAAAAATTAGTGCCAAAAAAAGGCAAAGAAAACACTTCAATAATTTTAGCATCATGTCTAGGAAATCTGTCTTTCGCTATTGCTAAAACCGAAGCTCCACCTCTACCTCCTGGAGATGCTGCCATTAAAAGCATGGGTTTATTCATAAATGTTTTTTGTTCTGCCCTAGACATCCAATCAAACAAATTTTTAAATACAGCAGAATAAGCGCCATTATGCTCTGCTAAAGATAAAATGATGCCATTAGACGATTTAATTTTATCTAAGAACTTTATAGCGTTTTCAGGAATGCCTTGCTCCTCTTCTAAATCGACACCAAATACTGGTAAACTAAAATCATTCAAATCTAATAGTTCGATCGTTGTGTTTTCTAATAATTCTGAAGCATAAGTTGCTAATTGTTTATTAATAGACTTTTTACTATTACTCCCTGCAAATACAATAACTTTTTTCATATTAAGCTTGTGTTTTTTTATTAAAAATATAAGACACAATTAGTAATAATAATGCCAATAAAGCTGTTAAATGTTCTCCATCATGAATCATAAAATGGGCGAAAAAGGCAAGAATAAATGCGAAAAAGAAGCCTGCGTATGCCCATTCTTTTATAATTTTAAAATTAGGATTCCAAATGGCAAATAAACCCACTAATTTAATAACTGCATAAGGGTAAACAATATAAGTTGGATAGCCAAAACTGGTAAACATTTGCACAACTTCATCATAATTAAAAAAATACATGCCAGCTGAAAACAATATTAAAACGGTTAACAGACCTGTAGCTACATAATAAACAATCTTATTCTTTTTCATAAATATATTTTTGATTTTGTGGTACAAAGATACAATAAAATATATTAGTTTCCTAGGGAACTATTTACATGTAATGTTATTTAACAAAATATTCGCTTTTAATCCATGTTCTACTTTTGTAAATTCGTAGCAAATAAATATTTGTATGGACATTAACTTCAACAAAAACGAAGATCATAATAAACTTTTAGTATCTGATTTAAAAAAACGATTTGCACAAGTGAAACTTGGAGGTGGTAAAAAAAATATTGAAAAACACCATTCCAAAGGCAAAATGACTGCTAGAGAACGAATTGATTACTTATTAGACACTAAAAAAGATAGAATAGAAATAGCTGCTTTTGCTGGAGAAGATATGTACGAAGAACATGGTGGATGTCCTTCTGGTGGTGTGGTTGTTAAAATTGGCTATATTAAAGGAAAGCAATGTATGGTTGTGGCAAACGATGCCACAGTAAAGGCTGGAGCCTGGTTTCCAATTACTGGAAAAAAGAATTTGCGCGCTCAAGAAATAGCTATTGAAAACAAATTACCTATTATTTATTTAGTAGATTCTGCTGGAGTATATCTACCAATGCAAGATGAAATATTCCCAGACAAAGAACATTTTGGACGTATTTTTAGGAACAATGCCATCATGAGTAGTTTAGGAATTACTCAAATTGCAGCTGTTATGGGTAGTTGTGTGGCTGGAGGGGCTTATTTACCAATTATGAGTGATGAAGCCATGATTGTAGATAAAACTGGAAGTATTTTTTTAGCAGGAAGCTATTTGGTTAAAGCTGCCATTGGTGAAACTATAGATAATGAAACTTTAGGTGGTGCAACAACGCATTGTGAAATTTCTGGGGTAACCGATTATAAAGCCAAAGACGATAAAGATGCCTTAGATAGAATTAAAAACATTATTGATAAAATTGGCGATTTTGATAAAGCAGGATTTAATAGAACTGATTCAAAGAAACCAACTGAAAAACAAGAAGATATTTATGGTATTTTACCTAAATCTCGTGCAGATCAATACGATATGTACGAAATTATAAAACGTTTAGTTGACAAGTCTGAATTTGATGAATACAAAGCTGGCTATGGTAAAACCATTATAACTGCTTATGCCAGAATCGATGGTTGGGCTGTTGGAATTGTTGCTAATCAAAGAAAATTGGTTAAAACCAAACAAGGAGAAATGCAATTTGGAGGTGTTATCTATAATGATAGCGCAGACAAAGCAACACGTTTTATAGCCAATTGCAATCAAAAGAAAATTCCTCTTGTATTCTTACAGGACGTTACCGGTTTTATGGTTGGAAGTAAAAGCGAGCATGGTGGAATTATTAAAGATGGTGCTAAAATGGTAAATGCTGTTAGTAATTCTGTAGTACCAAAATTCACAATCATCCTCGGAAATAGTTATGGCGCCGGAAATTATGCCATGTGTGGCAAAGCTTACGACCCTAGATTAATAGTCGCTTGGCCAAGTGCTGAATTGGCTGTTATGAGTGGTAATAGTGCTGCTAAAGTATTATTGCAAATTGAAAAAGCTTCGCTTAAAAAGAAAGGCGAAGTGATTACTAAAGAAAAGGAAGACGAATTATTCAATAAAATTAAAGATAGATACGACAGACAAGTGTCTCCTTATTATGCGGCTTCTAGAATTTGGACAGATGCTGTAATCGACCCATTAGATACAAGAAAATGGATTAGTATGGGAATTGAAGCAGCCAACCACGCTCCTATCGAGAAAAAATTTAATTTAGGAGTGATTCAGGTGTAATTAAAATCATGTTTAAAAATTTCGTATCTTAAAGACTGATAATCAAACATTTCAGTCATGGAAAAAATTAAAACCTTAAACAAGTGGGCAAATGCGCATACATATTACCCATTAGATGTTTTACGAATTGCCTTGGGTGTGTTATTATTTATTAAAGGCATCCATTTTGTGTCTAATACCGAACTCTTAGTCGAATTAATTAAACCAATGAATAATTATGCAGGAAGCATGATTATGGCACACTATGTAGCTGCTTCTCACTTAGTTGGTGGTGCTTTAATAGTTTTTGGTTTATTAACCCGATGGGCCGTAATTGCACAACTACCTATTTTAATTGGAGCTATTATTATCAATTTTGTTGGAGAATTTAATACAACAAACTTATTAATGGCCACAATTACGTTTCTAGTATGTGTGTTTTTTATGTTCTACGGATCTGGGAAACATTCGTCAGATTACTATTTTAAAATGCAGCAATAGTTTATTTAATAATTGACAAGGTTTTTAAACGTTGAATCTTACCTGAAGTAGTTTCAATAAATTTTGAAACTGCATAAATTTTCTTTGGCTTTTCATAAGCTTCTAAACTTTCAAAAACAGAAGCAGGTAGCGTATTGCTTTCAGCTTCTAATATAAGAATTAACCTATCTCCTAATATTTCATCAGCTTCCGAAGTAATAAAAAAACGATTTGAAATTTTTGCTTTTAATTTGTCTTCTATTTGTTCTGGAAAGAATTTTATACCTCCAGAATTTATGACATTGTCTATTCTTCCTAACCATTCAAAAGAGGTCTCCGAATGCAGCTTAACCACATCATTAGTCATAATTATCTCTTTAGAAAGTTGTGGAGCTTCGATAACTAAACAATCTCTGTCGTCTTGAGAAATAGTAACATTTGGAAGTGTCTTGTAAAATAATTCTTGGTCCGTAGTCGAAGTCGATTTTTCAAAATTATTTAATTGTTTTACAGCAATATGTGTGATGGTTTCTGTCATACCATATGTAGCATAAACCTTCGTATTTAGACTTTGAATTTGCTCAATAAGCTCAGGAGACATTGGAGCTCCACCAACAATAAGTTTTTTTATAAGACCTAATCTTTTAAAGTTACCCTGAACCTGCATAGGTATCATAGCACAAAAATCATAGTGTTTCTTAGTACTGAAATTTAAAACAGTTCCAGGTTCTACAACATCTATTTGCCAACCCAAAATAATAGCTCGAACCAGCATCATTTTTCCGGCAATAAACTCTGTAGGTAAACAATGTAACACTTTATCTCCTGGTTTTAAATCAAAATAATTACCAGTAGCTATAGCAGAATGCACCATTGCCTGTTTTTTAATTTTAATAGTTTTAGGCTTTCCTGTAGTACCAGACGTTTTGGTTTTTATAAAATCTTTAGAATCTAACCAATCTGCTAAGAAATCGCCAAGAGCTTTTTCAAAAGGTTTTCCTTCTTTTATTAAACTACAGGCCACATCATTAAGTTCTTGATGCGTATAATTAGAGTTATTTAATTTGAATTTATTATGTACTTTGTTATAATTAGGTATCAAAGGTTTTATTCTTAAAAGTTACTTTCTTCTTCTTCTTCTTCAACCACTTCTACTATTGGCTCTTCAATAGCACCAAATAATTTTTCATTCCAATTAGTCCAGTTATATTTTTTAGAAAACACCAATAGCAATAAAGGAAACACAATAAAAACAGGCATGAATATTTCTGCAAAATTAGCTGAAGTAGGCTCAGACATGTCTTTTAAAACAGAATGCGTTTGAAAAGCTGTCCAATCTGCTGTAACCAATAAGGCTGTAAACAAATTGTTTGCTGCATGAAAGCCTAATGCTAACTCTAAGCCATCGTCCATAAGTGTCATAATACCTAAAAACAATCCTGTTCCAATATAATAAACCATAATAACGTAACCTAGTTTTTCTACTTCTGGATTTGCAATATGTAATAACCCAAAAACTATAGAAGTAAATAATAATGGCAGCCACTTATTTTTAACTAAAACGCCAATTCCTTGCATTAAATAGCCTCTAAATAAATATTCTTCAAAACTAGTTTGCAATGGAACTAATACTATAGCTATTACACATAGAATTAAAAATGGTTGCAACTTAAAGTTAATTACATAGTCTTCAGGAGACATATAATAATCTAATAGAATAAAACCAGAACTAACAATTCCCCATAAAATAAAAGCAAACCACACACGTTTCCAATCGATTTTTGATCTCGAAGTTGTAAGCAATGTGATACTTTGTTTATGAAGGAATTTAACGACTAGAAACAATCCAACCAATCCAACTGCAAAAGAAAGCAACATGAGAAACAAATTTAAATTAGGCTCTAAAATGTTCATCATTTTCGTTTCGTCCATGCCAATAACACTATCGCCATCGCTCATAGCTTTAACAAATATGGCAGCTGTAAACGGTATCTGACCAATAATAACAGCAACAATAACAATTAATAAACCAATTAAATATCTCCACCAATCATGAAGCACTTGAAACGTTTGAACTATATACATGTTTTATAAATTAAAATTCCAATTTGTGTTTTTTTGATATTGCAATGTACCATTTTTTACTTGTAAAGGTGATGTAAAATTGTTTGTGAATAACCCCCCTGTTCCAAGTCCTTGAGGCAAATTACTTTTTAAAGCATAAGTCCATTGAGCAATAGCATTTAAACCTACATTACTTTCTAAAGCACTTGTAATCCACCAACCTGTTTTTTGATTCTTAGCAATATGAATCCAGTCATTACTTCCTGAAAACCCTCCTACTAAACTAGGTTTTAGAATTATGTATTGAGGTTTTATAGTTTGAAGCAAAGCTTCCTTTTTTTCTTTTGAAAATACGCCAATAAGTTCTTCATCTAGTGCAATTGGTAGAGGAGACTTTTCGCATAATTTTGCCATTTCTTGAATCTGACCTTGTTTTATAGGTTGCTCTATAGAATGAATTTGTAATTCTGAAAGCTTGTTAAGTTTTTCAAGAGCTTCAGATGGATGAAATGCACCATTTGCATCCACTCTTAACGCTATTTCATTTGAAGAAAACTCATTTCTTATTGATTTCAATAAATTCATTTCAGTTTGAAAATCTATTGCTCCAATTTTCATTTTAATACAAGAATAACCAGCCTCAATTTTATCTTTAATTTGCTGTTTCATATAGCTTTCAGTTCCCATCCAAATCAAACCGTTTATAGGAATTGAACCTTTACTTTGAGAGAAATTAGAAGTGAAAATTTCAAAAGGATCATCATTTTTAAAAGAAGCAAAAGCTGTTTCTAGACCAAATTGAATACTTGGAAACTTATAGAGTTCATCTAATAAAACGTCTAACCCTAAATGAATGTTGAGGCAAGTCCATTGCAAAATATCTTCGTAATGTACTACATCATCCACACTTAACCCACGAAACAAACCACACTCTCCTATGCCAATTCTACCTTCTTTTTCAAGCTTTATAAACCAAGTTTCCTTAGTTTTTAAAACACCCCTGGAAGTGCCACTAGGTCGTTTAAAATGTAAAATGTATTTCTGGTAAGTTGCAGTCATATTTAAATTCAAAAATACTTAAAATATTTTGTACATTAGGCTTCCAAAGACATAATAAACATGCCGAATTTTCCAAATCTCATACATTTTGCCATTCCTTTTTTTGTAATTTCAATGCTATTGGAATTATTTATTACAACTAGAAAGGAAATTAAAACATACGAAACTAAAGACGCCTTCACCTCTATTGCTTTGGGTTTAGGCAATGTTTTTTTAGGACTTTTAAGTAAAGGGCTTGTTTTATTGGCTTTATTTTTTGTTTATGAAAATTTTAGGTTTTTCACTATTCCAGTAACATGGTGGAGCTTTGTTTTACTTCTGTTTGCTGACGATTTATCCTATTATTTGTTTCATAGAGTATCGCATGAATGTCGTTTGTTTTGGGCTTCTCATGTTGTGCATCATTCGTCTCAACATTATAATTTAAGTACAGCTTTAAGACAAACATGGTCTGGTGGTTTTTACACCTTTATTTTTTGGTTGTGGTTACCATTATTAGGATTTCATCCAGCCATGATTTTATTACAAATGTCTATCAGTTTGCTTTATCAATTTTGGATCCATACAGAAACTATAAACAAACTTCCAAAATGGTTTGAGGCTGTTATGAACACACCATCTCATCATAGAGTTCATCATGGTAGCAACCCTATATATTTAGATAGAAATCATGCAGGGATTTTTATTATTTGGGATAAACTATTTGGAACATTTCAACCAGAACTTGAAGAAGAAAAAGTGGTTTATGGCTTAGTAACCAATATCAATACTTACAATCCTGTAAAAGTAGCTTTTATTGAATGGTATAACATGTTTAAAGATATGTTTTCTGGGAAAAAATCTTTTGAGAACAGGTTAAAATACTTAATTAAACCACCAGGCTGGAAACACGATGGTACTGGAAAAGTGAGTGACGATTTAAGAAAAGAATGGCTTAAAACCAACATGAAATCTCAAAGTACTTTAGAAAATATGCAGACTACTTTTTCTGCTAAAAGCAAAAACAAAACAGCATGACCTTTAAAAATAAAGTTGTTTGGATTACTGGAGCTTCTAGTGGTATTGGCAAAGGATTAACACTAGAATTGGCTAAATTAGATTGTAAATTAATTCTTTCTGCTAGAAATGGTGAAAAACTTGAAGAAGTAAAAGCAGCATGTGGGAATTTAGAAAACATTCAAATACTTCCATTCGATTTGGCTGATTATGCTAATATGAAACTAGTTGTTGAAGATGCACTTAAACTCTTTGGAAAAGTAGATCTTTTAATTAACAATGGTGGTATTAGTCAGCGCTCTCCAATAATAGAAACATCAATTGAAGTTGATAAAAAATTGATGGATATTGATTATTTAGGAACTGTAGCTTTAAGTAAAGCTCTTTTGCCACATTTTGTTTCCAACCAATCTGGTTATTATGTTGTTGTATCCAGTCTTATGGGGAAATTTAGTTCTCCACTACGTTCTGCTTATTGTGGTGCTAAACATGCCTTACATGGCTTTTTTGATGCTTTACGGTTAGAGCATGATAATGATAATATTAAAGTAACCCTGATTTGCCCAGGATTTGTAAATACGGATGTTGCTAGAAATGCTTTAACTGCAAATGGCAGCAAGCAAGGTTATCAAGATGAAATGACTGAAAACGGTTTACACGTTGATGTTTTTGTTAAGCGTATGCTGAAAGCAATTCAAAAAGAAAAGTACGAAGCATATATTGGTAAATTTGAAGCTTATGGCATTTATGTTAAACGTTTTTTTCCTAAGCTACTTCATAAATTAGTATTAAAAAGCAAGGTTAATTAACCTTGTTCTGTTCTGCGAAATTTTTAAAATTCACCAACCACTTATTCACTTGTTTTTTAAATATTCCAGGAAAAAGTAATGCCAACGCTTTTGGAACAAAACCTCTAAATGCTGTATAATGAATTTCTGAAATATATTTAGTTGTAAAATTATCAATAGCTACAAATTGACAAAGCATGGTATTATCCATATGTTTATGGTGATAGCTTGCAAAAAAAGAGTCAGGTAAGTTGTTATCAATAATAGTTTCCGTTAATTCCATGTCATCTTTTCCCATTTTCATCTTAAAAAGCAGTTTAGAAACTGCTCCATTTTCACCTTCAAGACCTTTAATAAGCTCTTTACTAATAAACCCTTCTTGATACTCCGTTAAATGCTCTGGATTCGCAAACAGTCTAGATACTTCAATTTTAGGTAGATTAATATCTATGGAACAGGTAAACTTCATATTTATTATTTAAAGCTCAATACTTTCTCCTATCTCTAATAGCATCAAATCTTTATTTTTATCGAAGAATTTTCTTTTGGCTTCTTCATGATCAATTTCAATATAACCAAAAGTATCAAAGTGATAACCTAAAATTTTATCACATTGCACAAAATCGCTTGCCAGAATCGCATCATCAATTCCCATAGTAAAGTTATCACCTATTGGCAAAATAGCAAGATCTAATTTAATTTGAAGTGGTATGAGTTTCATATCCATAGTCAGTGCTGTATCTCCAGCAATGTAAATATTTTTACGTTCGCCTTCAATAACAAAACCACCTGGTTGTCCACCATAACTCCCATCAGGAAATGAAGAGGTATGAATAGCGTTTACATATTTTACATTTCCAAATTCAAAATCCCAGCTTCCACCATGATTCATTGGGTGTCCTTCAAAACCTTTATTCTGAAAATGCGATACAATTTCATAATTAGAAACAATAACGGCATCTGTACGTTTGGCTATAATTTCAACATCTAAAATATGATCTTGATGCGCATGAGTTAATAAAATATAATCAGCTTTTAAAGTATTTAAATCAATATGTGAAGCTTTTTCATTTGCAGAAATAAAAGGGTCTACCAGAATATGAACATCGTTCACTTCAATTCCTATACTTGCATGACCATAAAATGTAATTTTCATTTTTGAGTGTTTTTTAAAACTTGAAAATACAAAAAAACTCAAACAAATTATATTAATCTGTTTGAGTTTTTCAATCCCCAAATATGAAGTATTATTTACACTTCACTTATTGATAATAACCTACCAACAATTAAATATAAGACTTATTTATTTGAAAAACAAGTGTTTATGTGTTTTATTATAATAAGAACATTACAATAAATGACCTATTGCTAACAAAATACTCAGGAAAAAAGTAGTTAATGCCAGTTTTTTAAGTTCAGAATCTAACAACCTTGGTTCCTTGTTTTTATAGACCGTAACAAGGTGAATTATTAACGGAATATAGGTAACAAAATAAATAAGGTTGAAAATAGATGTATAATATAGAATACCATATAAAAGAGACACTATAATGGCAGAAATGATTAAAAAATAATGATAGATTTTACCTTTTTTATAGCCCATTTTAACTACAAGCGTATTTTTATTGGCTTTTTTATCTGAATCAACATCTCTTAGGTTATTCAAATTTAAAACTGCGACACTCAATAAACCTATTGTACATGCGGGTAAAATGGTAATATGATCGAACTGTCTTGAAAACAACACATAACCACCTATGACACTCACTAAACCAAAAAAAACAAAAACAAATATATCTCCAAGCCCTTTATAACCGTAAGCATTGCTTCCTATTGTATATTTAATGGCTGCATAAATAGATAATAAACCCAAACCAAAAAACAACATGGCTAATAAAAAATGGTTTATTCCAAATGCAGCTAATATTAAAAAGAAAGCTAGTCCAATAGATATTAGAATATTTATTTTTATAGCTTCAAACATGCTATTGGCTGTTATTTTCCCACTTTGCAACGCACGTTCTGGACCAATTCTATCTATATTATCTGTTCCTTTAACGCCATCTCCGTAATCGTTTGCAATATTTGAGAGTATCTGTAAACTCAATGTAGTTAGAATGGCTAAAACCAATACTACCCAATCGAAAAAACCATTGTATTCGGCTAGACTTCCCGCTACAATAATTCCAGAAACAGATAATGGAAGCGTTCTTAATCTAAAGGCAGATATCCACGTTTTAATATTTTCTAACATAAATAAGTTTTTATTCTATAGATTATGGGATCCATTTTTTAGGGAAATTTGGCTTTCTTTTTTCAAGAAAAGCATCACGACCTTCTTTAGCCTCGTCTGTCATATACGCTAAACGAGTTGCTTCTCCAGCAAATACTTGCTGTCCTACCATGCCATCGTCTGTTAAATTCATTGCAAATTTAAGCATCTTTATGGATGTAGGTGATTTTGCCAAAATTTCCTGAGCCCATTCATAAGCTGTATCTTCTAAGGCTCCATGAGGAATAACAGCATTTACCATGCCCATATCATAAGCTTCTTGAGCAGAATAATTTCTTCCTAAGAAAAAGATTTCTCGTGCTTTTTTTTGTCCAACCATTTTAGCTAAATAAGCCGATCCATAACCACCATCGAAACTAGTGACGTCTGCATCTGTTTGCTTAAAAATAGCATGTTCTTTACTGGCTAGAGTTAAATCGCAAACCACATGTAAACTATGTCCTCCACCAACAGCCCAACCCGGAACTACAGCAATAACGGCCTTTGGCATAAACCTAATAAGGCGTTGTACTTCAAGAATATTTAATCTGTGATATCCATCGTCTCCAACATAGCCTTGATGACCTCTAGCTTGTTGGTCTCCTCCAGAACAAAATGAATAAACACCATCTTTAGTTGAAGGACCTTCGGCAGATAATAGAACCACTCCAATGTTTACGTCTTCTCCAGCATCATAAAAAGCATCGTATAGTTCTTTGGTAGTTTTTGGTCTAAACGCATTTCTAACATTTGGTCTATTAAAGGCTATTCTTGCAACACCATTACATTTCTTATAGGTTATGTCTTCGTATTCTTTAGCTGTTTTCCAGTTAATATCACTCATAGTCTTGTGAAATTTACTGTGTAAAAATACATAATTACAGCAAATATTAAAGTGCATCGTTGCTTTTATACTTTAAAAATTTTAACTTAGTTTGTAACCTGCATATACTTAAAGTCCAAAAATTGCATTAGCACATTTAATTATTGCGTATTTTATTATTAAACCAAAGCTGTTTATGTCAAAACCTGTTCTCAAATCTTATTTATCTACTCAGATTCTAAAAACCTATAATTTTAAAATAGGTGACTTTTATTTTTTTGAGAATTTTATTGTGGTTGAATATGCAGAAAACATTGTTGTTTCCATGGATGTTTTACAAACTATAAAAAAAATTGTTATGCAACACTTTCCAAATAACAAACCATTTGGAATAATTGTAAATAAAATTCACCCATTTAATACCGTTCCAACAGACGCCATGAAACTAGAAAAAGAAGCTCCAAATTTAGTGGTTACGGCTGTTGTAAGTGAAGACTTTACTCAGACGGTCAATTTTGACCTAGAAAATCATTTTTTTAAACAAATTAACCGTCGTTTATTCTCTAATCTAGAAGAAGCTGAGAAATGGGTTAACGAGAAAATTGAAACTAAAAAAGGTTCATTAAATTAAATAAATTCCGTCTTCTTTAATATCTATAAGTTTCTGCTTATATAAAGACCCTACAGCTTTTTTAAAGCTTTTTTTACTCATTTTAAGTAATAACTTAATGGTTTCAGGATCAGATTTATCTGTTAAGTTCAGATAGCCACTATTATCACGAAGCTCTATCATAATAGCATCTGCATTTGGTTCGATATTTCTATAACCTATTTGTCCAAGAACAACATCAATTTTATTATCAGGTCTAATTTTCTTAATGTATCCTTTTAATCGATCTCCAACGCTTAAATCCTGAAAGATATCGTCATTAAAAATAAGTCCTAAATGCTTTTTATTAATAATAACATTCATGCCAATATCTGAAGGATGAGAGACAATTAAATCGACTTCTTCAAACTCTTTTACAGTGAGTTTCTTATTGTCTAAAAACTGGTTTGTTTTACTTGAAGCAACCAATCTATCACTTTTTTCGTCTAAAAAACAATAAACAAAATACCAGCCTCCTGCTTTCATTTTAAAAGCTTGTTCTCTAAATGGGCAGAATAATTCTTTAACCATTCCCCAATCTAGAAAGGCACCATGATCTGTAACTGCATTACATCTTAAAAGTGCAAAATCGCCATTCTTAATATATGGTTTATCTGTAACTGCAACTAAACGTTCTTCATTGTCTAAATAAACAAATACTTCTATTTTTTCCCAAATTGTAAAAGTTTCAGGAACGTATCTGTTTGGCAATAACACTTCATTTCCTTCATCATCTGCTAAATATAGTCCTTGTTCCGATTCCCGAAGTATTTCTAAGGTATTGTATTCTCCTAAATGTATCATGCTGCAAAGGTAGTAATATTAGGTTTGAGAAGTAAAAAATTAAATAATAGATTTTGATTTACTTTATAAATTTAAAATAATCTAAAAGCACCTGATCGTTAATTATTCGAGGCGTAAAAATTTCTAACAATTTTGGCTGATTAGTTTCAGTGAAAAAAGTCTTCAACTGCGTTTTTAATTGCTTTTCATTTATAGCAGTTGCATAATCGAAATCATACATTTTACATAAATGTTTTGCAGTTAAGTCATGAGTAGTTTCAAAAAAAGTTTCGAATTTCTTAGAATTTTTATCTCCGGGAAGTATTCTAAAAATTCCACCTCCTTGATTATTTACAAGAATAATTCTAAAATTATTAGGAATAAAATTGTTCCACAAAGCATTACTATCGTAAAAAAAGCTTAGATCTCCTGTAATTAAAGTGGTCTGTTCTTTTCTGGCTTTGGCACAACCAATAGCAGTACTTGTGCTTCCATCGATACCACTTGTACCCCGATTACAAAAAACCTGAATGGATTTCTTTAAATCGAAAAGTTGCGCATATCTTACTGCAGAACTATTCCCTAATTGTAAAATACTTTGTTCTGGTATGGCTTTTAAAACCGCATCGAAAACTTTGAAATCGGAATACGGTATGTCGTTTAAATACGTTAGTTGTTTATTTTCTCTATGAGATTTAACATCGTTCCAAAACGGCTTATAATCGCTTTTAACGAAATGTGTTAATCTTGGTAACAAGGCATTAAAGAACTGATTTGGTGTTGCTTCTATATGTTTATCTAAACAAAAAAAGGTGTCGTTCGCATGTTTTTTATCAATATGCCAATGATGCTTTGGTTGAAATTTTCTTAAAAACCCTTTTATTTTTTTAGAAACTATTAACCCTCCAAAAGTAACTAATACATCTGGTTGTAATTGTTTAAACTCCTCTTCGGTTAAAGGTGCTATAATTTTATCGATGCTATTAAAAAACTGTTTATTATGAACATTTGAAGTTGTTTCTGTAAACACAATAACACTATTGTCTTTAGACAAATCATCTAAAATTTGCTGCTCGATTTTATTTGGTTGATTGGCACCGATTAAAATCATTTTTTTTGAATAGCTATTCCAATCGTCATAACATTCCTGTATAAAGAAATCGTCAATTTTCTTCTTTCTTACTTCTACATCAATAACTTTAGGTTTAACCTCTAGTTTATCTGTAGTTTCATAAAGAGGCTCTTCAAAAGGGATGTTTATATGTACTGGTCCATTACTAGATATGGCTCTGTTTAAAGCTGTATTTATTTTTGTTTCGTTTTCATCATCTAATTCCTGTTTAACACCTAAAATACGTTCCAGTTTATTTTCAATAGATTTTATGATTGCTGGTTCTGCTTCGTTATTATTTTTAGGACCATGTTCAAAATTCAACTTTAAATTGGCTGAATTAAGAATATGGTTTTCAAACACGTTTTTTTGATTAATGGTCTGTCCATCCCCAATACCAATTAAATATTTAGGTCTATCTGCCGAGAGTATCACCAAAGGAATATCGCTATAGAAAGCTTCAGCAACAGCTGGATAATAATTAAGCAATGCACTTCCTGAGGTGCAAACCAAAACCACAGGACTTTCTAATTGTTGGGCGATTCCAAGAGCAAAAAAGCCTGCGCAACGCTCATCTACAATGCTGTAGCATGAAAAGTAAGGATCGTTTGTAAAACCAATTGTTAATGGCGCATTTCTACTTCCAGGAGAAATAACTATGTGCTGAATATTTTTGGCTTTACACAACTGAATAACAGTTTGTGCAAGAGGGTTTTTTGGGTATAGCATGTTAGATAAAATCTAGCTGTAAATGTAGTAAATAGGTTTACCAAATAAAATTATTGCAAAACCTTTTTCATGACCTCAGATTTGGCGATCGTTTCTTGCCATTCGGCTTCAGGAATTGAATCTTTGGTAATCCCTCCTCCTATATAAATACTAGCTGTATTATCTGAAATTTGCATACAACGAAGATTAACAAACAAGTTTGAAATTTTTTTTACAGAAGCATACGCATTATTCTCAACATTACGTCTGTTAGAATTTCTTATTGTTTTTTCTTGCAGATTTAATTCACCCAAAAAACCAGTATAATATTCTCTATTGTAACTTTCATGCTTTAAAATAAACTGTTTCGCTTTTTCTTTTGGCAAACCACAAACAGCTGGTGTTGGGTGAAGTGCTTCAAGCACTTCTTTAAGGTTTATTTCCTTAAAATTTACAATTCCTGAAATGACTGTTTTTAGATGAACAATGTTACCAGCCCTTACTGTTTCTGTTTCGGACTTAAAAATATTGCTAACCGAATTCTGCAAACTATTTACTATAAAATCTGTAACAAACTGTTGTTCTTCTTTTTCTTTGTTTTCCCAAATAATATCAAGTGTGCCGTTATATTTTTGGGTTCCAGCTAAAGCCATGGTTTTAAAACGAGAGCCTTCTACTTCAATTAAAGTTTCAGGTGTTGCTCCTAACCATAATCCAATTTTTGGATGATACCAACAATATACAAATGCAGATTGGTAATTTTGAAGTAGGCTTTTAAAAATTTCTATCGGATTTGTTTCAGAAAATTCTACAGTTTCACATCTAGATAAAACAACTTTTTGAAATTGATTCTTTTTAATGGCATCAATCCCTTTTTGTACAAGGTTAATGTGTTGTGGTTTATCAAATTCTAAATTTTTAAAAATAGATTGACGTGTCTCACTAACGTTATAATTTACTAAATCGCATTCAATTGATAATGAATCTTTTATTGGTATTAGAATTGCATCATTGGAGGCATCGAATGGAGCAAAAACAAAACCTTTCTCTGTATAATCTTTAATAACATGAACAGCATCAGTGTTTTGAAGCATGGCATTAATACATGTACTCTTCGGTTTTCTATATGCTACAAACGGTTTTTTATTATCTAATTGCTGCTGTATGGAATTGAAAAAATCTTCAGAAGTCATTATATCTTTTTTGGAAGCGAAATGGTTGAAAGTTTACAAACAGACACCAAATTATCAAGGTCGTCTGTCACTCTAATATCCAATAATTGAGTTGTTCTTCCTTTGTGTAAAAAAGTAGCTTTAGCGTGAACATAACCATCTGTAACACTTTTTAAATGGTTGGCAGTTATCTCTATGCCTCTAACAAAAAAAGTATCTAAATCAGTAAATAGATGAGATGCAAAACTACCCACGCTTTCTGCCAATGCTGCAGTAGCTCCACCATGCAACACGCCATCTGGCTGATACACTCTAGAATTTACTGGCATTCTAGCAACTAAAAAATCATCGCCAAAATCGGTAATTTCTATTTCTAACGTTTCCATTAAGGTGTTTTTACTCACTTTATTTAACTCAACTAAATGCTCTTTTTTGGATAATGACATAGATTTCTTGTATTTTTAAAATCGAAATGTAAAAGTACGAAATGAATTTAGAAGAAAAAGAAATATCCTATACAACTACTAATAGTTATGCAACCTTAAACACCTTGACAGATAAAACAAAACATGTTTGGTTTGTATGTCATGGTATGGGTTATTTAAGCAGGTATTTTTTAAGATATTTTAGTGGATTAAATGCAGATGAAAACTACCTTATAGCACCACAAGCTCAAAGCAAATACTACATACCTCCAAAATTTAAACATGTTGGTTCTAGCTGGTTAACAAAAGAAAACACGCTTAAAGAAACAGAGAATGTCTTGCGTTATTTTGATGCTGTTTTTGAAGCTGAGCAAATTTCGGAAGATAAAAACTTAATTGTTTTAGGTTATTCACAAGGTGTTAGTGTGGCTACAAGATATGTTGCTAAAAGAAAAATAGCATGTTCGCAATTGGTACTACATTCCGGAGGAATTCCAAAAGAATTAACTACAAATGATTTTAGTTTTATCAACGCAAAAGTAACCATGATTTATGGCAATGAAGATGAGTATTTAAATGAAAAACGTATTTTACATGAAACCCAAAGAGCCAAAGAATTATTTGGTGCTAATTTAAAAATAATTCCTTTTGAAGGAAAACATATTGTTAATGTAGAACTTATACATGCTTTGGTTTAGGACATGACAGCACCTCAATTAGAAAACACTTTTGTAAAACTCTCACTATTAGATTTGAGCAATTACAAACAGCTTCATGATATCGCTAGCGAAAAAGACTTAATTTACTACTCTCCTAGCAATATTTCGACACCAGATACACTAAAAGAATACGTGCAAACTGCTGTAGATGGTTATTACAGAAAAACTACCATTCCATTTATTATTTATGATAAAAAAACAAAAACCTATGCAGGAAGCACACGTTTTGGATTGATAAACTGGAATAATAAAGTGCTTCATATTGGTTGGACTTGGATTGGAAAAAAGTTTCAAGGTTCTGGATTAAATAAACAGATGAAATTTTTAATGCTTCAGTATGCGTTTGAAACCTTGTTATTTGAAAAAGTTGAATTTAGAATCGACGAACGAAACATACGTTCTAGAAAAGCAGCAGAAAAACTTGGAGCTACTTTAGAAGGTGTTTTAAGAAAAGACACACTTATGCAAGATGGTTTTAGACGCAATACTTGTTGTTATGGCATTTTAAAAGAAGAATGGCCAGATATTAAAAAGACTGTTTTTAATGGGTTATAGTGATATTAATTGAAATTTCATTTGTAAAAAAAACACGAAACTAATCTAATAATTCATCCATTAAAGCGCATATTTTGTTAAGAATTAAACCTTCAGAATGCTTAATATATTTTTCAGTTAAATTTGAAATTTCATGATGTAAGGTTACTTCCTTGTCATTAGTCCAATCAATTCTTCTAAATGGAATACCAGAAATAGGTTTTTCAGAAAACTCCACAATATTTCCTTTCACGATCCCTTTGTTTTTTAGCCAAGTAAAAACTCTGTGATTGTTTAAAAACGCTAAAATAAAATAGATGCTTTCTTTTGTTTCTTTTTTGGGAAATATAGCAGTAACATCTTGTGTTGGGAAGATTCCAGAAGGAACATAGGCAAATCTAAAATTATCTTTATTGGATATGCGCTCCTTGCAAGGCACAAATATTCTTGGGGTTTTAGAATTAAATAAATGATGATTTCTTAAAAACACCCAATGCC
This sequence comes from Xanthomarina sp. GH4-25, assembly GCF_045363175.1. Classification (NCBI taxonomy): domain Bacteria; kingdom Pseudomonadati; phylum Bacteroidota; class Flavobacteriia; order Flavobacteriales; family Flavobacteriaceae; genus Xanthomarina; species Xanthomarina sp. GH4-25. The sequence continues at coordinate 367,608 of NZ_JBJFLO010000002.1, forward strand.
AATAAGGTATTGTTCTATTGTATTGGTATCTTTTGTCTAATCGATCTTTTAAAGGTGTTAGTTTTTTATAAAAATTTGGGAAATTTTGTTTAAAGTTTTTTTCGTCTTCAACTTCATTTGCAAAAATATAATGTGTTGTTTTATTATAACCGAATGGTTCTAAATTTTTAGCCTTTATGACTTTAATTGTATGGGCTGATTCAATGTCATTTAATTGTTCATCTTTTAACTGAAATGCCTTATCCAAACCACTAACCATACCATTTCCTATATCGCAAACATCTCCTATGGTTGGATATGTTGAAATTGTAGTTGAAGAAAATAAATCATGTTTTATTGAAGTTTCAGAACCACAACTTTTTTCAAATGCTTCTATTTTATCTATTTCAGCCACATTTGTGAGTAGCCATCTTTTATTTTTCTCAAATTGAGGAACTGAGAACTTTTTAATGTTTGAATTAGATTTTTCTTCCTTAATTTGATTTAATATTTTAGGGCTTAAAATTCTGTTTTTATAATATTTTACAACATCAATTTTTTTGCTTTTATTTTTAGATTTAATGTATTTAAAAACGACAACAGAAACCGTTGCGTTATTGAATATTGGAGTTTCATTAAAATGAATAATCTTTTCAAAATACCCGTTTTCAACCATATAATTTCTTAAAGTAATAGAATGTGTGGTGTTCATCCAATATTCCGGGCAAATAAAAATAAGCTGTCCATTATCTTCAAGTAATTCAATTGACTTTAAGATAAAAATATATAAGTAGTCGCATAAACTATTAAAATAGGTGTTCCATAGTGCATTTGTTGCTAGTTCTTCTTTAAGTTCTTTTTCAAGATTTTTCCAACGAATGTATGGTGGATTTCCAATGATAAGTTGGAATTTTTCTTTAATATTAGAAGACACAAAACTTTTATAGGTCACAAAATCGAATTGTTTCCCTAGTTCACTATCAATCTCGAATGCTGTTAAATTATAAAACCCTCGCTTTAATAAAACATCTAAAAAAATGCCTTCTCCACAAGAAGGTTCTAATATGGACGAGTTTGTATCTATTTCCGCTAAATCTACCATGAATTCAGCAACCATAGATGGTGTAAAATATTGTCCATATTTATTCTTTGAGGATTGCTCTACTATCGATATACTTTCATCAAACATGCTATATTCTTTAGTGATTCTGCAAGTTACTAATTTAGTATTGCTTTGTTAAATATGAGTATGATTCATCATTAGTCAATGTAAAAAAACATCTATTATAAACTAAAAAAGGTTTCCTTTTTAAGAGAAACACTTTTTTAAAATTTATGCAGATATGTTTTTTTACAGTTTTTAGGTAATTAGTTTTTTAATAATTTTTTTGGTCGGTAAAATTTCTGTGGTATGCTCAATGCTTGGCCCTGCAACCCAAACCGTTTTATAAGTCGCTTGTGTAGCTGCTTTAGTAGTTGCATTCATACCAATAGAAAAACGAATCATTTTTACCCATTTTTTAAGTTTCTTGTTTTTATTTAAAATAGATTCTAACTTAGATTCTTTGGTTCCTATTTTTTGTACATAAGGTGTATTAATAACTGTGCAAGGTGTCCCCGAAATACGTTGCGTCATTACAATATCTTTAGCACCATAATCTACACAGGCTTGTTTGTATTCTTCAGTTACTTCGGCTTCTACTGAGGCTATAAAAGGACTTCCAACGGAAACACCATCTGCTCCATAACTTAGCATTCTATCAATGTCTGCTTTACATCCTACACCTCCAGCAGAAATAACAGGAATAGAAATGTTGTCTTTAAGAAGCTTTATTAATTCTTCAGGTGAATAATTTCCTCTATGTCCTCCTGCTTGATTATTAACACAAATAGCAGCATCTGCTCCAAGACTTTCAACCTTTTGCGCAAATTTTAAATCGGTAACATCACAAAACACTTTTATACCAACTGCATGTGCCTGATTGATAGTTTCTTCTGGGCTACCTAATGATGTAATAATAAAATCGCAACCTTCTTCACAAAGCACTCTTAATTGCTCTTTATATTTGATGTTAGATTTGTTTACAATCAGATTATAACCAAAAGATCCTCCTTCAACTTTCGCTGCTTTTAATTCTTGTATGGAAGCTCTCAACTCTTCTAAAGTTCTGTAATTTAAGGCAGGAATACAGCCTGCAATGCCACCTTTCATGGCTTCAATAACCATGGCAGTGTTAGACACCAAAAACATAGGAGCTTGTATAATAGGATATGTTATATTTAAGAGTTGGGTAAGTTGAGTTTGCATAGGAGGTTTTTGTTTATGGACAAATATACTACAATTTACTATGCGTGCATAATTTATTAGAACGATGATTATAAAATTTAAAATGAGGCTAAAACTAATATAAAGATTATTTTTTTCTAGGAACTAACTCTTTGTTTTCTGACAACTTATAAATAGTCCATGCTAAAATAACAGCATTTTTAATAACATCTTGTTCTGGAACATATTCCAAAACGTCTAATTCTGTGTGATGTGTTGCAGAATTATATTCCAAAGGGTCTTGAATAAACTGAAAAGCTGGAATATTATAAAAATCAAAAGTTTCATGATCTGTTGATAAGGTATTTTCAATGGTTAATACACCATCTGTTAAATCTGTTATTGAAGAGAACACCTCGCTAAATACAGGTTTTGCATACTTATTATTTTGAAGATATAAACCTCTAATGGCTCCTGCTCCATTATCTAAATTCAAATAAGCAGAGACTTTAGTTGATTCTATATTTGCTTTTTCATCATGCTGTCCGAAATGTTTTTTACCATAAGAAACAGAGCCTAAAAAAGCTTGTTCTTCTCCACCCCATAGCCCCATTTTTATCGTTCTTTTTGGCTGATACCCAACAGCCTTAAGAATTCTTAAAGCTTCTACTAAAACGATAGAACTTGCACCGTTATCTGTTGCTCCTGTTCCAGCATGCCAAGAATCGAAATGAGCTCCTACCATAACTGTTTCAGATTTTAGTTTTTTATCAGTACCAGATAATTCAGCCAGAATATTAACGTTATTCTCTGGTTTAAAATAAAAGGATGTTTCTAAATTTAAACGAATTTTTGGAACGACATTCATTTCTAACATTCTAGATAATCTACCAAAATGTTCTGGCATAATCGTAAAATAAGGCAAGGGTTTATAATGATCTTCTTTATAAAAATAAGTGCCATCTGGATGTAATACACCTAAATACATGGAACGGGATTTTAATACTGCCAACGCACCTTCTGATTCTAAAAATCTTAAGAAGTCTTCTTCTTTAACGTCATCTGCTTCCCATGATTTTAATAAATCTGGTAAGTATGTTTGTTTGACTTTAGCAGAATCTTGTTTAGCCATTTTATCTAAATAGGCTTCAGAATATCTTTCAAAAATGGTATCGGTTAAAGATTTTCTTTGTGGTTCTCTTCCTAATAAAATAATTTTACCTTTTAATTTTCCTGAATATTTCAGTTTTATAGAGTCTAACTCTTTATACTTTTTTATATAGATCACATCTCCTGCAACAATACCATCTGTACTTTTAGACATTGCTAATGGATATGCAGAAATATGCATGAAATTTGGAGAAATCATTTCTACATTAAAACTTTCCATGCTCCATCCTCGACAATCGTCGCAATAAGATTCAAAATGAACATTCTGTAGTCCAACAGATGTCATTTTTTTAGACATCCATTTTGCTGCTTCAAAATATTCGTTAGAACCAGTAAGACGTTGTCCGTAAACATCTGTTAATTCACCTAACATAGCCATAGCTTGCGAGTTATTAAAACCCTCGTTCTTAATCTTTTCAAGCATCTCGTTATTGCTTGCCGTTTGCGAATAACTACTAAAAAAGAAACTTAGTAGGAATACATAAAAGAATGTTGATTTTAACGTCATGAGTATGGTTTTAAAAAATTCAATTCGAATGTAAGAAAGAATAGACATATTTAAGTTCATAATCTGAAAAGAATTTGAAAAAAAAACGCAATCAAATGAATGATTGCGTTTTTATTATTTAATTGAGATTCCTCGACTACTCTTGGAATGACATTTTTTATTTCACTTCTTCGAAGTCTACGTCTTCGACATCGCTAGCTTCGTTAGCATCTGTTCCTGCATTTGCATCAGGTCCTGCTTCTTGGCCACCTTGAGCATCTGCTTGTGCTTTATACATTTCTTCACTAGCAACTTTCCAAGCTTCGTTTATTTTCTCTAAAGCTGGGTCTATAACTGCAAGATCTTTTGTTTCGAAAGCTGTTTTTAGTTCTGCAAGAGCTTCTTCAATTGGTTGTTTTTTATCATCAGATAATTTATCACCAAATTCTTTTAGCTGACTCTCTGTTTGGAAAATCATAGCATCAGCAGCATTTAATTTATCAGCTTTTTCTTTAGCTGCTTTATCTGCATCAGCATTTGCTTCAGCATCAGCTTTCATTTTTTGAATTTCTTCTTCAGTTAAACCTGAAGATGCTTCAATTCTAATATCCTGAGTTTTGCCTGTGGCTTTATCACCAGCAGTTACATGGATGATACCATTTGCATCGATATCGAAAGTCACTTCAATTTGAGGTGTTCCTCTTCTTGCTGGTGGAATACCATCTAAATGGAAACGTCCAATTGTTTTATTGTCGGCTGCCATGGCTCTTTCTCCTTGTAATACATGGATTTCAACAGAAGGCTGATTATCTGCTGCTGTAGAAAACACTTGACTTTTCTTAGTTGGAATAGTTGTGTTTGCTTCAATAAGCTTAGTCATTACATTCCCCATAGTTTCAATACCTAGAGACAAAGGTGTTACGTCTAATAACAAGACATCTTTAACATCTCCTGTTAAAACACCACCTTGAATTCCAGCTCCTAAAGAAACAACTTCATCTGGATTAACACCTTTACTTGGTGCTTTTCCGAAGAATTTTTCAACAGCTTCTTGAACTGCTGGGATACGAGTTGATCCACCTACTAAAATTACTTCGTCAATATCGTTTTTAGATAATCCTGCTGCTTTCAAAGCTTTTTCGCAAGGAGCTATAGTACGTTTAACCAAATCGTCGATTAATTGCTCGAATTTAGCACGAGTTAAAGTACGTACTAAGTGTTTTGGTCCTGAAGCCGTTGCTGTTACATAAGGCAAATTAATTTCAGTTTGTGCTGAAGATGATAATTCAATCTTCGCTTTTTCAGCAGCTTCTTTTAAACGTTGTAAAGCCATAGGGTCTTGACGTAAATCAATATCTTCATCTGCTTTAAACTCATCTGCCAACCAATCAATTACTTTTTGGTCTACATCGTCACCACCTAAGTGTGTGTCACCATCTGTAGCAAGCACTTCAAAAACACCATCTCCTAATTCTAGTATAGAAACATCATGTGTTCCTCCTCCAAAATCAAAAACCGCTATTTTTTGGTCTGTCCCTTTTTTGTCCATTCCGTAAGCTAAAGCTGCTGCTGTAGGTTCGTTAATAATTCTTCGAACTTTTAAACCTGCAATTTCTCCAGCTTCTTTTGTTGCTTGACGTTGAGAGTCATTAAAATAAGCAGGAACAGTAATAACTGCCTCACTTACAGTTTGACCTAAATAGTCTTCAGCCGTTTTCTTCATTTTTTGAAGAATCATGGCAGATAATTCTTGAGGTGTATATAAACGACCATCAATATCTACACGTGGTGTATCATTATCTCCTTTTACTACTTTGTATGGTACGCGTTCTGCTTCTTTTTTAGATTCAGAATATTTATTACCCATAAAACGTTTTATAGAAGATACCGTTTTTGTAGGGTTTGTTACTGCTTGACGTTTTGCTGGGTCACCAACTTTAATTTCGCCTCCTTCAACAAAAGCGATAACAGATGGCGTTGTACGCTTACCTTCTGCATTAGGAATAACAACTGGCTCATTACCTTCCATTACAGAGACACAAGAGTTCGTTGTTCCTAAATCGATTCCAATAATTTTACTCATAATAATATTTGTTTTTATAAATTTCCGTCTTCACGGAAACGTTGTGTTCAATTTTAAATTCGGAATGTATAAGTCAATGATTATGCCATGTCAAAAAATATGACAGGATGTCACTTAGTAAATGGCAAAACTTAAAAACCCTTATTATTAAAGTTAAATTATTCAAAAAAATATCTTAATAACTCAATAGCTATTTACATTTTAATTGAAAGAAAGACTTTATATTTGTTGTTCATTCAAATGAAGGGTTATGGAGTGTATTTCAGTTTTCGACATGTTAAAAATTGGTGTTGGACCTTCTAGTTCCCACACTTTAGGTCCTTGGCGAGCAGCAGAGCGTTGGATTAAAGAATTAAAAGCAAATAATACTTTTGATAAAGTAGAGAGTATTCATGTAGACCTGTATGGCTCATTATCGCTTACAGGAAAAGGGCATGCTACAGACTATGCTGTCATGTTAGGATTGTTTGGTAGTGACCCAGAAACAATTCCAACAGACACAATTCCTACCATTATTTCTAACATTAAAAGCAGCAAAACTTTGGTTTTAAATAATGAAAGAGCTTTATCTTTTAATCCTGAAACAGACATCGTTTTCAACCGAAAATTTCTTCCGTTTCATTCTAATGGAATGGAATTTACCGCTATGATAGGTGGCAAAAAGAAAAAGTCTACCTTTTATTCAATTGGTGGTGGATTTGTAGTCAAAGAAGAACGAACAAATCATAAAAGAAATTTTGAAATTAAATGCTCATTTCCATATCCTATTGATAAAGGTACTGAGCTTTTACAGTTTTGTAATGATTTAGATTTACCCATTTCTCAAGTCGTTTTAGAAAATGAAAAATCGATTCGTGAAGAAACAGAAATAGATAAAGAGTTACAACGTATTTGGGACACGATGTTGGAATGTATGTATATTGGATGTCATACAGAGGGCAATCTTCCTGGAGGCTTAAATGTAAGACGCCGAGCTTACGACATGAACCAAAATTTAAAAGGTGTAACACCTTACTCAAATCCAGTAGAATGGATTTATTCTATAAGAAGTACCGAAGTAAAGTTTAGACAAATTATTAAATGGGTTAGTTGTTTTGCTCTTGCTGTCAACGAGGTCAATGCGTCTTTAGGTCGTGTAGTTACAGCACCAACTAATGGTAGCGCTGGAGTTATACCATCTGTTTTAATGTACTACTTAGTAATAGAAAATCATGATGGAAACTTTGAAGACATAAAAAAATTCTTATTGGTCGCTGGAGAAATAGGAAGTATCTTTAAAAAAGGAGCAACAATAAGTGCTGCAATGGGTGGCTGTCAAGCTGAAATTGGCGTGTCTTCTGCAATGGCTGCAGGTGCTTTAACCGAGCTACTAGGTGGCACACCAGAACAAGTATTAATTGCTGCAGAAATTGCTATGGAACATCATTTAGGTTTAACCTGTGATCCTATTGGAGGTTTGGTGCAAATTCCATGTATTGAAAGGAATGCCATGGGAGCTATAAAAGCTATTAATGCTGCAGAATTAGCACTGGATACAGATCCAAAAAACGTGAAAGTTCCTTTAGACAAAGTTGTTCAAACCATGTGGGAAACTGCAAAGGATATGAATTCTAAATACAAAGAAACTAGCGAAGGTGGTCTTGCTGTTGGTGTTAATATGGCAGATTGTTAAGTCTTAATATAATTCGTTTTTTAGATTAATTTAAATCTAGAATTCTTTAATATTTTTTCAAGAAATTTATTCTTGACAACCTTCTCTTCTTCTAGTATCAATTAAATAAATTATTTTCCAATTACCATCATCTTTAAACAATTGAAATGAATTAACGCCACAGTGACTGAACTGTCCATTTACCCAAAACTCATATGGTGTCCAAACATGAGCCATGGTGCCATCCATTTGAATCTTGTAATCTAATAAACGTTCGTCCCATTTTTGTTCAACTGGTCTGTTAGCAATAGCCAGAATCAATTTAGACGATTCCTCTGTAACTAACATCCCTTTACCTTCTTTATTTATATAAGTTGTTTGAAAATGTATTTTATCATACATAACAGACTTCATTAAGGTGGTGTCGCCTTTATGAAATCCTACAAAAAAAGTATCTATTGCTAATTTAACTTGAGTATCTTCAGCATCTTGAGCTGTAATTGTAGCTGTTATTAATAACACCAAAAAAGTAATAATTCGTCCCATTCTCTGTTTGTTTTCAACTAAATTAATTGAACTATGAGTTGTTATAAAGACTTTAAAGAAAAATTTAACATTAAATATCTAATTTAGTACATTTACAATCTATAAAAATCAATCTCTTACTATGTCTGTAGCAAAAAAAGAATATAAAAGAATTACTGTAAAAACCTTAGTAGACATGAAAGCTCATGGTGAAAAAATCTCTATGCTTACAGCTTACGATTATACCATGGCTAAAATTGTAGATGGTTCTGGAATAGATGTTATTCTGGTAGGTGATTCTGCTAGCAACGTTATGGCTGGACATGAAACTACTTTACCTATTACTTTAGATCAGATGATTTATCATGCATCTTCTGTGGTAAGAGCTGTAGAACGTGCTTTGGTGGTTGTAGATTTGCCATTTGGAAGTTACCAAAGTGATCCTAAAGAAGCCTTGCGCTCTGCTATTCGAATTATGAAAGAGTCTGGAGGTCATGCAGTAAAACTAGAAGGAGGAAAAGAAGTTAAAGAATCTATTAAACGTATTCTAAATGCAGGAATTCCAGTAATGGGACATTTGGGTTTAACACCTCAATCCATCTATAAATTTGGAACTTATACTGTTCGTGCTAAAGAAGATGAAGAAGCAGCGAGATTAAAACAAGACGCATTGATGCTAGAAAAAGCTGGATGTTTTGCTATTGTTTTAGAAAAAATACCTGCCAAATTAGCTCAAGAAGTGGCCGAAAGCATCTCTATTCCAGTTATTGGTATTGGTGCTGGACAAGGCGTAGATGGACAAGTATTGGTATTACACGACATGATTGGAATGACTCATGAGTTTCATCCTCGTTTTTTAAGACGTTATATGAACTTATACGAAGACATGACAACAGCTATCTCTCAATATGTTGATGATGTGAAGACTAAAGATTTCCCAAATGATGAGGAGCAATACTAGTGTTTAGTGTTGGTAGCAATATTAATTATTCGTGTATTAGTGGCAAAAAATTCAAATAAAATACTTTCAAATAAAGAAAACCTTCAAGTTCTATACGAAGACAATCACATTATTATTGTTAATAAACGTACTGGTGATATTGTTCAAGGTGACAAAACAGGAGACAAACCATTAAGCGACGTTGTTAAAGAATATATTAAGGAAAAATACGACAAACCTGGCAATGTATATCTTGGTGTGGTACATAGGTTAGACAGACCAACTACTGGAGTTGTTATGTTCTCTAAAACCAGTAAAGCCTTACCGAGACTCAATAAGTTATTTGCCGATAAAGAAACCAATAAAACCTATTGGGCTTTAGTAAAGCAAGAACCAACTAAAAAGAAGGACACCTTAATTCATTGGTTAAAAAAGAATCCGAAAAACAATAAATCTACAGCTTATCCAAAGGAAATTCCTGATGGTAAAAAGGCAATACTACATTATCAGGTTATAAAAGAATTGGATTCCTATTATCTTTTAGAAGTCACTTTAGAAACTGGCAGACATCATCAAATTCGTGTGCAATTAGCGAGTATTGGTTGTCCAATTAAAGGAGATCTAAAATATGGTTTTAACCGAAGTAATAAAGACGCAAGCATTAGTTTACATGCAAGAAATCTACAATTTGTACATCCTGTTTCCAACGACTATATTGATGTCACTGCTCCTTTACCAAAAGATCCAGTTTGGGATGCCTGTGTTTAAAGCTTCTTTACTTATTCGTGTTAATTGTCAGAAATTAAAGGATAGGTAATCGTTAATTTAACACCTTCGTTAGGTTTAGAAAACAAGTCAAATTTAGCTTTTATAAGCTCAGCTCGACTCTTCATATTTATAAGTCCTGAACCTTTTTTAGCTGTTTCAACATCAAAGCCTTTTCCATCGTCTGAAGCGATAATAATCAAGTCATCATTTACATATTCTAACTCAACTTTTAAGTTTTGTGCTTCAGAGTACTTTACTGAATTAGAAAAGAATTCTTGTAAGATTCGAAACAAGATAATTTCGTGCTTTTTATTATTTAAAGATTTATTTTCACCTTTTATCTTTAATTCGGCAGAAGCAAACTTCATTCGTTTTAATCGATCCAACTCATTGGTTATAGATTTTTCAAAACCAATATTTAAAATCACATCATTATTTAAAGATTTTGACAAAGAACGCACCTCTTTTAAGCTTTCTTTTATTGTTTCGGTTGTCAGATTCAATGTTCCTTTCATATCTTCAGGAATTTTAGCAGAAAGCATATTTAATTGCATGCTGGCATAAGCTAAAAGTTGCCCCACATTATCGTGTAATTCCCAACCTATATGTTTTAAGGTTTGTTCCTGAATTTCTGTTTGGGTTTGAGCAATCTCTTCGTCGAAAGCTTGTTGTTGTTTAATTTTATCTAATAAAAGCTTGTTTTTACGTTTCTGAAAAACAATAAAAAATATCACAACCAAAGCCGTAACTATAAACAAAACACCAATCATATAAATTAATAAGTAGCGTTCTGCTGATGTAGAAACTGAAGGTTGTTGAAGAAATAAATAAGTATTAAATAATTTCATTATTAGATTTAGGCTTAGAAATAATAAAACCAACTGTAAAACAAGTATACATAAATATATTAGCGAATAAAAAAATTCTTCGTTTTAAATTAGCAAAATCCCAATCTGCACTAGTATTATAATTATTGAAAAAGATAACTGGTGATACAATTAACCACCAAACAAAAAGTCCAATTGTAACATAAAAACTTAATGTTCTAAATATATTAAATACATTTTCACCATTTAAGAATTCTATAAAATATAAAGAAACACAAAATAACGTGACAATTAATCCAGATATTTGATAAAGAGGAGGATGTACTGTTAAAAATATTTTAGGGAAAATTATAAAATGGCTTAACATAACCATTGAAAACAGTATCGCCATTATTTTTAAAAACAACTTAAATTTAAGGTTAAAAAATAGTGAGTGGTAATAAAAAATTATAAATAAAATACTGCCGTATAACCAAAACAAATTAAACCAGCTTGTGGTTCTAATTCCAATACGTATTAAATACGAGATTAGTACAGTGGATTTTAAGTACATTAAAGAAAAAGCAACAAGCTCAACAAAAACAACATATCCCAAATAGAAAACAAAAATTCTTGTGGATTTGCATCTTGTTTTATTAAAAAAATACAAGCCTACTAATAAAGCAAGTATCTCAAAAGTATAAACGATAAAATTAAAATGACTAGTTATAAATTCAATCACAGGGTTCCATAATTTAATTTATTCCTATAGGATATAAATTTTATAATAATCATTTTTTAGATTTTGATACTATTAGTACTGCAGTAAAAGAAAGGTACATAAAGATATTAGCATAAAGCATGATCAGCCATTTTAATTCTGCTTGATTAGGGTCTATGGCTGCATTACCACAAATAAAATGTACTAATGGAATGGTTACCAACAACCAGATTAAAACAATAGTACTTATATAAAAATGAATATCTTTATAAAAGTCCAATACTTTCTCGGAATGCAATATTTGGTAAAAATAAAAAGACACACATAACATGATTATGGACATATTACCAATTCTAATACTTTTAAATGTGCCTACAAAAAAATGTTGAAAATTAATAACAATACCTCCTATCGAGATAGCTAGGAACAATACTAAAGCGTATTGAAGTATGTTTTTTAAAAATTTGTTTTTAAGTAGCTTTCTATAATACCAAACAAAAAAGATGGCAGAACCCAGATACCAAGTAATAGTATGCCACCAAAAATTGAATTTAATAACAGTATTTTCTATAAGATAATAAAGGTCTAAATAATTTAAGATTCTAGCGTATAAGCCAAAAACTTGAGCAAAAAACACATAAACTAAAAAGTAAATAAAAAATCTAACTGAGGTGTCTTTATATTTTTTAATTAAAATTAAACCTGTTATAGCTGCAATAAAAACTACAACCAAATTTACAAACTTATAATTATTAATTAGGAAGTCTTTCATCCTTTAGATTGCTTATAAAATAAATTAAGTTTCGATGTACATATTATTTAAAACACATATCATGCTATTATTATAATACTTAAAAGCATTTTAACTCTTTAGATTCGTTTTCGGCATATTTTAAATAATTTTTCATGTACTATTTATTAAGTTGAAAATTAGATTTCTTGTTCTGGATCACACCATAATAAGGCTAATGCAAAACCTAAATACATAAAGATATTTGCAATTAATGTAATTGTCCATTTAATTGTTACAAAATCCCAATCAGAATCTGAATTATAAACTTCAAAAAAGCTTAATGGAGTTGTAATTAGCCACCAAACGAGCAAAATTATAGCTACATAAAAATAAAGAGACTTAAAAGAATTTAATAATTTTTCAGAATTTATCAAATTATATAAATAAAAAACTGTGCTTAAAATTATAATAGTGACATTTAAAACTGTTATATAGGTTGGTCTAATTCCAAAAATAATTTTATAATCAATTATTGCAGACACTAGTATAACCAATACATAGCCATATATACAAAGTTTTATTATTGTTTTGAAAATGTTTGACTCATACTTTTGGCTCAAAAACCATGAATAAAATATGGTTGCAGTTGATGCCCAAGATATCGTGTACCACCAATAGTTTTGTTCTATCAAAGTACCTTTAATTAAATGGGATAAACCTGAGTTTTGCAAATACAAAGGATAACTACCTACAATTTCCAAAAAAACAATCCAACCTAAAAACCAAATAAAATATTTTACTTGCGTTTTTTTATATTTTTTATAGACTAGAATACCAACAATAAAAGCGAATATTATGAAACATTTTGTTACTGGTGAATAATATTCGTATAAAAATTCTCTCACAATATGCTTATTGTGGATAATTTGATGGAGGTGGATTTCCCATATTACCATCATTCAACCCGTTCCCTCCAGGAATATCTCCTCCTCCAGGTGGCAACATATTGAATAAGCTACTATTTCCTTGAGAGATGTTTTCAACACCTGTTGGCACCATAAACATGGTGGTGTAACCTACTTCTGCTTCTGTAGGATAGGCTCCTAAGTATACACGTACACCATCCATGGTGTAACCCAACTCCTTAGATTCGTTTTCGGCATATTTTAAATAATTTTTCATGTCTTCTAAAGACCACCAAGCCGAACGGTTGTCTGGACGTTTCACTATAGAGTCGCTAATTAAAGCATGTCTGCTGTTAAACGCTTGGTCCATGGTCTTGGCCTCTTCTGGTGTAATCAGTCCTTTTGGAGCTACAATGGCAACTTCGGTATTGTTTTCACAGGTAGAGCAAAAATAGTAGGTAGCAAATGCCCCAATAAGAATTCCTAAAATTAATAAGCTTAAATTTTTCATAATTAAAATGATTGGTTATTAGATTCTAAATGTATTAAAAATGTTTGAAAATTCTTTCAATTTTCCGTTAGTATAATTGGCTGACTTAAAGTCTTGTTTCAATTCATTATCGTGAAATTCAAACTATCAACTCATATCTCATTATAAATCATACTTTTACATAAGATTAACCTAGCCAACCTTCTCTATCTAAACTTCTATATTGAATAGCTTCGCTAATATGAGATCCTTTTATATCTTCACTTCCTTCCAAATCGGCAATAGTTCTGGAAACTTTTAAAATCCTGTCGTACGCTCTAGCAGACAAGTTTAATCGCTCCATGGCTGTTTTTAATAGCTGCATGGAAGCATCATCTAGCAAACAGTGTTTTCTAATTTGCTTGGTGTTCATTTGAGCGTTGTAATGTACTGCTTTAGAATCTTCAAAACGTTTCGTTTGAAGAACTCTCGCAGCTGTTACTCGCTTTCTTATATCTATGGAAGATTCCCCTTTTCTGGTATCGGACAGCTTTTCGAAAGGCACTGGCGTTACTTCTATATGAATATCTATTCTGTCCAATAAAGGTCCAGAAATCTTGCTTAAATAACGTTGCATTTCGGCTGGTGAAGATGTTACAGGAGCATTTGGATCATTAAAATAACCACTCGGACTCGGATTCATACTGGCAACCAACATAAAAGATGAAGGATAGGTAATCGTAAACTTCGCTCTGGAAATAGTCACTTCTCTGTCTTCTAACGGCTGACGCATCACTTCTAATACCTCCCGTTTAAACTCAGGCAATTCGTCTAAAAATAAAACCCCATTATGTGATAAGGAAATTTCTCCAGGTTGTGGGTAACTGCCTCCTCCAACCAAAGCAACATTCGATATAGTATGATGCGGACTTCTAAACGGTCTTTGAGCCATAAGTCCTGTATTTTCTTTGACTCTCCCAACAACCGAATGGATTTTAGTGGTTTCTAAAGCCTCATGTAAAGTCATTGGTGGTAATATACTTGGTAATCGTTTGGCAAGCATGGTTTTTCCTGCGCCAGGAGGTCCAATTAAAATAATGTTATGTCCACCAGCTGCCGCAATTTCCATACAACGCTTAATGGTTTCTTGACCTTTAACATCAGAAAAATCAAACTCTGGAAAATTGAGGCTTTTATTAAACTCTTCCTCGACATTAATAATGGTTTGATTTAAAGGTTCACCCTTATCAAAATAATTGATGACTTGCTCTATGGTTTCAACACCATACACATTAAGTCCTGAAACAATAGCAGCTTCTTTCGCATTTTGAATAGGAAGAATAAACCCTTTATAACCTTCTTCTTTGGCTTTTATGGCAATGGGTAATGCACCTTTAATGGGTTGCAAAGAACCGTCTAAAGACAGCTCGCCCATAATAAGATAATCTTCTAAATCGTCAGCTTGAATTTGATTGGTGGCTGCTAAAATACCCATGGCTAAGGTTAAATCGTATGCTGATCCTTCTTTGCGTAAATCGGCTGGAGACATATTGATAATAATCTTCTTACCTGGAATTTTAAAGCCATTATTCTGTAAAGCTGCAGCAATTCTATAGTTACTTTCCTTAATGGCATTATCCGGCAAACCTACTAAGTGATACCCAATACCTGTATCTACATTTACCTCGACGGTAATTGTAGTAGCTTCGACTCCAAAAACAGCACTTCCAAAGACTTTTCTAAGCATAATTGATTGGTTTCCATAAATGTAAGAAAAAACATTTATTAAAACTAAGACCAAACACTGCAAAAAAGTGAGTAAGAAATCTGAAATAAATCATTTAAAACAACGATTTAGATTGGTATCTTTGTAGTTGAAGTCATCTTAAACATTGTTTAACAAAAAAATAGTATGATTGATTCCCTGTTGAAAATTAAGAATATTATATAAATAAAAAAAAGCATCATGAACAAACCATCCTTTATAAAAGACTTAACATTACCAGTTATTGCAGCACCTATGTTTTTAATTTCTGGTCCGCAATTAGTGATTGAATGTTGTAAAAATGGTATTGTAGGGACGTTTCCGGCACTTAACCAAAGAACAAGTGAAGGTTTTGAAGCATGGCTGATAGAAATAAAAACAGCACTTTCAGAATTTGAAAAAGAAACAGGTGAAAAAGCTGCTCCTTTTGGAGTTAATCTTATTGTTCACAATACAAACCCTCGTTTAGAAGCCGATTTAAAGTTATGTGTTAAACATCAGGTACCTTTAATTATTACCTCTTTAGGTGCTGTTCCTGAATTGGTAAATGCAATTCATTCCTATGGAGGCTTGGTGTTTCATGATATCATAAAAAAACGTCATGCAGAAAAAGCAGCTGAAGCTGGCGTAGATGGATTAATATTAGTTTCAGCTGGAGCTGGTGGGCATGCAGGAACTATCAACCCAATGCCTTTGGTGGCTGAAATTAAAAGCTTTTTCAAGAAAACCATCTTACTTGCTGGAACCATTAGTACAGGTCGAGATATTGCTTCTGCCTTACAAATGGGAGCCGATTTGGCTTATATGGGAACCCGCTTTATAAATACTCAAGAAAGTAAAGCACCAAAGGAATATAGAGAAATGATTATTGACTCAGGAGCTAGCGATATTGTTTATACAGCAGCTATTTCTGGTGTTGCTGCTAACTTTTTAGGTCCTAGTATTGAAGCTATGGGAATTACTGAGGAAATGCTTAAAAGAAAGAAAAAAGTCGATTTTGGCGAAGAATTAACGGTTCATAAAGACGATGCTAAAGCTTGGGCAACCATTTGGTCTGCTGGACAAGGGGTTACTAACATTCATAATGCTCCAAAAGTCTCTGAATTAGTTTCTGAACTTAAAAAAGATTTTATAATCGCTATTGAAGAACAGATTAAGTATTTAGAAGTTTATAAGTAATTTATACATTCTGTTGCACAAATTCTAAAGCTCGTTTTTCGTTGTAATAAAAACCTCCTCTTTGAAAAAAGCCAACATGACCTCCGTGTTTTGGCATTTCTAAAAACAGTTTGGGATTGTTTTTTGCTTCTTTTACAGGATAACATTCTGCAGATAAAAACGAATCGTTAAGCGCATTTATAAGTAAGGTCGGAATATTGATGTTTGGAAGAAATTGTAAGCTACTACTCTGCTTATAATAGTCTTGAGCATCCTTAAATCCATGTGCTTTAGAAGTGTATAGATTATCGAAATCATTTAAAGTTTTAATTGAAACAATCATCTTATCTTTCAGTTTATCAGAATGTTGCTTTGATTTTAATAGTAATTTCGCTTTTAAATTTCGTTTAAATTTATCATGAAACGCTTTATTTTTAAATGTATGTAATTCTTTAGCTGAACCAGCTAAAAAACAAGGGACAGAAACAGCAATTCCTGCTTTAATCTGCGCTGGAATATGTTGGTTTTCACCCAAATATTTTAATGCCACATTCCCTCCTAAACTAAAACCTTTAATATAAATTTCGGAGTACTCTGTTGTGTTTAAAATATGTTGAATAACCTGCTTTAAATCTTCGGTTTCACCAGAATGATAGGAACGATAAGACAAGTTATCTTCGCCACTACAACCACGAAAATTAACCGAAACTGCATCGATATGATTCTGATTAAAAAGCTTGGCTGTACCAGTGATGTAATGTCTTTGCGCATTCCCTTCTAAGCCATGAAGAATAATGATGAGCCTTTCTGTTTTTCCTTCGGAATAACTCCAGTCTAAATCCAGAAAATCGCCATCAGACAAGGTTATCCGTTCTCTTTTTTGAATCAGACCACTTACTTTTCTAAACAATCCTGAATAAACAGTTGATACAAAACCCTTTCTAAAGAAATAAGGTGCCTTGTAGGTAGATTCTATAACTGGCATGCTCTAAGCTTCTAAATTTGTAAATTGAAACGTATTTCCATCAAATAGTCCTTTATCGCTCAATTTTAATGACGGAATCACTAACAAAGCCATAAAACTCAAAGTCATATAAGGTGCATGTAGTGTGCTTCCTAATTGTTTTGCCATTTTATCAAGTTCAGCATATTGTTTTCCAATTGTTTTTGCATCCTGATCGCTCATAATTCCTGCAACTGGCAATGCCACCCCTTTTTCCATTGTATCTGAAACTGCACAAATACCACCTTTGTTTTCAATAAGTAAATTAACAGCTTTACAAATAGCTTCATCGCTTACTCCTACTGCTATGATGTTATGCGAATCATGTCCAACAGAAGAAGCTATAGCACCTTCTTTAAGTCCGAAATTCTTTATAAAGGCAATAGCAGGTTTCTGATTTTGATACCTGTTTACAACAGTCATTTTTAAAATGTCTTTTTCAACATTTGAAACTAAATTTCCGTCTTGCAACATGCTTTCTTCAATCAGTTCGTTGGTAACTAACTGACCTTCCAAAGCTTCAATCACTCTAATTTCTTTGGCTGTAGATTCAAACCTAAAGTCTAAAAGGTCTTTTTTATTTGTATGAAAGTTGTTTAGAATTTCAAAAGGAACAGAATGTAATTTTGAAACCCCTTGATCGAAAACCAATTCTCCGTTGATATAGGTTTGAAGCGTTTTAAAATCTTTTAAATCTTCAACCACTATACAATCGGCAAAATCTCCTATATTAAGCAAACCAACATCTAAATTGTAATGTTTAACAGGATTAACACAAGCTACCTTTAAGACTTTAAAAATATCCATGCCTTTAGCAATAGCTCTTGCACATAGATTGTTTATATGATGTAATAACAAATCGTCTGGATGCTTGTCATCGCTACAAAACATCATGTTTTCATAATGTTCAGGAAGTAAATCGATAAGTGCTTCAAAATTTTTAGCAGCTGAACCTTCACGAATAAGAACCTTCATCCCTTTTTGAAGTTTTTCTAAACCTTCTTCGTTAGTAAAACACTCATGATCTGTACTAATTCCAGCTTGAATGTATTTAGTCACATCGTCGCCTCGTAAACCTGGAGCATGTCCATCAATAGGTTTATTGTAGTGTTTTGCCCATGCTATCTTTTTCATGACTTCTTCATCATCAAATAAAACGCCAGGATAATTCATCATTTCGGCCAAATATTTAATGTCAGGATTAGCCATTAAGGCTTTAATGCCTTCGGAATCAATCATAGCTCCAGCAGATTCAAAATTAGTTGCTGGCACACAAGAAGGTGCTCCAAAATTGAATTTAAAAGGAGTTTTCTTTCCGTTGGCAATCATAAACTCCACGCCTTCAACCCCTAAAACATTAGCAATTTCATGTGGATCTGAAACCGTTGCAACCGTTCCATGTTTTACAGCAATTCTAGCAAATTCACTTGGAACCAACATAGAACTTTCAATATGGATGTGAGCATCTACAAATCCTGGAAGAATATAACGATTGACATCGTGTTGCTTTTCTTCTATATTAAAAATCTTTCCATCTTTAATGGTAATTTCACCTTTAAAAATGCGTTTGTTCTGAATATCGACTATATTTCCTTTTAATATCATAATTCAAATTTAATCATTCTAGACTTAGTTGCTTCACCTCGACTCCCCCAGTGCAGGCAAGCACAGCATGACAATTTTTAAAAAAAAAGCGAGAACAAGTCTCGCTTTTCAATTTTATATAAGTTGTTTATTTCTTAAAATTCTCAATCCCTTTTTTCAACCAATTGTAATACTCTTCAACATCTGGTGTATAACCAACAGCAGGACTAATATCTTCACCTTCTAAATTCTGAATAACGTACAATGGTTGTGCATTGGTATTGTATCTTGTTTGCTGGAATTCTAACCACTTATGTCCATAAGTCCTTACTTTGTTTCCAGTAAGTTCAGATTCGAATTGTTCAGCCTCAGGAAGTTTGGTCCTATCGTCCACATACAATGAAATTAACACAATATCGTTGTCTAACAAGGCATAAATTTCATCTTCGACCCAAACCTGTTCTTCCATTTTTCGGCAATTAACACAAGTTAAGCCTGTAAAATCCAACATCACAGGTTTATTCACTTTTTTAGCATAAGCCATACCCGTTTCGTAATCGTGAAAAGCAATTAAATCATTTGGTCCAAAGTGTGCATCATTCGGTAATTCTTTAGCTACAAATTCTCCAGAAGCTGACACTTGTTTTTTCATAAAACCAACACCATAAGGCGATTCGCTATTTGTACTCATAGGTGGTGGAAACCCACTAATTAGTTTTAAAGGTGCTCCCCAAAGTCCAGGAATCATATATAAAGTGAATGACAAAGCTAAGATAGCCATACACAATCTACCAACTGAAATATGTTCTAAAGGCGAATCGTGTGGCAGTTTAATTTTGCCTAACAAATACAAGCCTAGCGTTCCAAAAATGGCAATCCAAATAGCTAAAAAGACTTCTCTTTCTAAGAAGTGCCATTCTAATACCAAATCAATCATCGATAAGAATTTAAAAGCAAAGGCTAACTCTAAGAACCCTAAAACGACTTTTACTGTATTTAGCCAACCACCAGACTTTGGTAAAGAATTCAACCAACTTGGGAAGAATGCAAATAATCCAAATGGTAAGGCTATGGCTGAAGAAAAACCTAACATACTTATAATAGGTGCTATCCCACCTTTTGTTGCTGCATCCAATAAGGCAGTTCCTGCTATTGGAAATGTGCATGAAAATGATACCACAGCTAAAGCTAAGGCCATAAAGAAAATACCAACCACGCCTCCTCTATTGGCACCACTGTCTACTTTGTTTACCCAAGAGTTTGGCAGCATTATTTCGAATGCTCCCAAAAATGAAAATGCAAATACTAGTAATGCAATAAACATAATGGCATTGAAGGTTACTCCAGTTGAGAATTCGTACATGGCATTACTTCCAAAAAGAGCCGAAATAGCTGTTCCTAAAAGTGTGTAAATCACGATGATAAAAAAGCCATATAACAAGGCATTTTTAATTCCTAAAGCTCTGGTTTTACTTTGTTTGGTAAAGAAACTCACGGTCATTGGAATCATTGGAAACACACATGGTGTCAATAAAACTAGGAATCCTAAAAAGAAAGCTGTAAAAAAAATGGCTAATAAGCCTTTGCTTTCATTATCAGTATTTACTGGCTCAATATTTTCTTTAATAACTGTTTTAGTTTCGTCCTCTACATAATCTGTAGGGTTTTCTGTAACTAAAGTAGCTTTTGTTAAATCGAATGTTACCATTTTACTTTGATAAATACAACGCTCGTCATCGCAAGCTTGAAAAGATGCTTCTACTACTATGGTTTTCAGTTCTGGATTTAAAACTTCTATTTTTTGAGTGAATGTTGCTTCTTTGTCAAAATAATTCAAATCCATTTCAAACACTTTGTCGTAGGCCGTTATATATGGACTTTCTTGGGTTTTTCCAATTAGCTTGTAATTGTTTATCTGACTTAAAGAATCAAAAATAAACTCGGTTGGTAAGGCACCTCCTTCTGGCATCTCTTGAGAATATAAATGCCAATGTTTTTCAATATCTGCTTTAAAAATTAAATGGTATTCTGTTTCAGATATTTTTTGAGTTTCTCCAGTCCAAACTACAGGATTTAAAACCTGGGCGTGAACAATAAAAGCTGTAAAAAACAATGTAATAAATAGGGCTAATTTATGTTTCATTATGAAGCGAAATTTTAAGTATGCTCTTGGTATTATTTGTTGTTTTAAATCGGTTATCTGCTCGATGGTTCATAACCCAAACCACATCATTATTCGAACATAACAACCAAGTATTTTCTTTTTCTAACATGGAAAATTTTTCATCTTTAAAAAACTTACTTAGTTTCTTTTTGTTTTCCATACCAAAAGGGTAAAAATAGTCTCCTTTTTCCCATTTTCTTACTGTTAATGGATATTTTAACAAATCTTTATCAACATAAATTGTCGACTTACTTGAAGTATCTAAGCTTTCTGTAATTTCGAAAACTAAATTTCCTAAAGCCGTTTTTACATTTTTGGTTTCCTGAGCAATAACTATAGATTTTAATAAGTCACCTGACCTTATGTGAGATAAAATCAATTCGTCTCTATTTTTCAATAATCTATGCGATTTAGAAAGCACTTGTTTTCCGGTTTGAGCCTCCAATAAATCTACTATATCCTGCCATTCGGTAAAATGATATTCTTTTAGAATTTCATACAAATAAGCTTTCGGATTTGTTAGCGTTTTAATATTTGAAATGCTGAAATGAATTTCATTCTCAGACATTCTTACAACTACTTTTTCTAAAACCTGTTCAATTCTATCCTCCACAATTACTCTTGAATCCTGTAAATATGTTTGTGACTTCTGGAAATTTTGAAGCAAATGTGGGTTTATTTCTTTTAATACAGGTATCACATCATGTCGCAATTTATTTCTGAGATATTTGGTTGAAGCATTGCTACTATCTTCTGTCCATGCAATTTTATTTTCTAATGCATAAGTTTCTAATTCTTCTCTTGAGAAATTCAATAAAGGTCTTATAACTTTCCCATTAATTTCTGGAATTCCGGTTAACCCCTCTAACCCTGTTCCTCTGGATAAATTTATTAAAAACGTTTCCAGATTATCATCTGCATGATGCGCTGTTAGAATATAATCAAACTGAAGTTGCTCTGCCAATTCTTGAAACCAATGATAACGTAAAGCACGAGCAGCCATTTGAGTGGATAATTTATGGTCTTTGGCAAATGTTTCTGTATCGAAATTTTCAACAAAAACTTCTAGTTCTAAGTCTTCTGCTAATTGTAAAACAAACTCTTCATCTGCATCGCTTTCATTGCCTCTTAAATTAAAATTACAATGAGCTAAACTTATATTCAACTTTAAATCTTTACAAAGATGTGTTAATATAACACTATCTAAACCTCCTGATATCGCTATAAGAACTTTGGCCTCCCTTAGAAATTTTAGATTTTGTTCTATATGATTTTGAAAAGCTTTAAGCATATTTATCAGAAATGATTTTTAATACGTATCAAATATAACACCTTGAAGCTTTTAACTTTTAACTTTTAGCTGAAAATTTTAGTTTTCAAGTACCTCACGCATAGCCTTAGCTTTAATCAAACATTCTTCGTATTCTTTTTGAGAGTTGCTTTTTGCCGTTATGGCACTTCCTACAGAAAATGATATATATTTTTTGGTTTCGTTATATAAAATACTTCTTATAACCACATTGAAATCGAAATCGCTATTTGGGGTAAAGTATCCCACTGCTCCAGAGTAAACACCTCGTTTGGTTTCCTCTAGTTCTTCAATAATTTTCATGGCTGAAATTTTTGGAGCTCCTGTCATGCTTCCCATAGGAAATGTAGATTCTAAAACATGTACAGGATGTTCGGTTACTGCAATTTCTGAAGTCACCGTTGAAATCATTTGATGCACTTGTGGAAACGTATAAACTTGACAAAGCTCTTCTACTTTAACACTTCTTTTGATGGCAGTTTTGGATAAATCGTTGCGAACCAAGTCTACAATCATAATATTTTCACTACGCTCTTTTTCGTCTAAAGCCAATTGTTCTTTTAATCTATTGTCTTCATCTTTATCTTGCGAACGTTTTGCAGTTCCTTTAATAGGTTGCGACACTATTTTATTTCCTGTTTTCTTTAAATAACGTTCTGGTGAAGCAGACAATACATATTTATCACCAACTTTTACAAAAGTAGCAAAAGGTGGTTTAGAGATTTTATTGAGTTTCTGATAGGTTTCTAGAGGCTGAAGGCTTGCATTTTTAGCATAGAACTCCTGACAAAAATTAGCTTCATATATATCGCCTCGATGAATGTGTTCTAGTATGGCTGATACTTTATCCAAATATTCATCTTTAGGGATACGTGGTATTATATCTATGCCATTATCAGAGATTTTTTGATTACTCCTAAGCTGATAAATTTCGTTTTTAGTGATTTTTAATACATCTTCTTCAAATTCTTCCGAAACCATGTTTAAATAATGCATTTCTACTGTATCTCCCTTAAATAAAAACATTTTTTTAGGTTGAAAAAAATAGAGTTCTGGGAATTCCAAATTATCAAAATTTTCAGAAGTCAAATCTTCAACAGCATTTTTCAAATCGTAAGACAAATAGCCAAATATCCAATCTTTTGTGATAGTTTGATACTCTTTCAGTTTAATAAAAGCTTCCTGATAATCTGTTTGAATACTGGTCATCGCATCTACTGCTAATACTGCATCAAAGCTAGAATAGGATTCAATCAATTCATTAGAATCCATCCAGATTATGTCGTGGAATTGTTGGCTCCAAGTAAGCAATTGCTCTTTAAAGGTGTTTATGGATTCTGGTTTATGTAGATATGTTGTTCTCACTACCACAAATTACCGAAATTTAAAATGGATTTAAAAGCTGAAACAATTTATAATCTATATATTTTCTATTAAATAAAGATTCCTACCTTCTCGGGAATGTGGAATCCTTATAAAAATCTATCTTTGCAACAGATAAAATAACCATGAGTTTGTTTTAAGCTGCTCGCTGTTATCATTTATTTAATGTCAGATTGAATTCGCTAAAAAAAATCTTCTAATAATAATATCTAAATATGGCTCATTTCAGAGATTTAAATTTAAATACACCTTTATACAACGCCTTAGACGATTTAGGATTCACACAACCTACTCCAATTCAAGAACAAGCCTTTAATGTGGTTGCTTCAGGTAGAGATGTGGTTGGTATTGCCCAAACTGGCACAGGTAAAACTTTTGCTTACATGTTACCAATTCTTAAAAACCTTAAGTTTTCTAAACAAGATAATCCAAGAGTTTTAGTATTAGTACCAACTAGAGAATTGGTTGTGCAAGTGGTTGATGAAGTTGAAAAACTGGCAAAATACATCAATGTTCGGGTGTTAGGAGTTTATGGAGGCGTTAATATTAACACACAAAAACAAGCTGTTGCTCAAGGGTTAGATATTATTGTGGCTACTCCTGGTCGGTTGTACGATTTGGCTGTAAGTCGGGTTTTGCAATTAAAATCGATTCAAAAATTGGTGATTGATGAAGTAGATGTTATGTTGGATCTTGGCTTTAGACATCAGCTTTTAAATATTTTTGATATTCTTCCTGAAAGAAGACAAAACATCATGTTTTCGGCTACCATGACACAAGATGTAGACGATTTAATTTACGATTTTTTTATTGCTCCAGAACGCGTTTCTATAGCAGTTTCTGGAACCCCTTTAGAAAATATTTCACAAAGTAAATATCGTGTTCCAAACTTTTATACGAAGTTGAATTTGTTAAATCACTTATTAAGTGATACTGAAGAATTTAACAAAGTGCTTATTTTTGTGGCTTACAAAAAAATGGCAGACAGATTGTTTGAAGCTTTAGATGAAACCTTTCATGATGAATTATGTGTGATTCATTCAAACAAAACACAAAATTACAGATTGCGTAGTATTGAGCAATTTAGAGAAGGTTTTAACAGAATTTTGGTAGCAACAGATGTTATGGCTCGTGGGTTAGATATCGATAACGTGTCGCATGTTATTAATTTTGACACTCCAGATTTTCCAGAAAATTACATGCATCGAATTGGTAGAACTGGACGTGCAGAACGCGAAGGGCAAGCCATTATTTTTTCTACTGAAAAAGAACAAGAATCTCTAGAAAAGATAGAGACTTTAATGCAAATGGAAATTCCTTATATGGAAATACCAGAAAACGTTGTTATTTCTACTGAACTTATTGAAGAAGAACGTGAAGTTATTAAAGAACGTAACAATCCTTTAAGACTCAAAAAAAACGAAGAAGTTGGAGCTGCTTTTCATGAAAAGTCTGAAAAAAATCAGAAAGAAAATCTAGGTGGTTCTTATAAATTTAAAATCGCTCAGAAATATAAAAAGCCTAAGACTCGAGGTGATAAAAATTATAACAAACGAAATAAGAAAAAATAGCTTTAAAAAGAAAGCGAAACTTTTATAATAAAAAATCCCTCTTCATTTCTGAAAAGGGATTAAGAATAACTTCATGTTTTCAAAACCTTCCTAACAATAACTTATTTACCATACATAAGTTTAGCTTCGAATTCAATTCAATTATCCTATTTTAATTATAACTATATTCTTAATTAATAACTAATATCTTCAATTTTTATTACATAACCAAAGATACCTATTATTCTATACATTAATATCTAATAAAAACATACAAAAAGCGAGCCAAATTGGCTCGCTTTTTATATTCATAGAAAACACGTTATATTTTCCTATTTTTTAGCATTTAAAGTTTCAAGCCTTTCTTTATGGTAGTTACTCCCACTTATCTGAAACGCTAATGTTACATATTTTATAGCATTTGGCAAATCTGCTATAGCTTCATAATAATCTGCCATAGAATCGTATGCATTGGCGCTTTTTGGATAATATTTAATGGCTTGTTCAAAATACATTTTAGATTTATCTAATTGTTCCATGTCTATATTCATATAACCAAGCACATTAAATAAATAATCTGGGTAAGGTGCGACAAAATAACCAAAATGATTTTGCAGTTTTTCTTCTCGATAATTAATAACCTTTAATAAGGTGTCTATGGATGTTTCTGGATTATTAATTTTATCCATATTTTCCATCTGAAACCATGTAAAAAGAGATATTAAACCGTCTTTTATAGAAGGTTGAGGAATCGTTCCATGTAAGTCGTTTGGATAAAACTGCCAGTAATAATTTAGCCCAATTGCCTTGTTCTCTTTAATAAAATTAGATAACTCTATATTGGATCGTGCAAACAATGTATAGTCTGAAGTGTCTTGCATCACATTATCAAGAGTAATCTCTGAATTCTGCATGTGTAACTGTCCACCTAAAGACATAAACAACCCCTTACCATTTAAATCTTTTTTTAAGAAAACAGTTTCAGCCTGTTTTAATAATTTTTGATTATCCCAATCTAAACTAGGGTCGATACTTATATAATTTACAAATAATTCTGGTTGATTTAATAAACTATAAATTGCAAACAATCCTCCATAAGAATGCCCAATTAAGGTTCTGTAATTTGTAACAGGATACTGGTTTTCAATAAAAGGAATCAATTCTAATTGCATAAATTTCAAAAAATTGTCTGCCTCGCCATTTTCTTCATTATAAGGCATTTCTTGTCTTGATGTAATTTTTGAAGTGGTTAAATCTCTCGTTCTGTTTTCAGCATTAGAAATACCCACAATAACCATTTCTGGCATAAAACCACCACTATAAAAATCGTGAACGTTAACGACAGTTGGCAACAACACATCGCCATCTAAAACATAAACTACAGGATACTTCTCTTTTGTATCAGGCGTATAACTATTTGGAAGTTGAACATAAATCTCTCTAGATTCATTCAGAACTTTAGAATACACACTATCCTTTTTTCCTACTTGATACAAGTATTCTTTTTGACAATTCGCTGTCTGTTGAAAAACCACACAGAATAATAAAAATAAAACGGTTCGCATGATTGATTTGATTGATTTAATTAAATTGATACAAATTAATACAACTATGCTTTTTGCATACCTCTTAGAATAACAATTCCTATTCTAGCAACAATAAAAGTTAGCAAACCAAATGTTGCTGTTAAAAGAGATAATTTTAAACCTCCTGCAAATATTGCTGGATCAGCATTTCCCATAGCTTCAATAGAATCGAATGCTGTAATTAACCCGATGACCGAAGAGAAAAAACCAATGGCCAATCCTAATAAACTAGTATCAACCGCTAATTTTAGCATTTTTTTTGAGGTTTGTATATTCGTTTTTAGATTTAAAAACCCTTTCACGATAAAGAATAAAGACAATAACAAACAAATTAAAATAAGGTACATAAAAGAACCTCCTTCACTCATTCTATCAGCAAATGGATTTAATGTTATTAAAACAGTTGGTAATAAGATAACTAATTTCATAATTGATGGTTTAAAATTAAAATTATATAAATTTAAGTGAGATGTTCGATATAAAAACTTAAATGCGACGAACAACCAATTTAACAAAGGAATTAACCTGAATCTCCAAATTAATTTATTTTAGTTAATGTTTTAGGCGATTCGCCAGGCTGTTTAAATAATAATGAATTTGTTTCTAAATTAAAATTTAAAACCACTCCTAAAGATTCTAAAACAAATTCATCTTTATTCGTTGCTTTTAATATTTTCAATTCACTGCCTTCCGGAGCACCTTTTAACACTTTGCCATCTGTTTCAAAGACTAAATAAAAGGGCAAATCCTTAGACATATAAATGCCTACATATTTGTTTAATTCTATTTTGTTCAAAGAAATCGTCGTAGAAGCAGGCATATTTAATTCTTCTCCTTTTATAGCTGCAATGGCATTAAACATAATAGGCATCAAACCATAATCTAATGCATTTGTATTCAAGGCTATTGCTAACTTTTGCTCTGGAATATAGATGTACATGGATCTAAAAAAATCTATGGTACCATTGTGTGCAAAAATGGTCATTCCTCCCTTTTTGGCACTCATAATACCACTTCCATATTCCTTATTTATGGTTGTCATAATTTTAAAACTTTTTTCAGACATTAGTTTGCCATTAAATAATGCATTAATAAAAACAACTAAATCTGATGGATTAGAAACAATACCTCCTGCTCCACCTGGAATAGTTAAAATTGCCTGATTAGCTTCGTGTAGCGAACCATCATCTTTATAATAATATGATAAGCACTCGTTATTTGACGTGTTTATTACACTACCAAAATAAGTGTTTTTCAACTCTAATTTATTAACTATTCTTGAGTTCAAAATCTTGCTATAAGGTGCATTTTCAAGATCTTCTAGAATATAACCTAAAAGCACATAGTTGGTATTACTATACTCGTGTTTAGTACCTGCTTCAAAATCTGGCTTATGGTTTGCCATCATGGTTAGCATTTGCGCTTTTGACGTTTCTATCTGTTCATTAAAATTCTCGTCAGCAGGAATATTAAATAAGCCACTAGAATGATTTAGCATATTTCTAATGGTAATATGTTCAGAACCTGGAATTTGAGGGTAATATTTAGACAAAGGTTGATCTAGACTTATTTTGTTTTCATCTATTAATTGAAAAATAAGGACAGCTGTAAAAGTTTTGGTGATACTACCTATTCGAAATTTAGAACTTTCAGTAATTAGTTTATTCGCTTCCTTACTAACAAATTGATAACCAACAGATTTACTATAAACAGTGTTACCATCTTTAGTCATCGTTAAATTACCCATCATTTTTTGATCCTTATAAAGAGTTTCTAAAAATTCATCTAATGCGTCAAAATTTTGAGATTGTAGGTTTGAAAAATTCCAAACTACTAAAAATAAAAATAATATTTTTTTCATGTTATAATCTGTCTATATGGTTAATTGATTACAAACTTATGTTTAAAAAGAAATTAAATGATAACAATGCGATACTCTACCAAATTAGTATTGTTTTTAACCTATTTGTTAAATAGCTTGCTTAATTGGTTATCCGTCTATAAAAAAATGGTGTACTAAAAAAACATCGTATTATTGTAGTACAAATTGTAGGTATGCTAACTAAAAAAGTCATTATAAAAACAATAGTTCGTGTGTTGCTTCACATACTTTTTTGGAGTGCTGTTTTAATCTTTTTTACATATTTTTTTAGTGCTGGAAAAGACAGTTTCAATAACACCTTATTATTTTCTTTATTTTTAATGCCTGTTACTATAGCCACAACCTACGTATCCATTTATAAATTAATACCAGATTATTTAATAACCAAACGTTACTGGCTTTTTGGATTGTACAGCTTATATACCTTTATTATTTCCGGATACCTTATAATGGTTTCCATATTTTTTAGTCTGATATATATAGCAAACTTTGAGTATGAAGACATGAATCCCATTACCAGAAATATTTTGCTTGTAACGTCTGGAGTCTATTTGGTTGTTGTTATTGTAAGTGCTTTTAAATTATTAAAACTAAATCTGATTCAAGCCGAAAACACCAAAAAACTAGAAACTAAAATTTTAGAAACTCAATTAAAACTAAAAGAACAGGAGTTAAATTACTTAAAAATGCAAATTCATCCGCATTTCTTATTTAATACCTTAAACACTATGTATGGCTTTGCTTTAAAAAAAGCAGACGAAACACCAGAAATGATCTTAAAATTATCCAATCTACTAGATTATTTACTCTATCAAGTCGATAAACCATTTGTGTTATTAACAGATGAAATAAATCATATAAAAGATTATATCGAATTAGAAAAAATGCGTTTTAACAACACTTTAGATGTCACTTTTATCACTGAAAACATTTTAGAAAGCACCCAAATAGCGCCCATGCTACTTTTACCTTTTGTGGAAAACAGTTTTAAACATGGACATTTAAAAAATGGTGTTTTAACCATTAATATCGATTTAAAATACACCTCTGATGGTCTTTACTTTTCTATAGAAAATTCTCACTCTAATTTAGGTGACACAAACAAAGGTATAGGTTTAGAAAACATACAAAAACGCTTAGATTTGTTATATAAAAATAACTACAAGCTAAATATTGAGGATTCTGAAAACCATTTTAAAGTGCAATTAAAATTAAACACAATCTAATTGAGCGTCACTAAAAACATATCCTGCTTAATTGTCGATGACGAAGCCATTGCTAGAGAAATTATTGCAACACATCTCTCTAAAATTAGTCATATAAATGTTATTGCTAATTGTAGTAATGCTATGGAAGCATTTAATGAAATAAGCCAAAACAACATAGATCTGGTGTTTTTAGATATTAATATGCCTGAAATTTCCGGAATCTCTTTTGCCAAATCCATTAATAAAAATATTAAAATTATTTTCACAACTGCTTATCGTGATTATGCTGTGGAAGGTTTCGAACTTCAAGCAGTCGATTACTTAATGAAGCCTATTTCTTTTGATCGCCTATTAAAAGCCATAAACACTTATTTTGAAGTCAATACTAAATCAAGTTTTAAATCTATAAAAGAAGTAGAAAGTATCAACTTTATGTTTGTACGTGCAGATAGACGCATGATAAAGATTGATTTTGAGGCTATTATTTATGTAGAAAGTTATAGTGATTATATTAAGATCCATCTGGCTAACAAAACCATAGTCACACGTGAAACCATAAGTGCCATTGAAGCCAAACTGCCTAGTAGGCAGTTTATCAGAATTCATAGATCCTATATAATTGCTTTGTCTCATATTTCTTCATTTACAAATGAACATATTGTAATTCATGGACAAGCCTTAACTATTAGTAGAAGCTATAAAAAGGAAGTTTTGGAATTGTTAGAGAGTTTTTGAAAGCATTACATAGATTCAACAAAATCTAAAAATACTTTTTTATGAAACTCTAAGTCCAGATTAGGTGAAAGTGATGCGCGAACAATGTAATCTTTATCGCCTTCCTTGGTGGTTCCCTGTGTTGAAGTTGCTGGAATGGTCCAATAACACCCTTTTAGCTGTCCATAACTCACACAGAACTTACTCTCATGAGGAATTCTAGTAATCATTAAGTTAATTAACTTCAAATTCAACATTCTTTTATTGGCTTCTTTTTCTTCATCTGTTTGTCCTTTTGTAGGAAGGTCTAATGAAAAAACAGATGGTGTAAATCCTTGTTCAGCTAAATCTTCTGACACAAAATTGATTTTTGCCTCTGGTAAGGTTTTTTGAATGAAATTTACAAATTCGCGTGTGTTTTTATAAGCATCAATGATGCGTTGTTTCATGGATGGCAATTGTTTGGCTAATATTTCATATTGAAGATCTGTAGCTTCATTATCACAAAGCGCTAAATGCATTTCTACTTTTTCCATCAATGTGTTAGTTTGCTTATTACCTACACAATAACCAGCTGTACATAGGCCTCCACTTGGAAATTTCGATCCACTAGCAAAAGAAATGGTTCTAACGCTTGAAAGCATGTCGTTTTCACCTAAAAAATGCACATTAGGACAAAATGTTTGATCTAAAATAAAAACAGGATCTATAGCAACTCCTCCAGTTGCAGTTTGGCGCTCTTGACTTAAAACGTCTTGTAATTTAAAAAGGTCTGGCACTTCAACTCTTGGATTGGTAGGGATTTCGGCAATGATGTATGGAATCGCGTCTTCTTTTGCAATTTGAGTTAATACGAAATCAATGCTTTGCACCATATCGTTTTCACCATCAACTAATAAGTCTACAATCTCTACATCATCCAAACAAGCTGCAATCCGTCTAGCTTGGTCGTTTGTGCCACCATAACAATTTGGAGGCACTATAATTTTAATTGCTTTTCCTCTATGGTTTTCAACTGCATCATGAATAAGTCCCATTAAAATAGCATATTGAATAGATAGACCACTAGATGCAACCAGAGCTTTTGTTGTGGTACCAGTTATCTCGTTAATCGAATTTAAAACACGTAATTTAACTGTTTCAATAGGATGTTTTTTGTACTCAATAGGAGACTTAGCTATCAGTGCTTTTAAAACAATCAGGCAATTAGCAGGCGTCATAGCAATGGTTTCTCTTCTTCTTACATGCTGAATATCTGAAACATAACCTTCGTTTTGTTTACCATTTACAATTAAAACACTTCCTAAGTTTTTATAAAGACTTATGTGAAAATCTATATTCGAATGAAGCTCTATGGCTTCAATTTTTGCTTGTTGTGAAATAAAAATGGTACTTCCGTCGAAGGCTGAAATCTTGTCTACACTATCTACTTTTTTTAATTCAAATGCATAACCATAAATGTTTTTGATAACCTCAGCATCAAAAAAGTGAGGTAACTCACCTGTATAGGCTATTTGAGTGTCTTTTTTATCAAATACATTTTTTCTTAAGATGGCTAAAATAGGAATGGTCTGCGATGAGAAACTAATCACATTCTTAGATTCTAAATGATGCGTCTTAGCAATTACCCATTCCAAAATACAGGATAGTGGATGACCCAATCGAATGTAATCATATGCTGTTGGTAAATTATTTAATGAAGCTGTCTCAGAA
This sequence comes from Xanthomarina sp. GH4-25, assembly GCF_045363175.1. Lineage (NCBI taxonomy): Bacteria > Pseudomonadati > Bacteroidota > Flavobacteriia > Flavobacteriales > Flavobacteriaceae > Xanthomarina > Xanthomarina sp. GH4-25. The sequence continues at coordinate 400,130 of NZ_JBJFLO010000002.1, forward strand.
TTGTTGTGGTTATACAAGTATTCAAACTGCTCTAAAAATTGAGTTTTCGCCAATTTTTCATCATAAATATCTAATCGATGGGTTGTTAAGCGCAACCAATCTGTTGGCATATTATTCAATACTTCTTTTATATAATCTAGCATATTTTAATCTTCAATTTTACAGTTTCATCCTACTTATTACGATTGCAATAAATATTTGATAAATATAAACATATTACTAAAAACTAAAGAGTAAAACACTAATATAAACACAGTGACAGTTTATCTTAATCGGTCTCAAAACTACCCAAATCTATCTGAGGTTTTGGTCTGGGAAGTTTAAAGTATTCGTTTGTAGTATTATCGAGGTTTTTTATTATTCTATTAAAATTCTTCTCGTCTGGTTGAAGATTAATGTGTTTATTAATAATATTGCTTCTCTTATAAATAATAAAAGTATTTTGAACATTCGGATTAATTTTGTTGGTGTAAATTTCAGAGTTTTTATCAGTAAAAGATGGCACAAAAGTTAAGGCTACCTTTTTCAAAACAAGCTCATTACCTAGCCTTTTTAAATCTAAATTTCTCTGATTAAAATTATAATCCGTTTCATTGCCATACACAAAATACACTTTTAAGTATTTTTCTTTTTTAATACTTAAAGCATCCAAAAAGGTTAACCATTTCTTTATATCATCCCAATGTGGATTATTCCCTACAAAATATAAAATACCATGATACCATCCATACTTGCAAATTGGGCAAGTTTTCGTGCCTTTATCTTCACCAAAAGCATGAAATGGAGTAAAAGACATAATATCTTCACCAATGTTTTTTCCGGAGTTTAAATCAACTTTAGCACTTTCTGGGTAATCGGGAATATTCAATCCCAAATAAATATCTCGTTCACCAATCAGCAGGTTTTCTTTTTGCACAAATCGAATAACACCACTTCCTCCTCTATTGTTCATATTCTTTCTTCGTTTGCTTGTTAGGAGCACATCGTCATCAAATACAAAATCGTCTATATAATATGGTTCTTTTATACGTTCTTCTTTAATAGTTAAGTGTACATGTGCTGGTTCATTTCTACTTGGATAAGTTCCTGGTTTAACAGTATATATAGAATAAGTGCCGTTTTCGTCTGTTTTAACCCAACCTCTTATATAGCCATGAGTTTGGCCTAATTTATTTTTTGGCATGTTTCGTTCTTCACTTTCTTTTGTTTTATAAACGCCATTAATATCTGTTTGATAATAGTAGAGAATTACATTTGGGACTGGTGTTTTTCCATCTACATCATAAACAGTTCCAGTAAATAAGATTTTCTGTCCATTTAAATGCCATCCTGGACTTGTATCTATAGATGACAAGTTTTCTGGCATTTTATAGAAAAATGGAGGTTTCTTGTCAAAATCGTCGCTTAGCATTTGCGGTTGAATTTTAGGTGTTTGCCCTAGACAGTTAACCAAAATTAAGGATGTAATAAATACATACCAATACTTAAAAATATGTAACATGATTGTTGTTTTTCAATAAATGTAGTCTATAGAAGAAGTGATTCATTGAATATTTATGAGCAAATATCTGTGTGGAGGAAATACTTAGCTTACTGGAGTAGTTGTTGCCAATTATTTCGATAATGCCTACTGAGTCTTATAACCTGACCATTATCCAACTTTACGTCATAATCGCCATTACTTCTTGATTTTAGTTCTTTAATACACGTTGCATTTATAATGGTTGAACGATGTACTCTTAAAAATATGTTTGGATCGAGTTCCTTTTCAAACTCTTTTAAACTTTTAATATCTAAAAATTTTTGTTGGCTGGTATAAACAATAGAATAAGGTTTATCTGTGGAAATAAAAATAATAGAAGCTGTTGGTACAGCTATTAATTTTGATCCTATTTTGAACATCAATGTTTCGGAAAAAGTAGTTGTTGGATATGGCAACTTAACTTTTGAAACATAAATAATTGGAAAAATAATATACCAAGATAAAGCTATGTAGAACTGATTTGAAAATGCTGCATTAAACATATTTACAAATCGATGAGCAGGTGTAAATAACAAATAACTAACACCTACAAATAATGACGTAAATACAACAATGTGTAACAAACTAAAAGCAATACCAATTAAAAGATTATAAGGAAGTTTCCTTAATTTATTCTTAGGATTGATTTTTTTTATTAATTGATTATTGAAAATGGTAAATGGTATAAAAAATGCCCAAAACGTATTATAAAGCATGGATTCAGACAAATAAAAACCCGTATTTTGCAATTTACTATATATTAAATCTTGAAGTATAGCCAAAAACATTACAAATAAGACAATAATTAAATACATAGGTGTTTTACCTATTTTTGGTAACCTTAATTGTTTAATTATGTCAACTGATTCTTCCAATAATTTAGCTAATATTTAAACTCAGTTCTTTGTTGTGCTTATGTTATTCACCTAATAATCTTTCAATTAAATTAAGTGTTTCTATAGTTTTTTCTTTAACTTTTAAATGTCCTTTAATTGTATTATCAAAAGTAAACTCTCTTAATTTCAAAACTGTAGTGAAATTACCAACAAATTCTTTTTCATTGATATTGTTCCATAATATACTATCAATAATATTATTCTCTGGTGCATTTGAATTAACAACTGAAAAACTTTTTGAATAATTTGACACAACATCTAAATAGGAATCCAGATTACTTTGAAATCGTTTTAACTGATCTGTTTGCAAACTATTTAATTCCATTAATTTTTCTATTAATTCTCTATCAAGAAGTTCTATGTTTCCAGAAGAAATAATCGTATTAAACGTATTGTTAGAATAGTCTCTTTTCACTTGAAAGGCATATTCGAATTCTTTTTTAGCAATTTTTACTATAGTATCAATTGTAGCTGATTGACTATAAATTCTATTTAAAAAATCATTTGTTTTATGATTGTCAGAAACTTGGATTTGAGTAATACGGTTTATATCGAGAGTATCTATGTTTAAATCATTCATCAAAGACTTCATGTAAAACACTTTCAGTTTGTTATTTTCCTTTTCTTGATTCCAATTATTAATTTGAAGTGCAATTAAAATTCCTATAACTACTAAAACAATTTCGCCAAAAGCATAAAGTAAATACTTGCTGAATTTATTTTCAGAGAGTAATCTTTGTCTAATTTTTCTAAAAAATTTTATCATTAATTTAATATATACTTATTTCGGACTGGGCAAACTTGTTGGTAACAGCTTTGTATTTGATTAGTAGCGTGTTTTAACAACTAATTTAGCAAATAAATACCGAATATACACGAGCACTGCGTACTGGTGCAAGCAAAATCCGAAAGGATCTTTGTAATTAGGCGAAAACTATCAATAAATTATAAATGGTTTAAGACAGCATATTTTAAAAACATGAAACTTAGGCATATAACATAAGTAAAAATACGATTAAAATACGCTGACTTTTATAGAAGTACTAGTGTAAAAAATTAATACCATTCAACTTGTTTTACCACAGTACTTTGCTGCACTTTTGTTATTTTTCAATGCTTAGACTTTTTCCGTTCAATTCATTTAACAAATCCAATTGGAGCTCTTTATTTGCTGCTAAAACACCTTTAAGTGCAGTTAATGCCCAAGATGTTTTAATACCTAAATCGAAAAGTAATTGGTCTAATTCTCTGGTACCATATCGTTCCTTTAGTTTTGAATATGAGAAAACATTTTTCTCTCTTAAATCGTAATAATCGAGTTGCCTATTTTTAAATAATTCTTTGGCATCATTGATGTCATATTTTGATAAAAAAAGTTTTAATCTAGATTCCTTGTATTCAGATATCATTTTCATAGCGTCATTTACATTATCCTCTTGCTTAAAATAGTCATCTAACTTTACTCTAATATTATTTTTACTTACTTCCTTAATGTATTTAGAGTAATTAGCTTCAATGGCTAGGTTAAAAATTCTCGCAGCTCGTAACGTACTAAAATCAATTAATGAATCATTACTCAAAAGACCTTGAGAGTCTTGATAAATGTTATAGTGCATTGATTGATCATCGTTATAGTATTTAATATGTTCATTTATTCTATTCTCATCAACTACCAAATCCTTTAAAATACTACTATATAATTCTCTTTCATTTTTTCTAACTTTTCTTTGTTCATTCCAATTATTAATCGATAACGCAATTAAAATTCCAATAACAACAAGAATAATTTCTCCTATAGCGTATTTTAAATACTTACCGGGTTTATTTACCGAAAGCAGTTGCTTTCTAATGTGTCTAAAGAACTTAATCATTTGTGTTACTTTTTAATGTTCTGCAAACGGCTATCTCAACCATTTATCTACTCAATATTTGATTTTGTGTCGCAAAATAATGTTTCGATAATCTAAAGAATATTATCATTGTTTCTCGGTTTGTTATATTGAAGTACAACGCATTATTGCACTCTAAATATAATCATTACATTAAATAATTTAGAGTTTGAAAGTCTTTTTTAAATTTTTAATGTCTGAGAATTGATTAAAATAACAAAACAAACTTTTGTAAATATTAGAGTAAACTTATAATATCAGTGAAAATTTTACTTATATTAAAAAATCATGAATCAAACAGTAAAAAAAATTCTATTAGTTGTAGGTATTGTGCTATTAGGATATGGAATCTATACATTAATTGCTCCTGAAGCATCTGTAAGTATTGGTGATTTAAGCATAGAGGCTCAAAATAACACAGATTCTTATATTACAATAGGCTTAGGATTAGCCGCTTTAGTATTAAGTTTTCTTAGTGGTAAGAAATAGATGGATTAAGAAAAAAGCAACCCAAATATGGATTGCTTTTACATGTTGTTTTTCTTTTAAAAACCTCTTAACTGCGTTGATGACTTTATTTTTAAATATGCAAAGCTCTATCGTCTGTAGCAGCTAAGGCAGCTTCTTTAATTGCTTCTGTAAATGTTGGGTGTGCATGAGACATTCTAGATACATCTTCTGCAGAGGCTCTAAATTCCATAGCTACTACAGCTTCGGCAATCATATCTGCTGCACGTGCACCAACCATGTGTACGCCTAAAATTTCGTCTGTCTTTTTATCGGCTAAAACTTTAACAAAACCATCTAAATCCATACTCGCTCTGCTTCTACCTAAAGCACGCATTGGAAATTGACCTGTTTTATATTCCAAACCAGCTTCTTTAAGCTGCTCTTCTGTTTGACCAACTGTAGCAACTTCTGGCCATGTATAAACCACACCAGGAATTAAGTTATAATCGATATGTGGTTTTTGACCAGCAATAGTTTCTGCAACAAAGGTCCCTTCTTCTTCAGCTTTATGAGCTAACATAGCTCCTTTAATAACATCTCCAATGGCGTAAATATTACTTGCCGACGTTTGTAAATGTTCGTTGACTTCTACTTGACCTCTATCATTTAATTTTACACCAGCTGCTTCAGCATTTAAACCATCTGTATACGGACGGCGTCCAACAGATACTAAACAATAATCTCCTTTAAACTCTACTTCTTCTCCTTTTTTGTTATCGGCTTTTACAATTACTTCAGCTCCTTTTCTTTCAACAGATTTTACTTTATGAGATGCGTTGATAGAGAATTTCTGTTTCTTTAAAACCTTGTTTAATTCCTTAGATAAACCAGCATCCATTGTTGGTATAATTCGGTCCATATATTCAATAACAGATACTTCTGCTCCTAAGCGTTTGTATACCTGTCCTAACTCTAAACCAATAACACCACCTCCAATTACAATTAAGTGCTTAGGGATTTCAGTAAGCTTTAATGCTTCTGTAGAGGTAATGACTCTTTCTTTATCTAATTTGATAAAAGGAAGGTTTGATGGTTTTGAACCTGTTGCAATAATAGTGTTCTTTGCTTCAATTTCAGTGGTTTCTTCACCTGTAATGGTAATATGAGTAGCATCTTTAAAGCTTCCTAAACCTTGATACACATCAATCTTGTTTTTTTTCATTAAGAAATCAATACCACCCGTAGTAGTGTCTACAACCGATTGCTTTCTAGCAATCATTTGTTTTAAATTCACTTTAATATCACTAGGAATATCTATTCCGTGTTCTTCAAAATGCTTCACAGCATCTTCGTAATGATGCGACGAATCTAAAAGTGCTTTACTTGGAATACAACCTACATTTAAGCAGGTTCCACCTAGAGTTGCGTATTTTTCTATAATGGCAGTTTTCATTCCCAGTTGTGCGCAACGAATAGCTGCTACATACCCTCCAGGACCAGAACCAATAATGGCTACATCGTATGAATTCATATAAATATTTTTTTCAAGTTGTGTTAAAACGAGTACAAAAGTACAAATGTTTTATGGGAAGGCAATAAAAGTATATTCTTAATAAGTGATTCTATTAAAAAAAAGAGCAACCTAAACAAAAAGTTCAGCTGCCCTAATTTATATTTAATTCTCCCTTAGAACTAATTAATAGCTCAACAAAATTGAGGCTCTTTTGTTTTTTAAACAATACTCAATTTGAGTAAATTTTATTTTTTTTAAATCAAGCTTTTATTTGTTTTAAGCATTCCTATTAGTTCCCCTGTAGAAGAAATATGCAATTTTTTTAGAATATTTCTTCTATGTGTATCAACAGTATTTGAACTAATATTTAGGTTCTCAGCTATTTCTTTACTGGATTTATTTATAATTAATAACCTAATAACGTCTCTTTCTCGATTACTTAAACCATTGGTTAGAATTTTTTGAGTATAATTATTAAAATATTTGGTTTCGTATTCGTTATTATCATTTAAAAGCTTGGCAGTAGCCGTAATTGGCATACTAATTTTAGGATCTAAAACTGTGTAATGTGCTAACCCTATAATTGGTTTCATATCGACATCAAATTCTAAAGGAGTTGTGTTTTGAACAATATTCACGTATTCTGCATTAGCGTTTTTTAACCTATAATTCCATGTATAACTCATATGTTTTCTTTGGTCCAGAGGAATTTTATCTAGCGTAAACTCCATTAAATCGTTTAATGCTTTTAACCACAATTCAACATCTTCTGGATGAATACGATTCCAAAAATTTCGCATACCTTCATTTAACAAGGTGTCTCTATTTAAACCAATACAAGACGTCATGTTTTTACTAATAAATTCAAAGGTTAAATTTTGTGTATTTGTAATACAGAAAAATGTAGAACTGTAAGGTAGATAAGCATCTAATTCAATAATCTTTTTGATATGATGTGATAATACTGGATTGGAATACGATTTAAAAATGTCGTGATAGATGTTTTTGATGTTTTTTATGAGCATGAATTAATATTAATTTTTCGGCAATATAAAAATTAGTAAAACAATTATATATTAATTGCTGTTGTATGTTTTACTTCATTAATTACAAACATGCTATGTGTACTTCCTATATGGTTGATGGATGTTAATTTATTGACCATAAACTCTCTAAAAGCTTCCATATCTTCCACAATGACTTTTAATAGATAATCGTAATCCCCACTTATATGGTAACACTCCATAACTTCCACTAAATTTGTAACTTCTTTTTCGAATTTAACAACATAATCCTGAGTATGTTGAATTAGTTTAATATGGCAAAAAGCTACAAAACTTTTTTCAACTTTTTCTTTATTAACCAAAGCAACATATTTTGAAATAACACCTTGATTTTCTAGTTTCTTAATACGCTCATAGACAGCTGTTACAGATAAGTTTAATTTTAACGAAAGTTGTTTATTGGTTTGTTTGCTATCTGCTTGTAATAAGTCTAATAATTTTTTGTCAATTGTATCGAAAGTCATTTTTGAAAAATTTTCAGTTTTAGTGAACACAATTCAACAAAAACTTATTTATAATCTACAAATATATCAATTGATAGATTTAAAATCCAATATTCATCATGTCTATTGATTAATTGTCTAATAATCTTCATTTTTACATCATATTTAACTTAAATTATAACTATTATGGCTTTTAAACCAGCAAACAACATACAGGATTTACAATATTTCGGAGAATTTGGAGGTGTTAATCCGTCAATTTCAGATTCATCTACATACACCTTTTTATCGGCAAAAACCATGTTCGACACCTTTGAAGGTAATGCCGACGGTTGTTATTTATATTCTCGACATTCAACACCTTCTAACTTATACCTAGGTGAAGCTCTTGCTGCCATGGAAGGTACAGAAACAGCAAACGTAACCGCTTCAGGAATGGGAGCCATTACTCCTGTAATCATGCAACTTTGTGGTGCTGGTGACCATATAGTTTCAAGTAGAACGATTTATGGTGGAACCTATGCCTTTTTAAAGAATTTCACTCCAAAATTTAACATTAAAACCAGTTTTGTAGATATCACGAAATTAGATGTCGTTGAAGCAGCTATAACTGAAAATACTAAAATACTTTATTGCGAATCTGTTAGTAATCCATTGTTGGAAGTAGCAGATATTGAAGGGCTTGCCAAATTAGCTAAAAAGCACAATTTAAAATTAGTAGTTGATAATACCTTTTCTCCTTTATCCATTTCACCAGTTCAATTAGGAGCAGATATTGTAATTCACAGTTTAACAAAATTTATCAATGGCTCTAGCGATACTGTTGGTGGTGTTATTTGCGGTACACAAGAGTTTATTAACGATTTACGTAATGTAAACGATGGTGCTTGCATGCTTTTAGGTTCAACTATGGACAGTTTAAGAGCTGCTTCAGTTTTAAAGAATTTAAGAACACTTCATATTAGAATGCAACAACATAGTTTAAATGCCACATATTTAGCTGAGAAATTTGAAAAATTAGGCTTAAAAACAGTGTATCCTGGATTGGCCTCACACCCTTCTCATGATTTGTTTAAATCGATGATGAATGAAAAATATGGCTTTGGAGGCATGCTAACTATTGATGTTGGTTCTCTAGATAAAGCCAATGCTTTAATGGAGTTAATGCAAGAAAAAAACCTAGGATATTTAGCTGTAAGTTTAGGTTTTTATAAAACATTATTCTCTGCTCCTGGAAGCTCAACCTCTTCTGAAATTCCTGAAGACGAACAAAAAGACATGGGATTAAGCGATGGCTTAATTCGTTTTTCAATAGGTTTGGATGCAGACATTGATCGTACTTTTAACACTATGTACCAATGCATGAAAGAGTTAAATATACTGTAATTAGTCATTCCCTTTAAGACGTTTCCAAAAAACGTTTAAATCTTCACTTGATGGAGGTCTACCATAAAAAGGGAGAGCGTTCCAACGTTCTCCCTTCTTTTTTATAGTAAAACTAAAAATTGAAGAATTTGGATCTTCTAAATTTAAATATGGATATCTTAAATCGTTATAACGATAGGTGCCTACTTCTTTTTGAGGAATTAAATTATAATAGCCATTACTAAACCATGCTAAAGTTTTAATGTCTGGACTTTCAATTGAAACAAACTCATGATTTTTTGGAAGCTTCTGCCAATTTTCAACTTTAGAAACTCGATCTAATATGGAATAATAACCAGCATAATAATGGGTGTCTGTTTCAACAACACCATACCAAAGCACATTGTTAAAAAATGTAGGCTGTGTTTGAAACCTATTATAAGTAATGCCATTCTCGACTAAAGATTTTTTAAAAACTGTATTCACATACCGTTTATTAGCTATAGTAAACAGCATATATAATGAACTTACAGATAAACCAAGCCTTGTAAAAAACAAACGTTTATTCGTGTTACGTTTATAAAACATGACAATAATAATACATATTAAAAAAGTAAAGGTGTAAAAAGGATCTACAACTGAAATATTATTAAATGCTACCCGATAATCTGAAAAAGGCAAGAACAGTTGGGTTCCGTAGGGAGTAAAACTATCTAAAATAGGATGTGTAAAAATTGACAAGAAAAACAACCAGATCCAATCTTTTCTAGTGGTTGTCTCTATTCGTTTTCCTCTATTATAAAGCCAATATACTAAAGCCCCTAAAATTAAGGCGGCTATAATAGCAAAAAATATAGAGTGCATAATCCCTCTATGAAAAGCCATTCTATCAATTTCATTTATGTAGAAAAGCTTTGCTAAAAAAACATCCATATCTGGAATGGTTCCCCCAATGGCTCCAAAAAGTAATGCTTTATTTCCTATTTTTTTTCCTAAAGCTATTTCGCCACAGGCAGCTCCTAAAACAATTTGAGTAATTGAATCCATTCATTTTTAAATCGGAAAACAAATGTACACAACTTAATCGATTTGCATACTTAAAGTGAAAATCGTAACATTACAATCCTAAACAACTGACTAAAAAAATGCAAGACGATAAAAACCTTTCTGAAATTGAAATAGAAGACCAGACAATTATTGAAAATAAGGAACTTAACATTTGGGAAGCCTTAATTCCTGTAGTTCTTTTAATGATGATGTTAGCCTACAACATCTTTCTTGCAGATGGTGAAGCTCTAGGTGAATATTCAAATCAGTTTATATTATTAATTGGTGGTGGTATTGCTGCAATCGTTGGTTTTTTTAACAAAGTTAAAGCGCGCTTAATGTTAAAAGAAGTTTGGGAAAATTTACGCAGTGTCTTTGTACCCATTATGATTTTATTTTTAGTTGGAGCTTTAGCTGGAACCTGGTTAGTAAGTGGCGTGATACCTGCCATGGTATATTATGGTTTACAAGTGTTAAGTCCTGCCATTTTTTTACCAGCCTCTGTAATTATTTGTGCTGTTATTTCTATTGCTACAGGTAGTTCTTGGACAACTTCTGCAACGGTTGGTATTGCTTTAATTGGAATTGGTTCTGCACTTGGTATCCACACTGGAATGATTGCTGGAGCTGTTATTTCAGGTGCATATTTTGGTGATAAAATGTCTCCATTAAGCGACACAACAAATCTTGCTCCTGCTATGGCTGGCACAGATTTGTTTACCCATATACGCTACATGACTTTTACAACTGTACCAACCTTAATAATTACTTTAATTGCATTTACCATTATAAGTTTTTCAATAGAAACAACAGGTAATACAGATTTAAGTAGCCTTCTAAATAGTATAGAGAACACTTTCAATATTACCCCTCTATTATTTATAGTACCATTAGCCGTTATAGCGCTTATTTTGTTAAAGACAAAACCTCTAATTGCTCTAGGAACGGGTGTTTTACTTGCTGCTGTTTTTGCTTTTATTTTTCAACCAAACATTCTTGACGGATTAGCATCTTCAAAAATTGGATCTATTGTGAATGCTATTTTTACAGACACACAAATAACCACAGATAATGAAAAACTAAACGATTTATTTTCGGCTGGTGGAATGAAAGGGATGCTTTGGACTATCTTTCTAATTTGTTGTGCCATGGTGTTTGGAGGTGTGATGGACGCAATTGGATCTCTTTCCAGAATTACCAAGGCCTTATTATCTGTTGCCACTACTGTTTTCGGATTATTTGCAAGTACTGTAATTAGTTGTTTAGGTTTAAATGCTATTGCTAGTGATCAATATTTAGCCATTGTTATTCCTGGTAAAATGTTTAAAAAAGCATATCAAGATAAAGGTTTAGCTCCTGAAAATTTAAGTAGAACATTAGAGGATTCAGGAACTGTTACATCAGTTTTAATTCCTTGGAATACTTGTGGCGCATATCAATCTGGTGTTTTAGGCGTTAGTGTAGCAGATTATTTTGTATACGCCATCTTTAACTGGTTAAGTCCGTTTACGACTCTTTTCTTTGCAGCTCTTCAAATTAAAATTAGACAAATTTCAGATAAATAGAATTTATTTATTGATTTTTAATTTCGCTATAAACAAAATTTATAGTGTGATAAAAAATTAAGATTTTAATTAGCCCAAAATAATGCCTTAGTAAGCTATATTTGCAGTAACAAAAAATACTAATAATTAAACTTAAAAAATATGGCATTTGTAGGAAAAAAATTCCCGGATTTAAACGTAGACGCAATGAACGAAATGGGTGACACCTTTAAAGTAAACGTTCTTGAAGAAGCAGTAAACAACAAGAAAAAAGTAGTTTTATTCTGGTATCCAAAAGATTTCACATTTGTTTGCCCAACCGAATTACATGCATTTCAAGCTGCTATGAAAGAGTTTGAAAAACGTAACACAATAGTAATTGGTGCATCGTGTGATACACCAGAAGTTCATTTTGCTTGGTTAAGCACTGCAAAAGATAATGGTGGAATTGAAGGAGTAACTTATCCAATTTTAGCAGATTCTAATAGAAATTTAGCTTCTACTTTAGGTATTTTAGATATCACTAACGAACAATACAACGAGGAAACGGGTGTTGTTACTGTAGATGGTGACAATGTAACATATAGAGCTACTTATATTATTGACGAAGAAGGTACAGTACAGCATGAAAGTATTAACAACATGCCGTTAGGTAGAAATGTCAATGAATATTTAAGACTTATTGATGCTCTAACTCACGTTCAAGAAAAAGGTGAAGTTTGTCCAGCAAACTGGGAAGAAGGTAAAGATGCCATGCAAGCAAACGCTAAAGGCACTGCTGCATATTTAGCTTCTCACTAAATTCATAAATTCTAACTCTCAAATTCCAAATCATGAAATATGTTGTAGAATTTGGGGGTTAGAACTTCACAACCTACTGGCAATATAGGGTATTTTAACTTTAAAAATTTAAGAGATATGGTACAAGAATTAGAACAAGATAATTTACAAGATATAATAAATAATAACGATACCGTTGTTGTTCAATATTCTGCAACTTGGTGTGGTAATTGTCGAATTATGAAGCCAAAATTTAAAAAATTAGCTTCAGAAAGCGAAGGCAAAGTTTTTGTTATTGCAGATGCTGAAAAATTTCCAGAATCTAGAAAACTAGCAACTGTTGATAATTTACCAACCTTTGCGACTTTTAAAAAAGGAGATTTTATAAATCAAGTACAAACAAATAAGTTTGATGTTTTAAAAGAAATGGTTGATAACTTAAATTAATTTTAAATGAAATTACCAATCATCAAACACCTAACACAATTCATTGAAGAAAACGATGAAGATTTTGTTATAGAGACTATTGAAACTTTAGAAGCTTTAACCGAAGTTACATCTCTAAAAGACGAAGAACTCGATGTTATAGGAGAATTAATTTCCAATATGTATGGAGCCATTGAAGTAACAAAAATGATTAAAGAAGGCACACCTAAAAAAGAGGCCTTAAATAATTTTATGAAACGTGTTCTTGGCTCTATTGATTCTTAAACAATTATATTACTAATTAAAAAGCCTCTTAATCAAAAGATTAAGAGGCTTTTTGTTAGAAATGAATACGAATTTACTCTTTATCGCTTTCCATTTCTTCTTCTTTCACTGCCTTTGTTTCAACAGCATGCTCTTCTCTTGCTTTTAATTCAGCTTTTTCTTCTTTTACCTCAGATTCAGCTTGAACTTGAGATTGTTCCTGAACTTTAGTTTTTTCTACAGTTTTCTTATCTGTATTACTATCTGCTGTTTGTGCAGATGTCATTTGAGACAATCCTAAAAAGCAAGTTAATAATAAGGCTCCAAATAGTTTTTTTGATACTGTCATAATAATAGGTTATTTATATTTATAGATTTGTTTCCTTATCTACGCAGTAAAGCTTATCGTTAGATGTTCAAAAACTTAGTTTAACAAATAACTAACATATTATTAACATCAATACAAATTATAAATTATTGAAAACTAATAAATTGGACAACACTTTCTTAAATTAATAAAATCTAAAAAGGCATACTAGTTAAACTCTTAATTTATTAGTATTTTTATTAAAAATTAAAACACACTTATTATGGCAACAGTAACTTTACATGGAGATAACATACAAACTTCTGGAACACTACCAGAAGTTGGAATAAAAGCACCAGACTTCAAACTAACTACAAACGAATTAGGCACGAAGTCTTTATCCGATTTTTCAGGAAACAAAGTGGTATTAAACATTTTTCCTAGTGTAGATACAGGAACATGTGCACAATCTGTTAGACAATTTAACCAAGAAGCTGCAGAATTAGACAACACCAAAGTGTTGTGTATTTCTAGAGATCTCCCTTTTGCTTTAGCTCGTTTTTGTGGAGCTGAAGGTCTTAATAATGTTATTACTTTATCAGATTATAAAGATGGTCGTTTTGGAAAAGACTATGGCTTAAATTTTATTAATGGTCCCTTAGAAGCATTACACTCAAGATCTGTGATTGTTTTAGACGAGAATGGTACAGTTAAATACACCGAACAAGTTTCTGAAACTACCGAAGAACCAAATTACAAAGCTGCTCTTGAAGCTTTATTAAATGACTAAAAAAGGGTCTTTCTTAATAAATAGAATAAAGAGTATTAAATATGCAGTTAGAGGAGCATGGCTTTTGATAAAAACTGAAGCTAGCATTCAGGTTCAGGTCTTTATAGGAGTCATTATGACGATTCTTGGATGTTATGTAGGACTTAATACCACAGAGTGGATTGTTCAAACCTTAATTATTGGTTTAATTATTTCAATTGAAGGTATTAATACTGTTATTGAAGAAATAGCAGATTTTATACATCCAGAATTTCACCAAAAAATTGGACTTATAAAAGACCTTGCTGCTGGAACCGTTTTTATATTTGCTATTATAGCAATAATCATTGGTTGCATTATTTATTTTCCAAAGATTTTTTAAATACTTTTAGGACTAGGATAAACGTTTGTAATTTGTATTTTTGTTGCATTGTGAAAACAATGTAATCTGAATCATTTTATAAATTAGATAGACGTTTTTTCAAAAATAAGTATGGCAAAAAAGAAAATTAAAACTCGCAAAGAAAGCAAACCTAAATTTAAAGCCCCAAGTTTTAAGTTGTCCAATCAACAAAAACTAGTATTGGGTAGCTTTTTAGCCATTTTAGGTCTTTTGCTTTTTATTGCATTTATATCTTACATTTTTACAGGAAAAGCCGATCAAAGTACGCTAACAGAGTTTACATCTCGAGAGGTTAAAACTGAAAACTGGTTAAATAAAACTGGTGCTTGGTTAAGTGACTTTTTTATATATAAAGGATTTGGTGTTGCTTCTTTTATTTTTTCAGGACTCTTATTCCTTTCTGGTGTTTTTATTTTAACAAATTCTAGTTCTAGTAAATTACGAAAACATTGGTTTTGGGGAACCTTTATTGTGATATGGCTTTCCATTCTGCTTGGCTTTTTTGCAGATTCTTTAGATATTTTAGGAGGCACCATTGGTTTTGAAATGAATAGCTTTTTACAAGATTATTTAGGAAAAATCGGGACTTCATTATTACTCGTTTTTCTATTCATTACATATTTAGCCATAAGATTTAATGTTACAGCAGACTCTTTTAAAAACCTGTTTCAAAAAGCTTCAAAAGATATTAAAAAAGAGTTTAATCCTACAGATGAAGATATCTCTATACCAATTGATAACGATTTAACTGCTGAAGCACAAGACATTAAATCTGCTTTTGATTTAGACTTAAATAACAAGACTGAAGAGAAAGACGTTATTTTAAAAGAAGACAAGCCAAAACCAAAACCTGAAGTAGAAAAAGAAGAACCTGAAATGACGATTGAAGTGGAAGAAGTAGCTGAAGAGCTCTCAGAAACAGATAATCTATCTAATAAATTAGTAGAAGATTTTGGCCTCTTCGACCCTACTTTAGAATTAAGCAATTATAAATTTCCTTCTTTAGAATTATTAAAAAAATATGAAACAGAAGGCATTACTATCAATCAAGAAGAACTTGAAGAAAATAAAAACCGGATTGTAGAGACTTTAAACAATTATAAAATTGGTATTGCTAGTATTAAAGCAACCATTGGACCAACAGTAACCCTTTATGAGATAGTTCCAGATGCTGGCGTTAGAATTTCTAAAATTAAAAATCTAGAAGACGATATAGCCTTATCGCTTTCAGCATTAGGAATTAGAATTATAGCTCCAATTCCAGGAAAAGGTACCATTGGAATAGAAGTACCAAACAAAAACTCTACTATTGTTTCTATGCGATCTGTTATTGCATCTCAAAAATTTCAAAAGTCAGATATGCAATTGCCTATTGCTTTAGGAAAAACCATAAGTAACGAAACTTTTGTGGTAGATTTAGCAAAAATGCCTCACCTATTAATGGCTGGAGCTACAGGTCAAGGGAAATCGGTTGGATTGAATGCCGTACTTACCTCTTTACTTTATAAAAAACATCCTGCTGAAGTAAAATTTGTTTTGGTAGATCCTAAAAAAGTAGAACTTACTTTATTCAACAAAATTGAGCGTCACTATTTAGCAAAATTACCAGATAGTGAAGATGCCATTATTACAGATAATACTAAGGTAATCCATACTTTAAATTCCTTGTGTATTGAGATGGATAATCGGTACGAAATGCTTAAAAATGCTTTATGCCGAAATATTGCAGAGTACAATGTAAAGTTTAAAGCCCGAAAATTAAATCCAAATGATGGTCATCAATTTCTACCTTATATTGTATTGGTAGTCGATGAGTTTGCAGATTTAATTATGACAGCTGGTAAAGAAGTAGAAACACCAATAGCTAGATTAGCACAATTGGCTCGTGCTATTGGAATCCACTTAATTATTGCAACCCAAAGACCCTCAGTAAACGTAATTACCGGAATTATAAAAGCTAATTTTCCTGCTAGAATTGCCTTTAGAGTAACTAGTAAAATAGATTCTAGAACTATTTTAGATGGTTCTGGAGCAGACCAGTTAATTGGTCGTGGAGATATGCTTTATACTCAAGGAAACGATTTAGTACGTATTCAATGTGCTTTTGTAGACACTCCAGAAGTCGAAAAAATAACAGACTTTATTGGTTCGCAAAAAGCCTATCCAGATGCCTACCTTTTACCTGAGTATGTTGGTGAGGAAAGTGGCACAAGTCTTGATGTAGATATCGCAGATAGAGATAAACTATTTAGAGAAGCTGCAGAAATTATTGTTACAGCACAACAAGGCTCAGCCTCTCTTTTGCAACGTAAATTAAAATTAGGCTATAATCGTGCAGGTAGATTGATAGATCAATTAGAAGCTGCTGGTATTGTAGGTGGTTTTGAAGGTAGTAAAGCCAGACAAGTTTTAGTCCCAGATTTAGTAGCACTAGACCAACTTTTACAAAATGAAAGTTAATAAATAAGTCATTTAAAATATTTTTAAAATGAAAAAAATAATAGTAATATTTACCCTCTTTATGTATGCATTTACTTTCGGTCAAGACAGTAATGCCAAAGCACTTTTAGACGAGGTGTCACAGAAAGCAAAAAGCTATGAAAACATCTCAATAGATTTCAAGTATGCGCTTGAAAATTCGGCAGAAAACATCAAACAAGAAACTCGTGGAGATGTTGTGATGCAAGGAGATAGATACAGACTGAATATCTTAGGAGCTACACGAATTTTCGACGGAAAAACCTTGTATAGTATTAGCCCAGATGATGAAGAAGTTACTATCTCTTCAGATGTTTCAAATGAAGATAGCAACATTACTCCAAGTAAAATGCTTTCATTTTATGAAGATGGTTACACCTATAAAATGGATATTATTCAAAATGTTAAAGGTAGAAAAATTCAATATGTTAAATTAACACCAATAGATTCTAATTCTGAAATAAAAAATGTGTTATTAGGTATCGATGCCCAAACCAAACATATTTATAACCTCATAGAAATTGGTAAAAATGGTACTAAAACAACTTTAACTGTTAATTCTTTTAAAACAAACGAACCTATATCGAAATCCTTATTTACTTTTGATCAGAACAAGTTTAAAGATTACTACATTAATAAATTGGATTAAGTAACGTGTGAAAATTTTAGATAGATACATACTAACCTCATACTTAAAAACTTTTATCAGCGTGTTTGTTATACTCATGCTGATTTTTGTTTTACAAACCATCTGGCTTTATATTAAAGAATTAGCTGGTAAAGATTTGGATATGGTTGTCGTTGCTAAATTCTTACTCTATTTTTCACCAAAACTTATTCCTCTTGTTTTACCCTTAACTATTTTATTAGCGTCTATTATGGTCTTTGGTAATTTTGCCGAAAATTATGAATTCGCTGCCATGAAATCTACTGGTATTTCTCTTCAAAGAGCTATGGCTGGATTAAGTGTATTTATAGTGGTTTTAGGTATTACCACATTTTTCTTTACAAACAATGTAATTCCTTGGGCAGAATACAACTCCTACAATTTACGGAAAAACATTGCTAAACTAAAACCTGCAATGGTTATTGCCGAAGGGCAATTTAATGAAGTTGGAAGTGAATACAATATAAAAGTAGCCGATAAAAGTGGTGATAGAGGTCAATTTTTAAAAGAAGTTTTAATCCACAAAAAAACAAGTAAAAAATCTGGAAACTATACAACCATTTATTCTAAAACAGGAGAGCTTATTGGTGAAGAAGACTCTGATATTTTACAATTGATTCTTTATGACGGTTATTTTTATGACGACACACCTCCTAAAGACTACCAAAAAAGGCAAAAAAAGCCAATGACGAAAAGTTCTTTTGAAAAATATACTATAAATGTAGATCTATCAAGTCTTAATAATATTGATTTAGAGCAAAAAGATATTAATGATAAGTATAATATGCTTAACATTAAAGACTTAAGCTACACCATTGATACTTTAAAAATTGATAGAGAAAAACATATTACTGAACTAGCTTCGAATTTATATATAAGAACGACATTACCAACGCTTAACAATGGTATATCATTAAAAAAAGATACAATATATAACGGAGCTATTTTAGATTTATATTCCAATAGAGATAAAGTACAGTTGCTAGATTTAGCATCTAATTCTTTTAAAAGCACATCTCAAATTATAGAGAGTAAAGAAAAAGGATTAAAAACAAAAAGTATTTGGTTAAATAGACACATTATAGCACTTCATGAGAAGCTAGCCTTAGGTTTTGCATGTATTATTTTGTTTTTTGTTGGCGCGCCTTTAGGAGCTCTTATTAGAAAGGGTGGTATTGGACTACCTATGGTTATTGCTATTTTACTATTTTTAACCTATCATTTTATCGGTATTTTTGCAAAAAACAGTGCGAAAGACGGAAGTTTAAATCCTATTTTTGCATCTTGGTTCTCCACTATAATTATGTTACCTCTTGGTGTATATTTAACAAAAAGAGCTACAGAAGATCGAGGATTATTTGAATTCGATTATATACTAGAGCCTCTAAAGAAATTATTTAAGGTAAAATCTAAAAAAACAGCTAAAGAAGTTTCTCAACTTCCAGAAGATGTTTTAAAAGATTTACAAAATAAACACGGTGTACAAAAAGAACCTTTAGCTCTAGCTGAAGATTTCGAAACTATTATGAAAAGGCATTCAGATTATAAAGAATATGCTAGGTTTTCGTTCATTTTCTATATTATTGGAGCTATCCTTTTACCCTTATATTTTATTCTTAAAAATAACAAACTAGAAGAAATTGCTTTAGTGTGCTTGCAATTAAGCATCATATCCTTCTTTGTTTTTACAATCTATTTTATTTTTTCACTTATAAAACTTTATAAAATCTACAATTTAATAAAGGTAAAAGGGTTTACTAAAAATCCTGTAGTTATCATATTAGGTTTTATTTTTTATCCACTAACCCATTATTTAAGAAGAAATAAAATTAACGAAGACCTTTCTAATAGTTTAAAATAAGCTATAACTTTGCAACATCTTTAATAGTTCAATTATGTCCACGCTAAAATCAGTAAAAAACACTTCTGAAATCCAATTACATAGTATTGAAGAAGCCATAAACGATATAAGAAACGGTAAGGTTATTATTGTTGTAGATGATGAAGACAGAGAAAATGAAGGTGATTTTTTAGCAGCTGCCGAAATGGTAACACCTCAAATGATCAATTTCATGGCAACTCATGGTCGTGGTCTAATTTGCACGCCTTTAACTGAAAAACGCTGTAAGGAGCTTGAATTAAATCCAATGGTTCATAACAACACAGATCCAATGGAGACAGCTTTTACCATTTCTGTAGATTTACGAGGCAATGGAGTAACTACAGGTATTTCTGCAGGAGATAGAGCAAAAACCGTAAAAGCTCTTGTAGATGATAATATTAAACCTTTTGAATTAGCACGACCTGGGCATATTTTTCCATTAGTAGCAAAACAAGGTGGTGTTTTACGTAGAACAGGACATACTGAAGCTGCAATAGATTTCGCGAGATTGGCTGGTTTAAAACCTGCAGGCGTGATTGTGGAAATTATGAATGAAGATGGCACCATGGCACGTTTGCCACAGTTAATGAAGGTGGCAAAAAAATTCGATTTAAAAATTGTTTCAATTGAAGATTTAGTGGCTTATCGCATGCAACACGACTCTTTAATAGAAAAGAAAGAAGATTATATTATTGAAACGCGTTTTGGAAAATTTAGATTAAGAGCGTTTCAACAAACAACAAACGATCAAATACATATCGCACTAACAAAAGGTTCCTGGTCTAAAGACGAACCTGTTTTAACTCGTGTTAATGCTACATTAGTGAATACAGATATTCTTGGTACGCTAACAAATAATGCAGAAGAAAAGCTAGATGATATGTTTAAAGTTATCAATGATGCAGAGAAAGGTGCTATTATTTTTGTCAATCAACAATCACAATCCATGAATCTTTTAAAGCGATTGAATGTTTTAAAAGAATCTCAAATTGAAGGTCAAATAGTCAAAGCTCCTCGAATAGAAATGGATCATAAAGATTTTGGTATTGGAGCACAAATACTACATCATTTAGATATTCATAAACTACGCCTTATTTCAAATAGCGAACAGACCAAGCGTGTTGGTATGATTGGTTATGGATTGGAAATTGTTGAATATGTGAATTATTAAAAAAAAAGGGAATCAAATCATTTAACATAATTTCAATTCCCTAATTTTCAATTAATAGCTTCTTTATAGTTTATTCCACCACTATTTTTTTAGTAATTTGCCCGTTGTCTGTAAATATTTTTATAAGATAGATTCCAGCTTGTAAGTGGTTGACATTAATTTTAGGACTGTCTGCAACTTGTTTTACCTTCTTTCCTAAAATATCATAAATTTCTACCTGTTGAATTTTATAAGTTGTTGCAATATG
>NZ_JBJFLO010000020.1:0-2228 GCF_045363175.1 Xanthomarina sp. GH4-25
AGGGTTTATGGTGATATCAAAAAATGTTGTGTCGAAACATGAGGTATTTAAATTGTTTTCAATTCTAACAAAAATAGTTTCATTAAAAGGTGTTTGATTGTAGTATGGTTCTGGAAGTTCTGCTGTATTATCAATAGCGTCAACTTGAGATGGATGATATGTGATTGTATAAGCAGACGCATCTTGACCATCTAGAACGGTTGCATCGTAATCATGTAAATAGAAGTCCATTTGTCCATTAGAATTGTCGCCATCCAGACCATCATCACAAAAAATTTGTGAACTGACAATATTAGCAACTGGGAGGTCAAAAACCTCAATGGTTAGTTGAGCAATTTTAAAACACCCTGTGGTATCGTCAATAACTTGTGTGAAAATAAATTGTGGATTGATTGTATTTATAAAGCTCCCTGCATTTATGGGGTTATTACTGTTTACTGCATCGGTGAAAGTGGTATAAAAAGCTGTCGATAAGTTTGCTATACCACCTGTTAGTTCAGTATTTGCTTCATTTAAATTAAAAGTTGTTCTTCCATCATTCACGCCATCTTCATCACATTTCAAAAGCGATGCATTAAAAGCATCTGGAACTGGTAACACGGTTAAATCCAATGATGTAATATTTGCACAAAAACTGTCGTTGGCATCTTCAATTCTAACAAAAATTTGTTGCGAATTTAAGCTAGTATTATAATAAACATTAGGTAATGGGTTTGTGTCATTTTCGGCTTCAACTTGAAGTGCATGATAGCTTATAATAACATCTGCAGGGTCTTGACCATTTAATATTTCGTTATTTTTTGATGAAAGGTCAAAAAATGTTTGACCATTAGTAGCATTACCATCTTGATAATTATCACAGACTTCAAAGTTAGTTGGTGGCGCAAAATCTGGACTTGTCACCGATAAAGTAAAAGGGATGATTTCAAAACAACCTGTTGCAGTATCTGTTAACCTAGCATGAACGGTTTGTGGATTGGTTACATTTGTATATGGACTTGTTAACGGATTGATGTTTAAATTAGCATCATTCTCATTAACATGATATGTTACGTCTACATTGGTTTGTGTTCCGATAATGGGAGCCGTATTTACTTCCAAATCAAAATTAGTTAGACCATTTCCCAGAGGTAAGAGCATATCACAACTTTCTATGTTTAATGCTTCAGGTGAGCCTGTTTCATTTGTAGGAGGGCTTGCAAATTGGGCTGTTCCTGTCCATTCTAAACTAAAAGCACTATTTCCCACGGGTCTATCAATAACAATAAAATAAGTATCTCCTGCAGTAACATTCAGCCATTTTACAAAACTGTTTCCAAATTGACCAGGACCTTCGGCAGTATCTGTTTCAGACCCATTCATTCCAGTTAGATTATTTCCTTGATTGGCAGCTTGAGGGTTTGTAGTAGAACATCTTATTGCTTGACCAATGTTGTTACAAGGTCGGTTTGGCCCAAAAACAAAAAAATCATAGTCTTCAAATATGGAGGTGCTTTCTGGGGTAAGTGTAAACCCTAAAGTTCCGTCGGTTACAAGTGTGACTTGAAGCCATAAACTATTATTTTCTTGACTTCCACATGTGTTTGTGCCAAACAACTCTTGAATTCCTATGCCATTAACATCTAAGTTAATTTCAGAATTTCCACAAACTATAACAGCATCGACACAATCTGTTGGCTCTTGTGCTAAAACTGATAAATTAAAGCCAAAAAGTAATATGATTAATATGCCTTTATACTGTTTCAAAAATAAATTAACGTTTTAAAGTAAAGTGACTTTTAAATTCTCTTCCATCTTGTAATGTTGCAGAAAACCAGTAATCGTCTGTTGGTAATGGTTCACCGTTAAAAGTACCGTCCCAGCCAGTTCCTAGAGGATTTAGTTGTTTTACCAATTTTCCATATCTATCAAAAATACGAATCATTGTATTAGGTTGGAATAAACCAGAAATTCCTTTGACATTCCAGGTGTCGTTAAATCCATCGGCATTAGGAGTGAAGAATTTAGGGAATCCAATTATAGAAACATCTTGGGTTACAATTCCACAATCGTTTTTAATATCTCTAACGGCTACTGTATAAATACCTCCATAGACATTATAAAACATGTTACTTGTTTGATATGTAGCATATAAGCCATCTTGATCGTAAAGGGCGTATTCATATTCACCTTCACCAGAGACTAAAACAGTAATGGTGTTATTTTCTGTAGCATCTACTACAATAATA
>NZ_JBJFLO010000021.1:0-1301 GCF_045363175.1 Xanthomarina sp. GH4-25
TGTCTAGTCCTGAAATATGGCTACAGGTTAAAATTGATTTTACGCTGTTAATTTATATACCATATTTGGTGTTTTATAGTCTAAAGATAAATGTAATCTTTTAGAATTATATAATTTGATTGCATTTTTGGTTGCTCTTTTCGCGTGTGCCACGTTTGCAAAGGTCTGGTCGAGATAAAACTCATCTTTTAAAATCCCATTTACACGTTCAGCCATGGCGTTTTCATAGCAATGATTTTCTTCGGTCATACTAATCTCTATCTTTTTTCTTTTTAATATTTGTGTGTACACATTGCTGCAATATTGTATTCCTCTGTCCGAATGATGAATAAGCTGTTTAATATTTTTAGCTTGGTATATCGCCTTATTAAGTGCTCTCACACATCCATTTAGTTCCAAGCTATCACTCAGGTCATATCCAACAATTTTCCTGGAATGCATATCAGTTATTAAAGCCAAGTAACAAAAGCCTTTTACGGTTCTAATGTATGTGATGTCTGATACCCAAACTTGATTAGGTCTATTGATTTCAATGTCCTTTATGATGTTACTGTACTTATAAAAACGATGGTGTGAGTTGGTTGTCCTCATCCTATATTTCTTTCTAAGGGTTAGCATTTTATGTTTTCTAAGAAGGTTGAATAAAGTATCTCTGCCAACTTTAAGGTTAGCCTTAATAAAATCCTTATCTAAGGATTTTATAAGTTTTCTCACACCTTCTCTAGGAAGGGATTTGCGTCTTTTCCTGACGATGCATATAATCTGCTGTTCTAGTTTTAAATGCTTATCAGCTCTGGATTTGTATTTATAATACGCATCACGTTTAAGTCCGAAACAATGAGTTATAGTTGTTAAAGAAGCAAATCCCTTAGATTTCTCTTTAGCTTTAATTAAGGCTTTATACTTAGCTTTTTTTTTAGTTCGGCAACAGATTTATAGCCTAAATCTTCTGCAGCTACTTCAAGGTAAGAATCTAATACCAAGGCATCCAGATCCTTTTTAAGTAACAGTTTTTTAAGCTGTTCTATTTCCTTTTGCAAGGCTTTAATTCTAGATATTTCGTCTTTTGTTTCCACTTTTACTCTGGTGTTCATTAAGTCTTTACGATTGTACTTTTTAATCCACTCATTGACCGTTGTAGGTGCAATGGAATAGAGTTTACAAAGTTCGCTCTTTGTGTGTTTTCCGGTTGTAAGTTCGGCTAAAATTTTCAGTTTAAAAGGTTCTGAATACCGTCTGATCACTTTGTCATTTCTATACATAATGTTTAAAATTATGTAGCCTTATTTTAGGACGGGTCA
>NZ_JBJFLO010000022.1:0-1072 GCF_045363175.1 Xanthomarina sp. GH4-25
AGGACCTGTTGTATCTGATGCTCCAGCTTGTGAAGGCGAAGTAACTTATACTTGGACATATACAGACTGTGCTGGGAACTCTCAAAACTACGTACATAGAGTAACGATTGATTTTGCGGACTTTGTATTACCAAATAATGAAAGTTCAACTGTTACATGTATTGATGACGCTCAAACTGTACCTACTCCTCCATCAATTACAGATAATTGTAATAATGATATAATTCCAAATGGACCAATTGTTAGTGCAGACCCGAATTGTATTGGTGATAAAACTTATACATGGACATATACAGATTGTGCTGGAAACTCGCAAGATTGGATTTACACCTATTCAATAAATGATGATATCGACCCAATAATAGTAACTCCTGCATCTAACATTTCTATTGAATGTGATGGTACTGGGAATAATGGTGCTATACAAACATGGTTAGATAATAATGGTGGAGCTTCTGCTTCAGACAACTGTTCTGAAGTTACGTGGACTAATAATTATGGAGGGACAATTTCTGATTGTTCAACTCCAATAGATGTTATCTTTACTGCAACTGATGCTTGTGGAAACTCTGTTTCAACAACTGCTTCATATGCAATTACTGATACAGTTCCTCCTACAATTGAAACTGAAGCTAGTGACTTAACAGTTGAATGTGATGGTCAAGGTAATATAGCTGATTTAGAAACATGGATAAATAATAATGGTGGTACAATTGCAAGTGATGATTGTAGTACTATAACTTGGGATGATGACTATAAAGGTGTATTAACTCCTGGTTGTGGTTTAACTGGATCTGCTATCGTTAGCTTTAAAGCAACTGATGCTTGTGGTAACGAAAGTATTTCTACTGCTACTTTTACTATTGTTGATACTACAGCTCCAGTGGCTCCTAGTGCGCCTGCTGATATCGCTTACGAGTGTATCGCTGATGTGCCTGCTGCTGGTGATTTAACAGCTGCTGATAATTGTGCTGGTGATATTACTGTTACTGGTGTGGATGCAACTGATAATACGGATCCTTGTAACATAATCATTACTCGTACTTGGACATTCACAGATGCTTGTGATAAC
>NZ_JBJFLO010000023.1:0-1053 GCF_045363175.1 Xanthomarina sp. GH4-25
CGAATTAAAGCCTTGCAAAAGGAAATAGAACAGCTTAAAAAACTACTACTTAAAAAGGATCTGGATGCCATGGTATTGGATTCTTATCTGGAAGTGGCAGCTGAAGATCTAGGCTACAAATCTGTTGCAGAGCTAAAAAAAAAGCTAAGTATAAAGCCTTAATCAAAGCGAAAGAGAAATCTAAGGGATTTGCTTCTTTAACGACTATAACTCATTGTTTCGGACTTAAACGTGATGCGTATTACAAATACAAATCTAGAGCTGATAAGCGTTTAAAACTAGAACATCAGATTATAAACATAGTCAGTAAAAAACGTAAATCCCTTCCTAGAGAAGGTGTACGTAAACTCATAAAATCACTAGATGTTGAATTTACTAAAGCCAACCTTAAAATTGGTAGAGACACCCTATTTAATGTCCTTAGAAAACACAACATGCTAACACTTAGAAAGAAAACCAGTGCCAGAACAACAAACTCGTATCATCGTTTTTATAAGTATAACAACATTATAAAAGACTTAGAAGTTACTAGAGCTAACCAAGTTTGGGTGAGTGACATAACTTACATCAGAACTGTAAAAGGCTTTTGCTACCTGGCTTTAATAACCGATATGCATTCCAGAAAAATAGTGGGTTATGATCTTAGTGATAGCTTAGAACTAAAAGGATGCGTGAGAGCCCTTAATAAGGCTATTTATCAGGCTAAAGACATTAAACAACTTATTCATCATTCAGACAGAGGAATACAATATTGCAGTAATGTGTACACACAAATACTTAAAAGAAAAAAGATAGATATTAGTATGACTGAAGAAAATCATTGCTACGAAAACGCAATGGCAGAACGTGTAAATGGAATCTTAAAAGACGAGTTTTATTTAGACCAAACCTTTGATAACGTGGCTCACGCTAAGAGAGCTGCAAAAAATGCAATTAATTTATACAACGAAATAAGATTACATTTATCTTTAGACTATAAAACACCAAATATGGTATATAAATTATCAGCGTAAATTCAATTTTAACCTGTAGCCATATTTCAGGACAAGACAT